>NZ_JBQFMM010000008.1:0-234781 GCF_056531845.1 Ruegeria sp. K3 | reverse complement strand
TGGTGCCGTCGCCGGCTTCGTCATTGGTGCGGCTGGCGACTTCTTTCACCATCTGCGCGCCCATGTTTTCGAACTTGTCTTCCAGTTCGATTTCCTTGGCAACCGAAACACCGTCTTTGGTGATGCGCGGCGCGCCAAAGGATTTGTCCAGAACCACGTTGCGGCCTTTCGGGCCCAGGGTCACTTTAACAGCATCGGCCAGAACATTTACACCGGCCAGCATGCGGTTACGGGCATCGGTGTCAAACTTGACGTCCTTTGCAGACATGTTGTCTCTCCTTGAGAATATCTGTTGAAATGAAGATCAGAGAAAGCGGGTGCGCTTACTCGATGATCCCCATGATGTCGCTTTCTTTCATCATCAGCAGCTCTTCGCCGTTGACCTGAACCTCGGTGCCCGACCATTTGCCGAACAGGATCTTGTCGCCAGCTTTTACAGCCATCGCGATCAGTTCGCCGCTGTCCTTGCGCGCGCCTTCGCCGGTTGCAACGACTTCGCCTTCGCTGGGCTTTTCTTTTGCGCTGTCGGGAATGATCAGTCCGCCTGCGGTTTTCTCTTCGCTTTCTACGCGACGAACCAGCACACGGTCATGAAGCGGTTTCAATGCCATCTTTGCAGCTCCTTGGGCTCAAAGTTTGTTATCCTCCCCTCGCCGACTGACGAGGCGTTAGCACTCGGGTCTCATGAGTGATAACGACGCATAGCTAGGGAGTTGCAGGAAGCGAGTCAACAATATGTGAAAGATTTTTTTGCCTGGCGCGATAAGCAGGCAAGAACAAGGCACCTAGTCTGGCTGATCCCAGCTGTACGCCCAGTGTTTCAGACCTTCTTGCCCTGCCTCAGACAGCGCGTAGACGCCCTTTTCCACTTTTTCGAACCAGCCGTAATGATTGTCGTACATCAAACGTGTCGCCGCACTTACGCCAGTGGCCTTTGCGACATCGGCCCCCTTGCCCGCTCCGTTCTCTGCCAGATGGGCCGCGCATTTTAGCGCATCTTGCCGATAGGCCGTTACGATCCCATGACGCGTGGCACCGCCCGCATTGGGATCGCCCTGCAACCTTTCAAACTCGCGCAGCAATCGCTTAGCCCTGACCTTATCCTTGCGCGGCGCATAGGGGCCGGGATCGCATTGAACCTCGACCGCTCCATCAGAGCGCACGGTGATCAGGCCCAATCCCAGGCGGCGGCACAGCGCCAGATTATCCTTCAACGCCCGTCTCGCTGCCCGGCCTTTTGGTTTACAGACCCCAATATAGACCTGATCGGTTATTTTCAGTCGTGTGATGGCTTGGTGAAACAGCGCGAGACTGAAGCGCAGCTTGAGTTCCACGATCACCGGCTCCTGCCCATCCCGCAGAGCAACAATATCGGCGGCGCCAACCTCACCTTTCACGGTATATCCCTGACGTTCCAACAAGGCTTTGATGGGTGGATAGAGATCCTGCTCGAGCTTCATAACGCTATGCTATGTAGTTTCGCGCGGATTGCCAGCCACGGTTTGAAGACAAACTACATTGCAACTTACAAGAAGGCAGGAGTACGTCTTGGTCATATTCGCCATTTCCGGAAGGTTCCATATGCGCTTGCTCAGCTTTTGTCTCGGCCTGTTGCTTCCGATTACCGCCCATGCGGCCTGCGAAGGGAGAGATCTTAGGCTTGACCTGTCGGCCGAAAGTCAAGCTGATCTCGAGAAGACAATCAGTGACATTCCGTTTCCGGAGGGCAACCACTGGATCGCGACAAAAGACGGGACCGTCTTGCACCTGATCGGCACCCTCCACACCAGCGACCCCCGCATGGCACCCGTGGTCGAGCGCTTGGAGCCAGCTCTGAGTCAGGCCGACGCGTTTTTCTTCGAGGTCACGCAGGACGAAATGGACGCGTTCGAAAAAGATCTGGCCGATGATTTCAGCCCGGTCCTGATTACGTCCGGCCCCACTTTGATTGACCTGATGTCGGAAGAAGATTGGACAGCGCTGTCCGCGACTCTGGCCGAGCGTGGCATTCCCGCCTGGATGGCCGCCAAGATGCGCCCTTGGTTTCTAAGCATGATGTTGGGCATTCCGCCTTGCCTGATGAATACCCCAGACTTTGATCGCGGCATGGACACGCGCCTGACGGAACTGGCCGAACAACACGGGATACCCCAGTATTCGCTAGAGCGGATCGAGGATCTGATCGCCATGTTCGACAGCCATCCTCTGGAGGAACAAGTGGCGTCACTGACCAGGCTGGCCGGGGCGCTGCAGGCCGGGGACGACCAAATGATCACCATGGCGAACGCCTATATCGAAGAGCAGCACGCCGCGATCATTGAGCTTGCGAAAATTCAGGGACTTGAAGCTTCAGGGATGACACCAGAAGAGTTTAACGCCGAATGGAAAGGGTTCGAGGATCAGCTTCTGGTGCAACGCAACGCCAACTGGATGGAAAAGATTCTGGACCTGAAGGATCAGACCGCGGTGATCGCTGTCGGGGCCGGACATCTGAGCAACGACTACGGCTTACTGAACCAGCTACATCAAGCCGGATATACACTGGAACGCGCTGAATTCTAGGTTTTCAGACCAAGGGTCGCAGCAAGTTTGCTTCCGGGTGACAACCGTGTTTGACCACCCTATAAGGCGCGCAAATCCATATTCTTCAGGACACGAGACATGACAACGCTAGTTTTTGGCCACAAATCTCCCGACACCGATTCCACCGGCTCTCCAATCCTGTGGTCGTGGTATCTGAACGAAGTGAAAGGTGAACAGGCACAGCCCGTTTTGCTAGGCGAACCCAACACCGAAGCCGCCTTTATGCTTGAGCGTTGGGACCTGCTCAAGCCGCAAATCATCGAGGACGTGGCCGAGGATGCACCGGTTGTCATCGTCGACACCAACAATCCGGCCGAGCTGCCCGCCAGCATCAACAGCGCCGATATCCGCGCCATAATCGACCACCACAAACTGGTTGGCGGGCTTGAAACCAAAGGCCCCATCGACATCACTGTGCGCCCGCTGGCCTGCACGGCAACCATCATGGTCGACCTGATGGGTGACGACGCCGCCAAGATGCCCGACGCGATCAAAGGTGCCGCGCTGACCTGCATCCTGTCGGACACACTGGAATTCCGCTCACCCACAACCACCGCGCACGACCGCGCCGTGGCTGAGAAACTGGCGGCTGAACTTGGTCTGGATGTCTCGGCCTACGCCGCCGACATGTTTGCAGCAAAATCGGATGTATCGTCATTCTCGGACGCCGAACTGATCCGCATGGACAGCAAAGAATACGAAGTCGACGGCACCAAGTTCCGGGTCTCGGTTCTGGAAACCACTGCCCCCGGTGTCGTGCTGGATCGCAAGGACAGCATCGTAAGCTCGATGGCTGATGTGGCCAAGGAAGACGGCGTTGATCAGGTGTTGCTGTTCGTGGTCGATATTTTGAACGAAGAAGCGACGCTATTGGTTCCAAATGATCTGGTGAAAAGCGTCGCTGAGAAGAGCTTTGGCGCAACCGTGGACGGTGACGCGGTTGTGTTGCCCGGCGTGATGAGCCGGAAAAAGCAGATCATTCCGAACCTCAAGGTTTGAATTTAGATCATCAAAGGCGCCCGAAACCGGGCGCTTTTTTTTGCGAGGCTCTGCCTCGTGCTCCGAGATATTTTTGGCCAGATGAACAAGGGGGGTTGATTTCGGCCGCTCCGCCTTGGGCTGCACCTCTGGCCAATTGCGCCACGCTCTGCCATAGGCTTTGACATCTCGCATTCCCTGCTGCACGAGGCGCGCCATGACCCAGATCGTTTCTTCACTCGCTGAAATCTCTGACCGCTACAAAGCGCTGTTTGTTGATTTGTGGGGTTGCGTTCATAATGGGATAACTGCCTACCCAGAGGCCGTCGCGGCACTGCAAGCTTATCGTCAACGTGGTGGCACGGTGGTTCTTGTAACCAATTCCCCCAAGCCTCGGGCCGGGGTTGCCGAGCAGCTTTTACATTTCAATGTGCCGGCAGATTCCTATGACACGATTGCAACCAGCGGTGATTCGGCGCGTTCAGCGATGTTTCGCGGGGCGATTGGCGAAAAAGTCTACTTCATGGGGGAATGGCAGCGGGATGCCGGTTTTTTTGAACCCCTGAAACTGCTGGATCATCCGATCCACATTGAACGCGTTCCGCTGGACGCGGCCGAAGGCATCGTGTGTTGCGGCCCGTTCGACCCGATGGCGGACCCAGATGTGAACCGGCCCGACTTTCTTTATGCCAAGCAGAAAAGGATGAAACTGCTCTGCGCAAATCCGGACATCGTGGTGGACCGAGGCGAAACGCGCGAATGGTGCGCAGGTGCTTTGGCCCGACTTTATACCGAGATGGGTGGTGAAAGCCTATATTTCGGTAAGCCACACCCGCCGATCTACGATCTGGCCCGGCGCAGGTTGCAGGCGATTGGGGTTGATGTGTCGGATTCTGAAATACTTGCCATAGGGGACGGGCCGCAAACAGATATCGCTGGAGGCATGGGGGAAGGCATTGATACCCTCTTCATCACCGGCGGTTTGGCAGCCGTAGAAACCAAAACATCACATCATCCAGACGAAGACGCGTTGAAAGCTCATAACGAGAAGGAACAGATCAATCCAACCTATTCGATTGGTCGCCTGAGATAGCAAAAAAGACTTGATTTTCTGCAACTGCGAAGTAATAAAGTTGCCGACGAGCGGCAGATGATGGTCTTTTGTTGCTCTTTCGATCTCGAATGAGGGCAGCATGTTGGACAACCTTCCGCGCGGAACGATTTGCATCGAAGACATCGAAATGGGCATGTCACGGCACTTGCGCAAAGTCGTGACCGATGAAGATATCGAGATGTTCGCTCAAGTATCGACCGACCGGAATCCGGTTCATCTGGATGATGACTATGCCCGCGATACGATATTCGAAGGGCGCATTGCGCATGGCATGCTGACCGCCGGCCTGATCTCTGCCGTGATCGGAGAGCAGCTGCCCGGACATGGAACCGTGTACATGGGACAATCGCTTAAATTTCTGGCGCCGGTGCGTCCGGGCGACATGGTTTATGCCGAGGTCAAGGTGATCGATATCGATTTTGCCAAACGTCGGGTGAAACTGGATTGCCACTGCGCAGTTGACGGAAAGAAAGTGTTGGTGGGTGAGGCCATGGTGCTGGCTCCGAGCCGCAAGTTCGACTGATAATCCACCTTAACCGAACTGCGGCTTGAACCTGACGGGCAGTCCCGCTAGGCAAGCCGCATGCATATCATCCGGGACTTCCAGTTTGTTGAACCAGAAGACCGAGGCGCAAGTGTCGCCATCGGGAACTTTGACGGTGTTCATCTTGGCCATCAATCCGTCATCGAGTTGGCGCGCAATGCTGAATTGAACGCGCCGCTGGGGGTCATGACATTTGAGCCGCATCCACGAGAGTATTTTTCCCCAGAGGCACCGCCCTTTCGTCTGATGCGCGGCAATGCACGCGCGCACCGGCTGGAAAAACTCGGCGTGCAGAAGCTTTATGAACTGCCTTTTAATTCAACGCTCGCGGGTATGACGCCCGAAGCTTTTGCGAGAAATGTCATATGCGATGGTCTGGGGCTTTCTCATGTTGTCGTGGGTGCCGATTTTTGTTTTGGCAAAGGGCGCAGCGGTAACCCTCAGGACCTGGTTCGCTTTGGCGAAGAGATGGGGTTCGGTGTGACAATCGCGCCCCTGTTGGAGCGCACCGAGAATGTGGTTTCGTCGACTGCGATCCGGACAGCTCTGTCAGAGGGGCGCCCGCGCGATGCGGCAACAATGCTGGGGCACTGGCACCGGATCGAGGGTGAGGTCGTCGGAGGCGAGCAACGCGGACGAGAGTTGGGGTACCCGACAGCCAATATGTCGATCGAAGGACTACACCCTCCGAGATTCGGCGTTTATGCAGTTTTGGTCGACGTCCTGGATGGCCCGCATCAGGGCAGCTATCACGGGGCGGCATCGGTCGGGACCCGGCCCATGTTCCAAGGCGAGGTTCCTAACATCGAGACATTTCTGTTCAATTTCTCAGGTGATCTTTACGGTGCCACGCTGTCCCTTGGTCTGGTCGACTATCTGCGGCCCGAAATGACATTCGACGGCCTTGACGGGTTGATCTCGCAGATGGATGCCGATTGCGCGCGCGCGAGAGAGATACTGGCCAGTACATGACTACGGATCCAATCGATCGAGCTGGCCTCGCGCCCCGATTCTGGGAACGCAAGCCGCTGCGCAAGATGAACCAGCGTGAGTGGGAGGCCCTGTGTGATGGTTGCGGCAAATGCTGTCTTAACAAGCTGGAAGACGAAGATACGGGCGAGGTCGCATTGACCTGTGTTGCCTGTCGCCTGCTGGATGACGAAACTTGCCGGTGCACCCAATATGATATCCGCCACCAATTCGTGCCCGAATGCATCGTCATGACACCCGATAACATCGACAACCATGCCTATTGGCTGCCCCAGACTTGCGCCTATCGACTGCTCTGGGAAGGCAAACCGCTTTACGACTGGCACCCTTTGCTATCAGGTACGCCTGAAAGCGTTCACACCGCCGGAGTCTCCGTGCAGCGGCGAACCGTATCTGAATTCGAAACGCCCATGGAAGAGTGGGAAGACTACATCATCGAGGAGCCGAATTAATGCATTTTGCCTCTGATAATTCCGGGCCTGTTCATCCCGAAGTTCTGGCCGCATTGGCCGAAGCCAATCAGGGCTATCAGATGGCTTATGGCGCCGACACCTTGATGAACGAAGTGCGCGACCAAATCCGCGGCATTTTCGAAGCACCGGGTGCGGCAGTTTATCTGGTCGCTACGGGAACGGCAGCGAATTCACTGGCGTTGGCAACGCTGAGCAAGCCGTGGGAAACCGTGTTCTGTTCACCCGTTGCTCATATCCATGAGGATGAGTGCAATGCCCCCGAATTCTACACCGGCGCGAAACTGACTCTGGTGCCGGGTGGCGACAAGATGACCCCCGAAGCATTGACCAAGTCCATTGAGGGGGAAGAAACCCGCGGCGTGCATGGTCCGCAGCGCGGGCCTGTCTCGATCACTCAGGTGACCGAGCGTGGCTCGGTTTACTCGCTTGCCGAACTTCAAGCCTTGTGTGGCGTTGCCAAGAAGTATGGGTTGCCGGTGCATATGGATGGTGCACGCTTCACTAACGCTCTGGTCGCTTTGAATTGCTCACCGGCAGAGATGACGTGGAAATCTGGTGTTGACGCAGTCAGCTTTGGCGGCACCAAAAACGGGCTGATGGGTGTCGAGGCCGTAATCTTCTTCGACGAAAGCAAAGCTTGGGAGTTCGAGCTGCGGCGCAAGCGCGGGGCGCACCTGTTTTCCAAGCACCGTTATCTGTCGGCCCAGATGGCTGCTTATCTGCAGGATGACCTGTGGCTGAAATCAGCTCGCAAAGCGAATGCCAATTGCGCGCGATTGGCGGGTGGTCTGCGGGCAGTCGGGGCAGAATTCCTGCATGAACCCCAGGCAAACATGATTTTCGCAAGCTTTCCTCGCAGCCAACACAAGCGCCTGCACGAGGCCGGCGCCGTTTATCACCTGTGGGGCGATACGTTGGACGGTGTCGACGAAGACGAGATGCTGGCCTGCCGCCTTGTCTGTGACTGGTCCATCGAAACCGACCAGATCGATCGGTTTCTGAACCTCTTGTAGCCGTGCCTCCCTGCCCCGGCTATTTCATCTCAGCCAGATGCTTGTCCAGATCATCAAGACGGTCCTGTCCCCAGAACCTCTGATCGTCCGGTGTGATGTAGAAAGGTGCCCCGAAAACACCCCGGTCCACGGCTTCTTCCAGATTTGCGGCGTAGGTTTCCGCACCTACCAACAGGCCACTATCAGCTAGATTTGGACTAAATCCTGCCTGTTCCAAGCAATCCCGGATCACGCCATCATCAGAGATGTCCTTTTCTTCTGCCCAGCAGGCACGCAAGAAGGAATGGCAAAGTTTACCCACATCACCTGATCCATCCTGTACTGCTGCGATCACAGCGTAAGAGGACGGTGCCATGTTCGTCGGCCAGTGCGCAGGCTGCAGGTTCAACGGCATATCCAGATTACGCGCTTGGCGCACTAATTCCTGCCCGCGGTATTCGATGCGAGATATATGTCGGTCTTTTGGTGGCGTTCCACCTGTCCGGCCGAACAGGGCAACAATATCCAATGGTTTATAGTTGATCGTCGCACCGTGTTTTGCCGCGATCTCTTCAAGGCGCATTTCCGCCAGATAGGAATAGGGCGAGAGTGTCGCAAAAAAGTAGTCAATCTGGGCCATGTTCACTTTCTCCGCTGCGTTATCTTTGCGGGACGGTAGACCCATGCTAAGCGGTGTCAACATCACGAATCTGTCACATTGCCACTGCTGCCCGGGGAAAATCAGCCGATGCCGACACTTCACGAACCCAAGCTTATCGCTGGGAACGCCAATCTTCCGCTTGCCGAAACCATTGCACGTCGCATGAGCCTGCATCGCGGCGTTGACCAGGGGCTGGTCGATGCACGGGTCGAACGGTTCAACGACGGAGAGATTTTCGTCGAGGTTTTCGAGAATGTGCGCGGTGAGGATATGTTTATCGTTCAACCAACCTCGAACCCCGCCAATGACAATCTGATGGAGCTGCTGATCATCGCAGATGCCCTGCGCCGTTCATCCGCAGCCAGGATCACCGCTGTCATTCCGTATTTCGGGTACGCCCGTCAGGACCGCCGCACCAAGGCGCGCACACCAATCAGCGCTAAGCTGGTGGCAAACATGCTGACTGGTGCGGGTATCGAACGGATTCTAACCATGGATCTGCACGCAGCCCAGATTCAGGGCTTTTTCGACATGCCGGTGGACAACCTTTATGCCTCTCCGATCTTTGCCCTGGATGTGAAGAAACAATTCAAGGATCAGATGGACGACCTGATGGTGGTCTCGCCGGATGTCGGCGGTGTTGCACGTGCCCGTGAATTGGCCAAACGCATCAATGCGCCCCTTTCGATCGTTGACAAACGCCGCGAAAAGGCAGGCGAAGTGGCCGAGATGACTGTCATTGGTGACGTGAAAGACAAAATCTGCCTGATTGTCGATGACATTTGCGATACCGCTGGCACTCTGTGCAAAGCTGCCCAGGTGCTGATGGATAACGGCGCCAAGGAAGTACACTCTTACATCACCCACGGTGTCATGAGTGGACCGGCGGTTGAACGTGTGACCAATTCGGTGATGAAATCTCTGGTCCTATCGGACACGATCCAGCCTACGGCTGAGATCAACAAGGCCGCCAATATCCGCATCGTGCCCACCGCGCCGATCTTTACGCAGGCGATCCTGAACATTTGGAATGGCACCAGCGTGTCATCTTTGTTCGAAGACAAGACACTGACGCCGATCTACGAGTCACTTTATCATATGGATTGATCGAAAAAACTGCTAGCTACCATAGATAATGTCTGAATTCATGACGGCCTACCTATTCGGCGACCGTCATGATTTCTTCCAACGGTTTTTTCATCTTTGCAACTTTTGGCACCTTCGCGTCGTCTTGCGGGTGGCCTACAGCTACGATCATAATAGGCTTTTCATGATCAGGGCGGTTTAGCAGTTTATTCAGGAACTTCATCGGGTTGGGTGTGTGGGTCAGTGAAACCAGCCCTGCATGGTGCAGCGCCGTCAACAAAAAGCCCGTGGCAATGCCCGTGCTTTCAGGCACGTAGTAGTTTTTGAACCGATCTCCATCATCGAAATGACCCCAACGTTGGGCGAAAATCACTATCAGCCACGGTGCGTCTTCCAGATGCGGCTTCTGATCGTTAGTCCCGATTGGTTCAAGCGCCTTCAGCCATTCATCTCCGGCACCGCCTTCATAAAACCTGCGCTCCTCAGCTTCTGCCTCTTCCCGAATACGGCGTTTCATCTCAGGGTTCGAGATGGCCACAAAGTGCCAGGGCTGATGATTGGCCCCTGAGGGCGCTGTTCCGGCTGCGCGAATGCACTCTTCGATGACCGTGCGCTCGACGGGCCGGTCCGAATAGTCACGCACGGTATGGCGGCGTTTCATCTTGTCGTAGAACGCTCGCGCTTCGGCCAGCATTTCTTCATCAGACAAGTCCATACGATCCGGAAGGTCCAAGGCTTCGTATTCGATATGATCTCTTGCAAACACCTGTATGATCCTCCGGTTGCGTTAGCCGCTATTTGGGGTGGCCAGTCTTCTTTATGGGACGACGCGCGAAGGTGCGCAATCTTATGTCACGAACAGGCCTGCTTCACGAGATGTCCCAATCGTCTTCATGCGAAACATCTCCAATTGCGGTCCAATTCACCCGAATTCTGGCGATACGCGTATCAGACCAGGTGCGAAACACCGCATTGAATCCTTCCGGCGTTATATCTTCGGCCTGAACTTCAGCGCGTAAAGCGGAAGACGTATCCACATCCCAAAGCACCACGCCTATCTGGACGATTGGCACAGAGCGGAACACTTCTGAAAAACGGACGCTTACGCGACGCTCTCGCGGGCCCTCACCAGTCCACATCACGCCACCATCGGCGAAATCGGAAAACAAGACCTCCTCGCCCTGATCAATGCCGATGGGATGGGTTTGAAACTTTTTCATCTATCGTCTTTTATTGTTCAATTCCTGCAGCTTAACTTCAGCGAATGGCAAAATCACGACAAAAAAACGGCCCCGCGTATACAGGGCCGTTCCAAGTGATCAGAATGTCATGAACCCTTACAGGCTCATATGCGTTCCTAGGGCTTCCATGTCAGCCAGCAACTTGGCAGCATCGTCGACGATCGTCTGATCGTCACCGGCCTTGGCCGCCTCGTGCGAGGTGCGGGCCTCGGCGATCAGATCGTCCAGATGCGAACGTGTTACTTCGGCAACCGGAATGGCCTTTTCGGCCAGAACCGACAGGCCATCACCATTGATCTGAGCAAACCCACCGGTGACCAGGTATTCGCTGGAGCCTTGGGGTGCTTCGACCTTCAGGATGCCCGGGCGCAGAGTTGTAATTGTGGGGGCATGATCGGGCATTGCCGTCATGTCCCCGTC
Source organism: Ruegeria sp. K3 (assembly GCF_056531845.1). NCBI lineage: Bacteria > Pseudomonadati > Pseudomonadota > Alphaproteobacteria > Rhodobacterales > Roseobacteraceae > Ruegeria > Ruegeria sp. K3. The sequence goes on along the minus strand of NZ_JBQFMM010000008.1, from coordinate 223,699 downwards.
CGCGCCGGGAATCTGGACCGCGGTGGCCTCGAGCGAAGCAAGGCTCCGCTCGGGGCTGACGAGGTCGAATTGCATCGTGTTTGCCATCAGGGATACTCCTTAGGCGGCTTCTGCGGCCATCTTCTCCGCTTTGGCGATCACTTCTTCGATGCCGCCAACCATCAGGAAGGCCGCTTCGGGCAGGTGATCGTATTCGCCAGCAACAACCGCTTTGAACGACGCGATGGTCACATCCAGAGGAACCTGAACGCCCGGCGAACCGGTGAAGACTTCGGCCACGTCGAACGGCTGCGACAGGAAGCGCTCGATCTTACGGGCACGTGCCACGGTCAGTTTGTCCTCTTCCGACAGTTCGTCCATGCCGAGGATGGCGATGATGTCCTGCAGCGACTTGTAGCGCTGGAGAATCTGCTGAACGTCGGTTGCGACCTTGTAGTGCTCTTCACCAACGATGGCCGGGTCGAGCAGACGCGAGGTCGAGTCGAGCGGGTCAACCGCCGGGTAGATACCCTTTTCCGAGATCGCACGGTTAAGAACGGTGGTCGCGTCCAAGTGAGCAAACGAGGTTGCTGGCGCCGGGTCGGTTAGGTCGTCCGCAGGCACGTAGATCGCCTGCACGGACGTGATCGAGCCCGACTTGGTCGAGGTGATGCGTTCCTGCAGGGCACCCATGTCGGTGGCCAGGGTCGGCTGGTAGCCCACCGCCGAAGGAATACGACCCAGCAGAGCCGAAACCTCGGAACCCGCCTGCGTGAAGCGGAAGATGTTGTCGACGAAGAACAGAACGTCAGTACCGGACTGGTCGCGGAACTGCTCGGCCAGGGTCAGACCGGTCAGAGCAACACGCGCACGCGCACCCGGAGGTTCGTTCATCTGACCGTAAACCAGGGCCACCTGCGATTCCGACAGGTTGTCCGGTTTAATAACGTTCGATTCGATCATCTCGTGGTACAGGTCGTTGCCTTCACGGGTCCGTTCACCAACACCCGCGAACACCGAGAAGCCCGAGTGCACTTTTGCGATGTTGTTGATCAGTTCCATGATCAGAACGGTTTTACCAACGCCGGCGCCGCCGAACAGGCCGATCTTACCGCCTTTGGCGTATGGGGCCAGCAGGTCAACAACCTTGATGCCGGTTACCAGAACTTCCGACTCGGTCGATTGTTCGTCAAAAGTCGGTGCGGGCTGGTGGATCGCACGGGCTTCGGTTGCTTCAACCGGGCCTTTTTCGTCGATCGGCTCGCCAACCACGTTCAGGATGCGGCCCAGAGTGGCGTTACCAACCGGAACCGAGATCGGTGCACCAGTGTCGGTCACGGCTTCGCCGCGGACCAGACCCTCGGTCGCGTCCATCGCGATGGTACGGACGGTGTTTTCACCCAGGTGCTGAGCAACTTCCAACACCAGGCGCTTGCCGTTGTTGGTGGTTTCCAGCGCGTTCAGAATTTCAGGCAGCTGATCTTCGAAGTGCACGTCGACGACGGCCCCGATGATCTGTGTGACTTTGCCTTTTGCATTCGCCATGTTTCGTCTCCGGTATGTCTCTACAGCGCTTCGGCGCCGGAAATAATTTCAATCAGCTCGTTGGTGATCACGGCCTGACGCGAGCGGTTGAACTGGATCGTCAGCTTGTCGATCATCTCACCCGCGTTGCGTGTCGCGTTGTCCATTGCGGACATCCGTGCACCCTGTTCAGACGCTCCGTTTTCGAGCAGAGCCGAGAAGATCGCGGTGGCAACCCCCTTGGGCAGCAGGTCGGCCAGGATGGCCTCTTCGCTGGGCTCGTAGTCGAATACCGCACCGCTGTCGTCACCCGTCGCTTCGTCTTCGAACGAGGCGGGGATGACCTGCTGTGCCGTCGGGATCTGGGTCACAACGTTGACGAACTTCGAGTAGAAGATCGTGGCAACGTCGAACTCACTCCCGTCAAAGCGGGACAGGACGTCCTTGGCGATGTCTTGCGCGTTGGAATACCCCAGACGCTTGACCTCGCTCAGGTCGATATGTCCAACGAACAGATCGCTAAAATCACGCTTGAGCGCGTCGCGACCTTTTTTGCCGACGGTCAAAACCTTGACCGTCTTGCCTTTGGCGCGCAACTCGTCCGCCTTTTGGCGAGCGAGCTTGGCGATGTTCGAGTTGAAGCCGCCACACAGGCCGCGTTCAGCTGTCATGACAACCAGCAGATGGACATCATCACTGCCCGTGCCACGGAGCAGCTTGGGGGCGCTGTCGCTGCCCCCGACCGAAGCCGCCAGCCCCGCCATCACGGCATTGAACCGCTCGGCATAGGGACGCGAGGCTTCGGCAGATTCCTGGGCGCGACGCAGTTTTGCAGCCGCGACCATCTGCATGGCCTTGGTGATCTTGCGGGTCGATTTGACCGACTCGATCCTGTTTTTAAGGTCCTTAAGATTTGGCATATGCCCGCCTCTCCCTTAAGCGAAGGTTGCGGCGTATTCGTCCAGCGCAGCCTTGATCTTGTCGGAAGCGTCACCCTTGATCTTGGGATCTTCGTCCGTGATCCACTGAAGCAGATCCGCGTGCTTGCCACGCAGATGCGCCAGCAGGCCAGCTTCGTAACGACCAACATCGGACACGTCGATCTTATCGAGGTAACCATTGGTACCGGCGAAAATTACGCAGACGATTTCAGCGTTGGTCAGCGGCGAGTACTGCGGCTGTTTCATCAGCTCGGTCAGACGCGCACCACGGTTCAGCAGCTGCTGGGTCGCGGCGTCGAGGTCAGAACCAAACTGCGCAAAGGCAGCCATTTCGCGGTACTGAGCCAGTTCCAACTTAACTGGACCGGCAACCGACTTCATCGAGTCGGTCTGAGCCGAGGAGCCCACACGCGAAACCGACAGACCGGTGTTCACGGCGGGGCGGATACCCTGATAGAACAGTTCGGTTTCCAGGAAGATCTGGCCGTCGGTGATCGAGATCACGTTGGTCGGAATAAACGCCGAAACGTCACCACCTTGAGTTTCGATAACCGGCAGAGCGGTCAGCGAGCCCGCACCGAAGTCTTCGTTCAGCTTTGCCGAACGTTCCAACAGACGCGAGTGGAGGTAGAAAACGTCGCCAGGATAGGCTTCACGTCCGGGTGGACGGCGCAGCAGCAGCGACATCTGACGATAGGACACAGCCTGCTTCGACAGGTCATCATAGATGATCAGCGCATGGCGGCCGTTGTCGCGGAAGTATTCGGCCATCGCGGTTGCGGCGTAAGGTGCAAGGAACTGCATCGGTGCCGGGTCGGACGCGGTTGCCGCCACAACGATCGAGTAGTCGATCGCGCCGGACTCTTCCAGTTTCTTCACCAGCTGAGCAACGGTCGAACGCTTCTGACCGATCGCAACGTACACGCAGTACAGCTTCTTCGACTCGTCGTCGCCTGCTGCGTCGTTGTAAACTTTCTGGTTCAGGATCGCGTCCAGAGCAACGGCGGTTTTACCGGTCTGACGGTCACCAATGATCAGCTCACGCTGGCCACGGCCGATTGGGATCATTGCGTCAACCGATTTCAGGCCCGTTGCCATCGGCTCGTGAACCGATTTACGCGGAATGATGCCCGGCGCTTTAACGTCTGCAACGCCACGCTTGGTCGCGTTGATCGGGCCTTTGCCGTCCAGCGGGTTGCCCAGACCGTCAACAACGCGGCCCAGCAACTCGTCACCGATCGGAACGTCCACGATCGAGTTGGTGCGCTTAACAGTGTCACCTTCTTTGATGTCACGGTCAGAACCGAAGATAACGACACCAACGTTGTCGCTTTCCAGGTTCAGGGCCATGCCCATGATGCCACCGGGGAATTCGACCATTTCGCCCGCTTGCACGTTGTCCAGGCCGTATACACGGGCAATCCCGTCACCGACGCTCAGCACGCGGCCGATCTCGGCCACTTCGGCTTCCTGACCAAAATTCTTGATCTGGTCCTTCAGGATTGCAGAAATCTCTGCAGCTTGGATTCCCATTTATCCGACCTCTTTCATTGCATTCTGTAGGGAGTTCAGCTTCGAACGGATCGAGCTATCGATCATTTTCGAGCCCACTTTAACGACAAGACCGCCGATGAGGCTTTCATCAACGGTCGCATTGATTGTCACGGTCTTGCCCACACGCTCGGACAGCGTCTTGGACAGTTTATCCATTTGGGTCTTGGTGAGCGCCTTGGCCGAGGCGACATCGGCGGTCACCTCGCCACGCTCGTCAGCCAGCATGTCGCGCAAAACCTGCACCAGTTGCGGTACAACGAACAGACGACGTTTCTGCGCCATCAGACCCAACGTATTGCGCAGGATGGCATGTAGGCCCATCTTGTCAGCAACAGCAGTGATTGCGCTTTCCTGTTCGGCGCGCGAAACCAAAGGCGATGCGATCAGGTCGCGCAATTCAGCGCTGTCACCCAATGCTGCTGCCAGATCGTTGATTCCGGTTTCCAGACCTGCAAGGTCATTATTCTCTTTAGCGATCTCGAAGATCGCGGTGGCATAGCGCTCGGCGATGCCAGTGGAAATCGAAGCTGGTTCGGACACGTCCACCCTTCCGATATTTGAGGCCCCGATTTTGAGTAGCGGCCGCTACCTTGGGGCGTGAGGAAACCCCGTCCATTTAGGGCGGGGATCAAAATCACCGGGGATGTAGCAGAGGTGTTCCAACCAAGCAATACGCTATAGCGGTAACAGTTTTATCCACAAATTATTATTTTTCATACACTTAACCCAACTGCGACCCTTTGGACCGATTGGGGCAGTTGAAAAATGTTACGAATATGCAGGTTTTTGCGATTCCTGTGACCTTTTTCCCGCATTTTTTCCGTTCAAAATGCGCCGGACTGTCACGCAGGCTTCAACAAACCATCCAACGCTTTGATCGGGCGCTTCGCTGTGTCTTTAGTAACGCTTCCGCTAGGCGGGCGAATGAGTTTACTGGCCTCAACCATAAGCACGCCTCCGGCCATGACGGTTGGGATGCGTTGTCCAGTCTTCTCGATCAGGCTACCTGATTTTAGCCAGAACCGACGGAACGAAGGCGGCAGGTAAAGCGCCGAGCAATGGTTTTCGGGGACGAAGTGGTGCGCTCGCAATTGGTTTTCCAATTGGGTCGTTGAATAGGGCTGCCCAAAGCCAAACGGCGTCCGGTCTGAGCGCGACCAAAGCCCGGCCCGGTTCGGTACGACAAATAGCACACGCCCTCCGGGCCCCAGAACGCGCCAGCATTCTTCCAGCAATTGGCTGGGTCGGTTTGAAGTTTCCAAACCATGCATCACCACGAGTTTATCCACATGGCCAGTTTCGATTGGCCACATCGTCTCTTCGGTCAGAACGGAAACATTGGGCATCCCCGCAGGCCACGGCATTACACCCTGCGGACCAGGCATAAGACCAATCACACGACGCGCATCTTTGAGGTAAGGCCGCAATAAAGGTACGGCAAAACCAAATCCGACCACAGTTTGCCCTTTGGCTTCGGGCCAAAGATCCACCAACCGACCACGGATCGCTGCCTGGGCCGCGCGACCCAGGGTGCTGCGATAGTAGAAATTCCTCAGATCCTGCACATCAAGATGCATTGCGGACACCCGGTCAATCGGCTTAGCTGGGCGCAGTCTAGCAATGAAAGGGCAAAAGGCCATGCCTCTTGAGATCGTTACCATTCCTTGCCTCAGCGATAATTACGCCTTTCTAGCCCATGATCCGGCCAGCGGTGAGACTGCCTTGATCGATGCGCCAGAGGCAGTTCCGATTCTGGCCGAACTGGATTCGCGCGGCTGGCAGCTAAGCCATGTGTTGCTGACCCATCATCATTGGGATCATGTGGACGGGCTGGGCGACATTCGGGCGAAACAGCCCGCGCGTGTGATCGGCGCAAAAGCAGATGAGCATCGGTTGCCAAAACTCGATCAGGCGGTGGTTGAAGGTGACACTTTTTATATCGGCGGTGAGCCGGTCGAGGTTCTTGATGTGTCCGGGCACACAATTGGGCACATTGCATTCTACATGCGCCAAACTGGCGTTGTATTCACCGCTGACAGCCTGATGGCGCTGGGATGTGGGCGATTGTTCGAGGGCACGCCTGCGCAAATGTGGGCCTCTCTCAGCAAGTTGGCGGCCCTGCCCGATGAAACAATCGTGTGCTCAGGCCACGAATACACACAGGCAAACGCCAAGTTCGCCCTGACCATCGATCCCGACAACCCAGCCTTGCTTGACCGCGTGGCCGATATTAATCGCGCCCGCGCTGCCGGAGAACCCACTGTGCCTTCGCTTTTAGGCCTGGAAAAGGCGACAAATCCGTTTCTAAGGGCCACTGATCCGGCGATTCAGGCCCATCTGGGCATGGAAAACTCTGATCCCGTGTCCGTATTCGCCGAAATTCGAGCCCAAAAAGACAGCTTTTAACCCGTTTCAAGCCCCAATCACGGCCACGGTCACAACAAATGTGACTGTCAAGTGAAAGAAAACCCTTGAAGCCGGGGCGGGATCAACCAAACTCTAATAGTATGAGGACATGGTTGGGATGGGGTTCCGGCCTGCAGCCTGCCCCTTCCGGCCCAATACAGAGGAGCACCCGCGTGCCTTCATTCTCGAGCACACTGGAACAAGCCATCCACGCGGCCCTTGCGGCGGCGAATGAACGGCGACATGAATTTGCAACGCTAGAACATCTGCTGCTGGCGCTGCTGGAAGAACCCGATGCGGTGCGCGTCATGAAAGCGTGCAGCGTCGATCTTGATGAGCTGCGCAGCACATTGGTCGAATTCATCGACGAAGACCTTTCTAATCTAGTCACCGATATCGATGGATCCGAAGCTGTGCCCACAGCTGCCTTCCAACGTGTCATTCAGCGCGCCGCGATCCATGTTCAAAGTTCCGGCCGCACCGAAGTGACCGGGGCCAATGTTCTGGTCGCGATCTTTGCGGAACGCGAAAGTAACGCAGCCTACTTCCTGCAGGAACAGGATATGACGCGCTATGACGCGGTGAACTTTATCGCACATGGTGTCGCAAAAGACCCAGCCTATGGTGAAAACCGGCCTGTGACAGGTGCAGATGAAGCCGAAGAAGAGGCGCAGACGACATCCGGTGATGCAGAGCAGAAAGAAAGCGCACTTGGTAAATATTGCGTAGACCTGAACGCCAAATCGCGGGCCGGGGATGTTGATCCCTTGATCGGACGCTCGGACGAGGTCGAACGCTGCATTCAGGTGCTGTGCCGCAGGCGCAAAAACAACCCATTGCTGGTGGGTGACCCCGGTGTTGGTAAAACCGCCATTGCTGAAGGTCTTGCTCATAAGATTGTGGCCGGTGAGGCCCCCGACGTGTTGTCGGAAACCACCATCTACTCGCTGGATATGGGCGCGCTCCTTGCAGGAACCCGTTATCGCGGCGATTTCGAAGAGCGTTTGAAAGCCGTCGTTACCGAGTTGGAAGAGCATCCCGATGCGGTTCTCTTCATTGACGAAATTCACACGGTGATCGGTGCGGGGGCGACGTCAGGAGGTGCAATGGATGCATCGAACCTGCTGAAGCCTGCGTTGCAGGGCGGCAAGCTGCGCACCATGGGTTCGACCACGTATAAAGAATTCCGTCAGCATTTCGAGAAAGACCGCGCGCTGAGCCGCCGGTTCCAGAAAATCGACGTGAACGAACCCTCGGTCGAGGACAGCGTGAAAATCCTGCGCGGTCTCAAGCCGTATTTCGAAGAGCATCACTCGATCAAATACACCGCGGACGCCATCAAAACGGCGGTCGAATTGTCGGCGCGCTATATCAACGACCGCAAACTGCCCGACAAGGCCATCGACGTAATCGATGAGGCTGGGGCAGCGCAGCATCTGTTGGCCGAAAGCAAACGCCGCAAAACTATCGGCGTGAAAGAGATCGAAGCCGTGGTCGCCAAGATCGCGCGCATTCCGCCCAAAAACGTCACCAAGGACGATGCCGAGGTACTGAAAGATCTCGAAACCTCGCTGAAAAGGGTGGTGTTTGGTCAGGATGTAGCCATCGAAGCCTTATCCAGCGCAATCAAACTGGCCCGTGCCGGTCTGCGTGAGCCTGAAAAACCCATTGGAAATTATCTGTTCGCCGGTCCCACCGGTGTGGGTAAAACCGAGGTGGCAAAACAGCTGGCGGATACGCTGGGCGTTGAACTGCTGCGCTTTGACATGTCGGAATACATGGAGAAGCACGCGGTCAGCCGACTGATTGGTGCCCCCCCAGGCTATGTCGGGTTTGATCAGGGCGGTCTGTTGACCGATGGCGTCGACCAGCATCCGCATTGTGTGCTGCTGCTTGATGAGATCGAAAAGGCGCATCCGGATGTGTTCAACATCCTGTTGCAAGTGATGGACCATGGTGAGTTGACCGACCATAACGGGCGCACTGTGAACTTCCGCAACGTGGTGCTGATCATGACCTCGAATGCAGGGGCCCAGGAACAGGCTAAGGCCGCGATCGGCTTTGCCCGCGACCGCCGCGAAGGCGAGGACACTGCCGCGATCGAGCGAATGTTCACGCCGGAATTCCGCAACCGTCTGGACGCCGTGATCTCATTTGCGCCGCTGCCGAAAGAGGTCATTCTGCAGGTGGTTGAAAAGTTTGTCCTGCAGCTTGAGGCTCAGTTGCTGGATCGCGGCGTGACCATCGATCTGACACCCCGAGCCGCCGAATGGCTGGCCGACAAAGGGTATGATGACAAAATGGGTGCGCGCCCGCTGGGCCGCGTCATTCAGGAACACATTAAGAAGCCCCTCGCCGAAGAGCTTCTGTTCGGCAAACTGGCCAAAGGCGGCGTGGTCCGTGTCTCGATGAAGAAGGGCGAGCTGAATCTGGAAATCCTGGGCCCCGATCAGCCCCGCATTCCGGGCGACAAGCCCCCGCTTTTGACTGCGGACTAACCTACAGCCTCTATGACGAAAAACGCCCGCCTTCTCGGTGGGCGTTTTTCTTGTTTGGCAGGTAATCCACAGCGGTTCGAACCAGCCTTACCGCTCTGTCAGCTTCAACTCGATCCGACGGTTTTGGGCGCGCGCCTCGGGTGTGTCGGCGGGATTAACGGGCTGGAATTCTCCGAACCCGTTTGCCGCCAAACGATCAGGTGGAATGCCCAGCGCATCAACCATGTAGCGCACCACAGAAAGGGCACGACCCTGGCTGAGCTCCCAGTTGTCGCGATATCGTCCGCTTCCTGCAAGTGGCACATTGTCGGTGTGACCATCGACACGGATGACCCAGTTCAACCCTTCGGGTATTTCTGCGGCAACGCCTCGCAGGATATTGGCAACTTTGGCAACCTCCTGACGACCTTCCGCAGACAGGTTTGCGGACCCGGTGGCAAACAACACCTCAGACGAGAACACGAAACGGTCACCTTCGATGCGCACGCCATCCTGATCACCCAGCACATCGCGCAGCCGCCCGAAGAATTCCGAGCGATAGCGCTGCAAATCCTCGGCCTGTGCGGCTAGTTCCTGATTTTGGCCCGCCAGTTTCTCGGCCTCGGCTTCCAGCCGAATACGTTCAGCCTCTTCCAGCAGTCGGCGACGGCGTTCTTCCGAGGCTGCGCGCGCTAGAGCGGCATTCAGATCCTGGCCCAGCGTCTGTATCTGGATCTCGGCGGCGGTATTACGTTCTTCGTAATCGTCTAACAAAGCCTGCAGCGATCCCAACTGGCTGCGCAGGGCTGCCATCTGCTGATTAAGCAGCGCGGTCTGACGTTGCGCTTCGGTCGAGATTTCCTGTTCCGATACAAGCGCCTCTCGGGCGAGCGCCAGCAGCGCCGCGCGCTCCTCGGCCAGCGACCTTTGTTCAGCTTCATTTGCTTGTGCTTGGGTTTGGGCATCCAGCGCCGCCTGCAGTTGTTCCCTCAGTTCTTCGGCATTGATCTCACCGAACTGACGCTCAAGCTCTGCCTTGGCAGCCTGTGCCGCAGCTAGCAAAGTCAGGGTATCCTCTGCTTCCTTTCGCTGCGCTTCCAGCGCCAAGGTCATCGCTGTCAGTTCGGCATCTGCATTCTGCAATCGATCACGCAACGCCTCAGCAGCGGCGGCTTCGGCCAGACGCGCGGCTTCTTCCTCGGTCAGTTGCTGTTCTAGCTCGGATATCTGAGCTGCCTGTGCATCTTCGCTGGTTTCAAGTTCGGCGACGAGAGCTTCAAGTGCTTCGCGTCGAGCCGCGGCAAGGCGGGCGGCTTCAGCCTGTGCGTCGATTTCTTGTCTGCTTTGAGCAAGTGCCAAATTCAAGGCATCTTGTTCATTTAGCAACTCATCGCGTTGCGTTTCTAGCGCGGCGATATCCCCCTGCGCACGCGCCTGATCAGCCAGCAAAGCCGCGACCTGTGCTTCAAAGTCGGTTATGCGGGTTTGTGCCTGCGCCAGATCATCTTCGACCTGATTAAGCGTTGCATTCAAGTTCCCAAGACGCGCTTGAAGACGGCTGTTTTCCCGCTCTTCCAGCCCCAGCGCCCCGGCCAGCGCGGCGATTTCGTCGGACAGCGCAGTCAGTTCATCCTCTTGACCTGAAATGGTTTCGCGCAGCACAAATTGCACGACCATGAAGATGGTCAGCACAAAGGTCAGCACCATCAACAATCCCGTCATCGCATCCACGAAGCCGGGCCAGACCGAGCCCGAAAACCGTTGACCTGTGCGGCGGGACAGCGCCATGGGTTACTCTCCTTCCGGGGGGGTACGTACGGCGCCCCGTGGCAAAGTCAACGCTTTGACCAGCAGCTCAAAATCCTTGCGCAGTTCGTTCATGCTGTCCTGACGACCAGCGGAGATTTCTTCGAGTATACGCAGCAACTGAACATCCATTGACCGCAGGCGCATGCGGCTTTCCGCATCAATCCCCTCGCCCGCGCCATGTTCGCGCATGTGATCCAACAAAGCGTCCTGCCCCAGCGCCACACGTTCAAGCGCAGCCGTAACACCTTCGGTCTGGGCCTGACGCTGGTTCATTTCCCCGATGACATCGACCAAATGTCCCAGTTTGGTCGAGACGTTCGTACGATCAACTTCTTGCGCCGAGAACATGTCCTGCAGTGCATCCATTTGTTCAGACATGGCGTCCAGTACTGGGGTCAGCACGGCCAGTTCCGCGCCGCCCTCATCGCCCGCAGCAAAGCCAACGCGGGTGATTGAGGACAACCATTCTTCCAATTCGCGATAGAACCGGTTCTGGCCATGGCCCGCGAATAGTTCCAGCAAACCGACGATCAAGGATCCGGCCAGACCCAGCAATGACGACCCAAAAGCAACGCCCATGCCCTGCAGCTGCGCTTCCAATCCTGTCATCAGACGGTTGAAGACGGCCAGACCTTCTTCACCTTCCTGCGGGTTCAGGCTGCGGATCGTATCAACGATGGCGGGGACAGTGGTGGCCAAACCAAAAAATGTCCCCAGTAGGCCAAGGTAGATCAGCACGTTGGTGATGTAGCGGGTGATCTCGCGCTCTTCTTCGACCCGTTCGGCGACGGAATCGAGGATCGATCGGGTAGAGCTAGAGCTGATCTGAGACCGCGCCCCGCGTTCCCTCAACAACGACGCCAGTGGGGCAAGCAGTTGCGGCGGGCGCACATCGTCACGTTCGACCCCTCCGGCAAAGGCTTCGATCCAACGAACCGATCCGATCAGTTGTGTGACTTGCAGAAAACAGGCAGCGACACCGATGACAAAGACCAGCAAAATGAACCCGTTAAGATACAGATTGGCCTGAATAACCGGCAGCACATATGGCAACGCCATGAACACGCCAAGTCCTGACAGCCCTATTGCGATCAGCATCATCAAAATCTGACGGATCGGTTGTGAGAAATGTGGTCTCACGCCCTGTTGTGCCTGCGCCATGCGCGTGGCTCCTGGTATTGTCTGCTCTGGGCTGAACCTATCGAAGTTCGCCCCGTGACGCCAAGAGTTTATGCGCTGATTGTCCGCACCCGTTGCGACAACCACTCAAGATCAGGGTCGTGCAGTCCGATCTCGGTCAAGTGCGAGGCAGTATTGTAGAGATATTCGGTATTTGGCCCACGTCCGCCAACCGCGTGGGCGATGATCTGAGCCTGCTCTTCCAATGGAAGACCACCGCAATACTGAACGTGGTGAGCATCGATGACGTAAGTCACTGCATTTACGATCTGCCCGCAGTCCAGATGCACGTCCAGCATCCGCTCCAGATAGGCTGACGAGATCAGCTCACGCTCACGCAATTCAGCCAAAGTGCGCTCTTCGTGACCTGCCTCGACAGCAAGCGCCAATCCAGTGCAATGCGCGTCTGGCTGTTCGTCCAGCGCCAATACCAAACCGGGGTCTTCTTCCGTGCCGCGATGGTGGATAGAGCGCATGCAAAACGACCGCGCATATCCGTGCAATTTAGCGCGTTCGCTGCGTGCCACCGGAAAGCCCGGGTTCCACAGCAGCGATCCATATCCGAATACCCACATCGTCATTGCACTGGTCCTTGCCCGTTTGGCCCTATAAACATCAAATCCGAGGCAGGAAAAAGGGCCATTCATCATGCGCCGTCTGGTACGCGTTTTCGTATTTATCGCCCTCGCGTGGAGCGCCTACTGGTTTGTCGCCGGTTATGGTCTGCGAAACGCCCTGACCGGTTGGTTTGACCGACAGCAAGAACTGGGCTGGCAGGCCGAATTCTCGGACGTGTCGACGGCCGGATATCCGTTTCAGCACATCACACGCCTGAATAATCCCGCTTTGGCCGATCCGGTCAACGGAACGGCGTGGAGTGCGGACTGGGTCGAGTTCCAAAGCCCAGCAATCTGGCCCGGCCGCCAGATGCTGCGCTTTGCCAGTACGCCGCAGCGCCTTTCCTATTTCGACCAGACCACGACCGTTCAGGCCGAAGCGCTACAAGCCGAATTGCAGCTCCAACCCGGTGTCGCGCTGGTGCTCGAGAAAATGGCGCTGACCTCAAAGCGCTGGCTGCTGACAACCGAAGGTGATCCGCAAGCCGGAGGCCAGTCGCTGAGCCTTGTGATGGAGCAATCTGGAGCGCCCGAAAGCTATGGGATTACTGCGAAGATCGACGGATTTACCCCCGGCGATGATCTGAGACGCCTGATGCGTTCAGCATCGACCCTGCCGCAATCGTTCGAAACGCTGGAAATGGATATGTTTGTCACTTTCGACAAACCCTGGGACCGCACCGCACTTGAGCAGCGTCGCCCCCAACCCGTTGCGATTGATCTGCGTTTGGCAGAAATGAAATGGGGTGAGCTGCGTCTGTTCGCCACCGGCGAACTGGAAGTTGACGAACAGGGCATTCCAACGGGTGAAATCGCGATGAAGGCCGAGAATTGGCGCGACATGATTGCGATGGCAAACGCCGCAGGTGCGCTGCCCGATCAGGCGGTTGATCCGGTAACCCGCGCATTGGGGTTCATGGCCGGATTGGGCGGCAATCCAAATGCGCTGGATTTACAGCTGAATTTCCGAGATGGGTTCGTCGCCTTAGGTCCGTTGCCCCTTGGTCCTGCCCCGAGACTGGTGCTGCGTTAACGGCAATAGGTGCCGCTGCGGTAGCGCGCGGTGTCTAGGTGGAAATGATCCCGATGGTAGCGATCAGAGTTTGGTCCGAGAACCGTGCCAAATGGCCCACACGCGCCGCGCCAAACCTTGGTCAGTTGCTTCTTGGACGGATTTTTGCGCCAGCCATTTAGAACCGTCACCACCTCACCATCGGCCATCTTGAAGCCCGAAATGTCGATGGCGCGCCCTTTACCATGCTCAGAGATCCGCGCCCCTTTACGGTTGTTACGTGTTCTACAGGCGTAATGCGCGGCGACCTGTAGCTCGACCACCGGACCTCGGCGTTTGAACGTGGGCTTTACAGTTTTGTCGACCCAATTATTCAGCGCCTGTGCAGTGCCGCAATCCATCGTCGCTGGGCGGCTCAGCCCGACCCCCGATACTGAGGTGATTTGCACTGCATCCTTAATCCCGCAGGCTTTGATCTTGCCCTTCACACGTCCAACCGGCTTACCCTGAATATCGATATCGCCACAGACTGAACCCTTACGCAGCTTGCGTTTCTTAAGAAAGACGCGTTGTTCCAATTCTTCTGGGCGCACAAACGGGCGGATCGAATACTCGGGCCCGAGCAATGGTAATTCAGCGGGACGGGCTGCAGCGGCCGTTACCTGCGGCGAAGCGGGCCGTAGCACCGGCCGGATGTTGGGGGTGACGATTGCCACCATCGCTTGGGTGGTTTCCGGGCGCGTCAACGGCACAATAGAAGTTTCAGGCGCCGCCGCATTTGCAGTCGTTGCCGCCAAAGCAACGCAGAAAATCAAATGGCTGCAACCGATCTTTCTCATGTCGATTTTTTTCCCCGCCCGAAATCTGGCGCATCCGTATCCTGGCCCGCATCAATGATGCCGCGGCGGATCGCCCGTGTGCGCGTAAAGTAGTCGAACAATTGCTCTCCGTCACCTGTTCGGATGGCCCGCTGTAGCGCAAAGAGCTCTTCCGTGAACCGGCCCAGAATCTCCAGCGTTGCGTCTTTGTTGGTCAGAAACACATCACGCCACATCGTCGGGTCCGAAGCCGCGATGCGGGTGAAATCGCGGAAACCAGCTGCCGAATACTTGATGACTTCGGTGTCTGTAACCCGCCGGAGATCATCCGCAACTCCCACCATCGTATAGGCAATCAGGTGAGGTGCGTGCGAGGTGACCGCCAGCACCAAATCATGATGCGCGGCGTCCATCTCATCGACATTCGATCCCAGACCCTCCCACAAAGCCCGCAGGCGAGCGATTGCATCCGGGTCGGAATCTTCGACCGGCACCAACAGGCACCAACGGTTGTCGAACAGTTCGGCGAATCCCGATTCAGGCCCGGAATGCTCGGTCCCGGCCAGAGGGTGTGCCGGAATGAAATGAACGCTATCGGGTATGTGGGGTGAGACGGCGTCAATCACGTGACGCTTTACCGACCCCACGTCTGAAACGGTGGCACCGGATTTCAGAACCGGCGCAATCTGCTGCGCCACAGGTCCCATTGCGCCAACGGGGACACACAAAACCACTAGATCAGCACCTTCGACCGCCTCTTCCGCGGTCTCGCAAACCCGGTCACAAAGGCCGATCTGGCGCGCCGTCTCGCGGGTTGCCTCGGATCGCGCATAGCCCGTCACTTCCCCCGCAAGCCCAGCCCGTTTGATCGCCCAGAACATGGACGATGCAATCAGGCCCAACCCGATCAGCGCAACACGGTCGTAAATCTGGCTCATGCAGCGCCCCCTTTGAACGCAGTAATCGCTGCAACCACGCGGCCGCAGGCGAATTCGTCACCTACGGTGATCCGCAGCGCGTTTGGCAGGTTGTAGCCCGCGACCCGCCTCACGATCAAACCCTGCGTTTTCAAATAGTCATCGCAGGCTTCCGCCTCGGCCCTGTCAGCAAAACGGGCGAGGATGAAATTCGTGCATGACACATCGGATGAAACGCCGACCTTCGCCAGTTCATCAGACAACCAAATCCGGAGGCGTGCATTTTCAGACAGGCAGAACCGCAGATATTCCTCATCCCGCACGGCGGCCTCGGCCGCCGCAAGAGCCGTCAGCGATAGGTTGAACGGCTGACGAACGCGGTTCAGCACATCAATAATCTCTTTCGCCGCATAGCCCCAGCCAACGCGCATCCCACCTAGACCGTACACTTTCGAAAACGTCCGGGTCATGATGACATTGCTAAACCGGTCCACCAGCCCTGCGCCTCCATCGAAACCATCGACAAATTCGGCATACGCACCATCCAGCACCATCAGGCAATTGGCTGGCAATGCATCCGCCAACCTCTGCAATTCGGCGTCAGAGGCCATGGTTGAAGTAGGATTTCCCGGATTGGTCACAAAGACAATCCGTGTCTGCCCAGTGACCGCGGCAAGGATGCTATCTACGTCTACACGGCGATCCCTCTCGGGCACCATGACCGGGGTCGCGCCCGCCATTCGCGCGATGATCGGATACATGGAGAATCCATGCTCGGTATAAATCACCTCATCACCCGGACCAGCATAGGCCTGCGCTACGAACTGCAACACTTCATCACTGCCGACACCGCAGATGACCCGATTGGCATCCAGTCCGTGCCGTTCAGAAATTGCGGCGCGCAGGCTGGCATGATCGGTGCTGGGATAACGATGCAGCGAAACGGCACTTTCGCGCACCGCTTCGATCGCCTTGGGACTTGGCCCAAACGGGTTTTCGTTGGAACTCAGCTTGATGACATCCGCAACACCGTCAACATGCGACTGTCCGCCCTGATACAGCGCGATGTCCATTATGCCGGGTTGAGGTGTGATCTGGTTCATGAGGGGCTCCACTAGCTTGGCCCCTCATACCTTTCTCAACGGGTTGAGAAAAGCGGCAATTATCTTACGCCGCTTTGAAGCGCGCCGTCGCCGGATCGGCATTGTAGAATGGGACGAACTCCTCGGTCCGGCGCGACAGCTCGTTAACGCTGTCGATAATGAACTGAACGGTCTCTTCGCTCATGAGGTAAGAGAAATTCAACCGCACCCAACCCGGTTTCTTCATTTCCTCACCCTCCGACAGGGCCGCATGCAATTCTTCCGACGTTGCCCGATCAATGCCCAGCAAACGATGCGCATAGGGTCCGGCACAGGCACAGCCGCCACGTGCCTGGATGCCGTAGATATCGCTGAGCATCCGGGTAAACAGCTGCTGATGCACCGGCTGCCCATTCCGATCACACACGAGGAACGAGAATATCGGCAGGCGGTGTGCATTCTCGGCACCTAGCAATGTCAGATGTGGGTTGTCGGACCACCCATCCAACGCCATGCGGTTACACTGCGCCTCACGCTGTGCGATTTCATCCGTTCCGACCGCATCCTTGACAATGAAGGCCAGGGCCGCACGAATGTCTCCGATCACATTTGGTGTACCCGCCTCTTCCCGCGTCGCGAGATCGGCGCTGTAGTCGTGCCGCCAAGGCGAGACAAAGCTGACAGTCCCACCTCCGGGCCAACTCGGACACGTCCGCTTCACAACGCATTGGTTAACGACCAGAACACCCGACGCCCCCGGCCCACCCGGAAACTTATGCGGAGAGACAACGATCGCGTCCTTCCGCGCATCTTCCGGCCCCATGTCCATTGGCAAATAAGGTCCACCACCCGCATAGTCCCATACCGCAAGCGCACCATGCTCTTTCAGCATCCGCGTCACTGGATCAGAGTCGGTGATGATGCCGGTGACGTTTGACGCCGCTGAGAATGACCCAATCACAAGATCGGAATCTGCGTGCTCTACCAGTGCCGCCTTTAGCGCCTGCATATCGGGACCGCCGTCAACGGCTTCTGGAATCTCGATTACCCGCGCCTTGCTTTCACGCCACGGCAGAATGTTCGAATGATGCTCATACGGACCAATCAAAACGACCGGCTGATTAGCCTCTTGCACTCCCAGCAGACTAACCAGCCGGTTAAGACCCGCTGTAGCGCCAGACCCGGTAAAGATCACCGCGTCCTCTTCCTTGGCGCCAACTATGCAGGCGATCTCGGCCCGCGCCTCGCGGCGCAAACGGGTTATATAGGAACCGCAATAGGAGGCTTCGGTGTGGCTGTTGGCATAGAACGGCAACACATGCTCAGCCACGAAATTTTCGACCTGTCGCAACGCGCGACCCGAGGCAACGTAGTCCGCATACACAAGCGGCACGTCCCCATGCAGACCCGGGATGAGTACCCCCTCACCGATCAGCCCATCACGCAGAGTATTTCCGTGAGCAGCAGATTGAATTTCTGCGCGAAAGTTGGACAAGGTCATAACACAGGCTCCATATTGCTAACTCCAATATGATTGATCCATCCTGTGGAAACCTCACAATTTTATGCTTTATATGTCCGAGTTTTGTGTCATATGAGTTTATATGGAGAAAAAATTAGATCAAATTGACACGCGTCTTCTGAAGGAACTGCAAAAAGACGCAACACTTTCCCAGCGAGAATTGGCAGATAGGGTCGGCCTGTCCCAAAATGCCTGCTGGCGAAGAATAAAGGCCTTGAACGACACAGGTGTCCTGCAAGGTTCTACGGCGCGCATCGCGCGTGAAAAGCTTGGGCTGAATCTGGTGGTTTTCGTCATGCTGCGCACGCGCCACCACTCTGCCCAATGGTTGCAGGCCTTTCGCAGTCATGTCCTGACCATTCCTGAAGTGGTCGATTTCCATCGCATTGGCGGCGACTATGACTATCAACTCAAGGTCGTTACAGAAGATATGGCCTCTTACGACAAAGTCTATCAACGCCTCATCGATAAGATCGAACTGGACAGCGTCACCTCCTATTTCGCAATGGAGGCCATTGCCGAAAGTCGCCCGCTTCCTATCTGATCCGCCTCTTCATCTGGCCAAATATATCTCGGGGGAGTCGCGCAGCGACTGGGGCAGAGCCCCATAAAAAAAAAGACCGCGCTGAAAGCGCGGCCCTTAAACTCAACAGGTCGGCGAAGATTAGTTCTTCGCGTAGAATTCGACGACCAGGTTCGGTTCCATCATAACCGGGTAAGGCACATCGCTCAGGCCCGGTGCACGCACGAAGGTCGCGGTCATTTTCGAGTGGTCGGCGTCGATGTAGTCAGGCACATCACGCTCGGCCAAGCCGACAGCTTCCAGGACAACGGCCAACTGCTTGGACTTATCACGCACTTCGATAACGTCGCCTTCTTTGACGCGGTAGGACGGGATGTTGACCCGCTTGCCGTTCACTTTAACGTGGCCGTGGTTCACGAACTGACGTGCGGCGAACACGGTCGGAACAAACTTGGCGCGGTAAACAACAGCGTCCAGACGGCGCTCCAGCAGACCGATCAGGTTTTCACCGGTGTCGCCTTTGACACGTTCGGCTTCTGCATAGATGCGGCGGAACTGCTTCTCGGTCAGGTCGCCGTAGTAGCCTTTCAGCTTCTGCTTGGCACGCAGCTGCAGACCGAAGTCAGACAGTTTGCCCTTGCGGCGCTGGCCATGCTGGCCGGGGCCGTATTCACGACGATTAACCGGGGATTTCGGACGACCCCAGATGTTTTCGCCCATCCGGCGGTCGATTTTGTACTTGGCAGACGTGCGTTTGGTCACGGCTGATCTCCTTCTTTAGATCGAGGCCCCGATGGGCCACTATGAAGGGCGTTGTCCTCTTGAGGTTTCCCCCATGACAGGCATCCCCTCGCGGGGGCCACCAACACCAATGAAGCCGCGCTTATATCCCTGCTTCGGCCAGAGTCAACACGCCACAGCAAGCAAAGGGTAGGATTTCTGCTTAGAGTTGGAATCTTTCTGAGAAGTATCCGTTATTCAGCGGCCCAACCGGCAGTATTTGACAGACTTACCGGCACTGAACTTGCATTTGCGCGAGCCGCCGGGAACACGACAACCTTGTCGTCATAACCGCTGTCAATCTCAACAGGTTCAATATGCGAAGCTGCCGAACTGACCCAGAAATCTTGATCAGGCTCAGGGCATCCATCCTCAAACACAAGCACCAGAGACGCTTCGTTCACCTCACGCACCAGCTCGGCAACGAAAGTCTGAGCCCCGTTTGACAACTCGATCTTGGCACTTTCGTTGATCTCGCCGGGGTTGGCGAAACTGGCTCTGGCCGCCAATATAGATCCAAGACCGGTGGAGCCTGCGTGCAGCGCAACTTGGTCAGCACTTGCGGCGAGTTGGACCCCTCGCCCCCTCCAGGACCAAGAGCTACCAACGCACAAGTGGGCCAAAGGCGCCGCCTCAAGCCCGTCAACTTCCGTCTGTGTCCAAAATATTGCTATTCGACCGTTATAACCGGTTCTCATCTGTCCGCCCGCACTTTTACTCATCCCACAAGTAACTGTGCTTGTGTATCAACGAAAAAATGGGCGGAAAAGAGACCGAAATGTAGCAATCACGAAAATGTTGCTAAAGAACAGCCTCATATTGATACTTTTCGTCGAATGTTGGTGAACGTCTGGCGCACCGCGCTAAGTTCGCTTCGATCCGAAGTCCGCGAAGATAGCCGACTTTGATTGATTGCAGATGTTCCGTTGGGCATAAATAACCCATAATCGGCAGCCGCCAAAATCTAAAATATTGATTTTTATATATATTT
Organism: Ruegeria sp. K3; assembly: GCF_056531845.1. Lineage (NCBI taxonomy): Bacteria > Pseudomonadati > Pseudomonadota > Alphaproteobacteria > Rhodobacterales > Roseobacteraceae > Ruegeria > Ruegeria sp. K3. The sequence continues at coordinate 203,568 of NZ_JBQFMM010000008.1, read as the reverse complement.
AACATCACCATTGGTCATACCGCGGCCACTTCGCCCATCTTGACAACTCATTGTCGCCCACAAAAAAATTTGGGCAACAAAAAAGCCGCCCCAAAGGGCGGCTGCTACTTCAGCTTTTTGTTCTTCTAGAATTCTGAGGTTCTGTAGAGCTCCACTCCTGCCGCTTTGGGTTCCCAAACTGGCAAGATCCCTCGAGATTTTAACTTCCTTCGGGCTTCCGGAACTGTTGTTGCCATTCTCGTCGCAACGTCGGTGATCTTTTCGTAGTCCACCTTGAAACGGTCCACGCTAGCAGGGCTAACAAGATCACGCATCTGCCCCATGTGTCTAGTTTGTCCGCAAATTGTCAGAACCGGTTCCATTCCGTCTGGTGGAGTTCGTAGAAGGAAGTCGACTGAGGTGGCAGAAAGGCCAAGCTTTCGCGCGACATCCGAAATCGATTTCCCGGGAGAACCAGTTCGGCAACCGAGTTTTTCACCCACTTCTGCCACGTCAACAAGTACAGATTGGTAACGCAGTTCTTCGTCGAGAAGCTCAACTCCAGTTAGTTGCCTTTGGAGCAACAGTTCGACAATCCTGACAGCGGGCGCTTTCAAGGCTTCAGCCGCGTTGGCAATTCCCAACACACCCTCTGAGGGTTCAGAAATGGACTGCCCGAAACTTCGCAAGCGGTTCACAAAACTGTCCAGGTCGTTGGCGTCAACTCCCTGAGCAATGCTCCTTCGGCCATCTCTACAGCCCGCGATTGGTTTGGTTCCTAGCAGGAGAGGCGCTTACAAGAAGCGCGCACTACTACAACGACAGTCGCCATATAAGACTTCGTATGTAAAATATTGGGTAATGGCGGCAGGTAACTGTACTAGCGGTCTGGGTCTGTATCGAGTTTGCCCCAGAGATCATCAACCATATCTGAGAAGCCATCATTCGAGGCCTCCTTGGGCATTAGACCAGCTCTTCGCCGGCGTTCGATCTCGGCCAGTAGTTCCTCCTCTGTAGCTGTTTCAACCACATCACATCGAAGAGCTTCAATCTCGTCCGCTGTCCACGACTCAAATTTGTCAGCGTAGAAGCCCAGGGAATACGGCTCGTCATCAGAAATCTGTTTGATCACAGCATTCCAATCGTCATTCTGGTTCGATGCCTTTTCGATCCTCTCGTCTGGTTCGCGAATGGACTCACGGATCAACGGCAGCAGCTTTGCCTGAGCGCTTTCTTCACCAGCACCAGTCCCTGCAAGCCAAAGGTCTGCGATCTTGCGAACAAGCGACCAAACAGTTTGATTTCGTGGGTGGTCTTCGATTCTGCCGCCAAGGCCTCGTTCTTCAACACCGAGCTGTTCAGATGCCCTCTCATTCATGCGGATATCGTAATTAGACACGTCAGCCAGATCTGAAGCGTTCTCAGCCACAGCTCGGGCGACCTCTTGATCACCAACATAGACAACCACCTTCAACATCCCGCTACCTCTTCCTTCGCCGGTTCATCACTCGGTCCAGGTGGCTGTAGTCCAGATCTCGCATGATCCTTTGAACTCGCTCTGGATCGACTTCGCGATCTTTTCCAGCGGTGCGGACGATGTGTCTGACGTAGACCGCCAACGCGACAACGATCACGGCGGATAAGATCAAGCTGTAATGCTCGGGGCCCATCACTACTTCTTCTTCCTTGGGTCTTCGATCCCGAGGTCGTCGAACACGTTGCCGCTACCATCAGTGATCTCGACATCATCGTCGTCAGTCACAAGATCCCAGGTGTTCTCTTTGACCCATTCATCCCGCCATTTGGGCGCGTCGGCCGGACGCTGTGCAAAATCGGCGATTTGCTCGAAAATCATTTTGCGCAATGCAAGCCAGACCTCCGGACCCTCTTTGCGACGAGCTTGCAACTCTGCGATCAACTCATCCAGAGGAACATCATGTAGAGGCTAAGAAGCATTGGACCTTTGCTGTTGACGGCAAAAAAACAAAAACGCTTTTGACCATAAGTGAATTCATTCGACGATCTCCACCATGAGACCTTCCGGAGATCGAACCACTGCTTCATAATACCCGTCGCCCGTTCGCCTCGGTTTGGACACTAACAGCCCAGCGTGTTTGAAGCGATCTGCGACCTCATCAACTTTCGATACACCACCTACTGAAAATGCAACGTGTGCCCAGCCACCTTCCTCGTGCGAGCGAGGCCTTACCCATGGTCCTTCCATTAGTTCGATGCGAACGTCATCGTTTGGCAGCGTGGCGAAGCGGGAGGCAAAGCCGGGGCGGTTCACACTCTCATACCGGTCGCTGAGTTCCGCTTCGAAAAACTCTACCCAAAATTTCGAGGAGCGCTCCAAGTCTGTTGTCCAAAGAGCAACGTGGTTCAATTTCATCCCAATCTCGCTCGCATCTATTCAGTATTGACGGACGTCGCATAACAGCATATGCGGTTTTTTGCAATATCCTGAAGGTTTCTGCATGAATCTGAATGTCCCAGACACACGACAACTCGAACTGGCTCGGCGCTTGCAGGAAGGTCAGCAAGTCATTGCGGTCGAGGCTGCTCTAGAATTTGACGTGTCAGTTGATACGATCCGGCGGGATATTCTCGCCCTCGAAGCAGAGGGAAAGGCCCAACGCGTTCGCGGTGGTGCAGTGCCTTTATCCACTCCGGCACCGCCGTTGCATAAAAGACTATCGGGAGATGTTGCGCCTAACCGGAAGCTGGTTTCAGCCGCTATCCGAGAGATCGGCAGTGCGGCGACACTCCTGATCGATGGAGGTACTACAACGCTTGCCATAGTCGAACACCTGCCCCAGGAAGAGGGTCGCCTTGTGATCACACCGTCGCCCTGGATTGCGATTGCCTGCCAGCAAATGAACGTTCCGGTCTATGTTTTGGGTGGTAGCCTAAGGCCGCAAGGCGGCATTGCGACAGGAGGCACCGCAATCGAACGGGTTGGGGATGTCACGGCAGATGTTGCCATTCTGGGAGCGTGCGGTTTGGATGCTGAGTTCGGTTTAAGCTCGGACGATGCAGAAGAAGCCATGATGAAGAAGGCAATGCACCGCGCCGCAAGCCGCACTATTGTTGTAACTAGTCACGCGAAGATCGGCCTCAGAGCCCGTCATCGAACAGTAGCGCTCTTAGAGATAGATGCTGTTGTCACAGATTCACACAACGCGACAACAGATTTGATCGCATCCCATACGCGTGTGGTGACCAAATGAGCGATAGTTCTCGTGTAAGTGAACTGACCCCGAGAATTGGCCGGCCGACTGATTATTCGGCTACAAACTCGGCGCGTTTAGCCACACGTTTGGCCTTTTTTACTGCGGGTTTTTCTTTGGCCTGTTGTGCGCCCCTTTTCCCCTTTTTCAAAGAATCCGTTGACGTCGACAAAACTCAATTTGGGTTACTCCTGCTTTGTCTTGGATTTGGATCCATAGTAGCCATGCCGGTTACCGGTGTCTTGGCAGCGCGCAGTGGAGCGCGTCCACTTATTTTGCTTGGAGGCTATGGTTTGATCGCCATGCTTCCCCTTCTGGCACTATCGCAAACGCCAATAGCTTTGGGTGCAGCTTTATTCGTTTTCGGAGCGTCACTTGGGACCATCGACGTTGCAATGAATGTACATGGCGCGGAAATTGAAGCTATCGAAAGTCGCCCCCTTATGTCGAACTTTCACGCCCAATTCAGCATTGGTGGGTTTTTCGGAGCTGGTTTGGTTACACTGTTGTTGTCATTCTCCATCCCAGTGCTGACTTGTTCCATTCTGGGGGCTATCGTGGCGTTGGCTTCTATGCTGCTGGCCCGCTCCCGGTTTTTGGAGGTCAGTGGCAAAGATCCGGAACCCATTGTCGTTCCGCGTGGGATTGTTTTGCTATTAGCCATTTTGGCCGCAATCACGTTTTTGGTCGAAGGTGCCCTGCTGGATTGGGGCGCTCTTCTGATCATTGATCTTGAACTCGCCGAACCCGAGAGCGCTGGCGTGGGCTATATCCTGTTCTCAATCGCGATGGTACTGGCCCGCCTGACTGGTGACCGAATTGTTGAGCGATGTGGCGAATATCTCGTTCTGATGGTTGGCGGATCACTCGCGATCATTGGGATCGCGAGCATTCTTCTGTCGACCAATTCGGTTGTAGCCCTGCTTGGGTTCGTCTTGATCGGGCTCGGAGCCGCAAATTTGGTGCCGATCCTATTCAGCGTTGCTGGACGTCAAAACTTGATGCCACCTGGGATTGCTATCGCCTCGGTTACTACTACGGGATACGCGGGCATCCTTATGGGGCCAGCGTTGATTGGTTTCATATCTGGGGCATCGACGCTGGCGACGGCTTTCTGGATGCTTGCGCTGCTAATGGTATCTGTTCCGATTTTCGCGAGACTGGTGGCAAAAGTCTGAACCCAACATAGGCAATAGCCGCGATACGTTTCATCATTATCTATGTAGTGTTTCCAGTATCATATTTCGCGTATTGACGTCGTTGTGGAAAATCCTGTCGGCGAAAACTCATGCCTTACGCATTTTAGCGACGAGCCGTTTTGCTTATTCTGGTTTTCCCAACTGATCGCGCGCAACGGCTCGGAGAAAAAGCGTATGAGTACTCGCGACTGGGGCGGCGAAAACAACAGTATTAAGGCTGTTAACCCTTCGGCTCGCTTCACGTCCGCTAACTCAACTTGGTGAATAAAGATCAAGCACGGATAGCACACGTGAACGAGTCTCACGATCTTTCACAAAAAAACGTTCTACGACGCTGCGGGCAGGGAAGTCTGGCCAAGTGTCCAGCAATTCGACAATTGCCTTCTCCGCCCCCACAGTATTACCTGTTTCGTGATAGGCGGTGGCGAGCAAAAAGAGGCTTGGCGGACTCACAGGATGGCCTCGCTCTGCTGCTTTGGAAAAGGCATCGATGACTTCACCATAGTTCTCCAACATAAGTTGTGCAGCCCCATAGATGTTGTTGTATGCGAAACGACCCACGCCTAGTCGAGACCGTTGTGGATTAGAAACTTCGGCCATTAACACAGGATCATCTACAACTAGGGCCGTGATGCCTATCAGATCCAAAGTATGTCCGTCTTGAGGGCTAAGATCCAAGGCAATTCGGGCACGTCTAAGCGCTGCTTCACTATCTCCAGTCACAGCAAGGGTCCAGCCATGAGCGGCTTGCGACCAACCATCCAAGGGATCTAGCGTGGTAGCGCGTTCTGCCATTTCCAAAGCTTCAGCAACTAAAGCGGTTGAAGCGTCAGCATCGCTTGTCAGAAGTGACTTAAGTGTGAGCACCTGGGCCGAACCCGCATAACCTGCAGCAAGTTGCGGATCGAGGTCAATCACATACCGAAACGTTTCCAAGTTAATGGCTTGCCGTCGGAGGTCGAACAAAGGAAAAAACAATCCCCGTGTTTGCTCAGCTAAGTTTGCAGCCTGAACACTGGTGAATGACTTCTCCCGAAGCGCAGCCAATTCTGCGGGGTTTTTATTGGTTGCGAACTGTGTGTTCGATTGGGAACCGCGTAGTCCAAAATATCCTAGGACACATGCCAACAAAAGCGTTGTTCCGATGAGCGGTAACAGGAATTTGCGACGCCAGAAACCGCCAGAGTGCGATGATGCCGACTGGCTTTGCCCGCTACTTGGCTTCGTCGCGACGGATGGTTCAAATTGTGGTCGATACCCCCCGGTTTGCATAGTTATGCGTAAAGGGTCTGATTTGCCCGCGTCACTGTAGTAGTTCTCCAAGGCACGCCTAAGGCGACGGGCCTCAACCCGAACGAGGTTTAGTGCCCCACCGGTCTCGTCAAGCTCCTTATCGTAGACATCTGTCGCGATAACTTTGCCCTTTATGGAGCGCCCGTGACCGTCAAGTTCCTGTTCGACAATGTATCTTAGGAAGGACTGCAGCCTGGGTGAGCCAGCAAACTCTGCGGATGAAAGGACCCGCTCAAGTGTTCGCCTAATTTCTTCAGCCTCTATCATTTCCTCAGACTCACATCCATTTTCTTATTTTTTTCAGTGTTTTAATGACCATCCCGCCTTTCTGAATCTAAGCTGAACTCACCCCTAGCTCACCGTAACTCACTTTCTTTCCGCTCCGCCCACCTTCTAACATATTGGCTAAAGTGAATACAAAAAGGCCACACTCAACCATGAACTGCAGGGAACTCCACGCCCTCATACCTGAGTATTCCGAGGCGGCTCTGTCCCGAGCGCTAAGGAACGAAAATGTACGTGAGGCGGTGGAAGACCTTGATGAAGTTCTTAAGCATGTAGCCCTCTCACCAGAAAAGTCTCCTGTACGAAAAGAATGGGAGACTGTTCGAGACGAGCTGCTGTCCGAAATTCGACGACTTACGCAGAGGCTCAGCGATGCTAGTTGATATCGGCGATGGTTAGGAAACGCAGGTCCTTGTCTTCAGGAACCAAGAAAAAACAAAAAACTGTGCACCAAAAAAACTCTCGGAGGATCCAAAAATGAGCCAATCACGCAACCCTTACGGGCAACGCCCCGGCGGTGGCATTACGCTGCCGGAGTATTTCCGGCCGACACCCGGCTGTACAAGCAACAACTTTTTCCCACCCAACGAGCTTTTGCCAAAAGGCGAGATGCGGATTTGTTTTCCGGGTAGCACGCCTTGGCCTCCGACGATGGTACAGTCCGGCACATGCATTGTCTTGGAGCTGGGGAACGGTACTCCATTCCCGCGCCGCCTGTTCTTTGATTTCGGCAATGGCTGCGTAAGGAATATTATTCAGCTTGGCATTTTGCCGCCGATGGTGCGCGACATCTTCATCAGCCACTTGCACGTCGACCACTATGCAGACTTGCCCTACTTCATGCCGTTCCGCGCATGGTCGGGAGGCTGGCGCAACGGTTTGCGCATTTTCGGCCCGTCAGGTGACCGGCCAGAGACGGGCACCCAATATATGGTCGACAAGATGCATGAGATGATGACATGGCATCTTGAGAACTTTGACCACTGCCCGATTGGCGCCGGCTACGACACCGAAGTTGTTGAGTTCGACTACAAAGACGAAGGCGGTGTGGTTCTGGAAGAACCCGGTTTGAAAGTCACACACTGGGCGCGAAGCCACGTGAAAAGCGGTGCGTCAGCATATCGCGTGGATTGGGAAGAAGCCGGATTGTCCTTTGTCTGGACAGGCGACGGGCGCCCTGATGAAAGCACAATCGAGTTTGCGAAAGGCTGCGATATTTTCGTGACCGAAGGACAAGCCGATCTACCGCAACTACTCAACTACAAATACGGCACGCCCAAAGAAGTTCTGGAATTCACTCTGGATACCTACCACACGCCCTACTATGCGGCGGGATATCTGATGAACGAAATTCAACCTCGGGCCGGTGTGATCTGCCACTACACCGAGGAATCGGCGGGCGAAGCCATCGCGGAAATTCGCGCGCATTGGGATGGTCTATTCCTCTTTGGTGGACCAGACACCAAGGTAATCAACGTCACAAAGGATCGTATCTGGGAACGTATGGCCCTGCGTCCGGAAATGCCGGCGATGCAGCCACCAGATCCCAGAACGATACCGTTCCCGGATGGCGAGATGCCGGATTACATTCAGATTCCGAAACCGCGTTTGCCGCGTGAGGAACAACAGGATGCCTTCCTGCGGGAACGGGAACTAGATCCGGCCCTCTACATGCCTGAGGACGTACTCCGTCCACTGACGCAGCACTACGACGAAGAAACTTTCCGCTTCGACCTCCACGCCCTGATTGCTGCGCGCGATCATACGGATTGATCTGATTATTGACTAAAAATAAGCGCCGCGTTTCTTAGCCACGCGGCGCGATCACAGTTCTTGCAAAAGGATGTAGCCATGAACAACGCCCCAAAAGAACCTGTCCCGCTGACGATCCTAACAGGGTTTCTGGGTGCGGGAAAAACTACTCTGCTGAACCGGATTTTAAAGGGTGAACATGGGTTGAAAATTGGCATTCTTGTGAATGATTTCGGCTCGATCAATGTCGATGCAGAACTGGTTGTCGACGTCGAAGATGGGATGATTAGCCTCGCGAACGGCTGCGTCTGTTGTCAAATCCGAGATGATCTCGTTGAGTCGGTCGCAGCGTTGATCGAGCGTGATGATCCCATTGAGTACATACTGCTTGAAGCCAGCGGAGTTGCAGATCCGGCAAGCATCTATATGACCTTCGTGGATTCAGCATATCGCGATCTGATACGGCTTGACAGTGTGACGTGTGTCGTCGACGCCGATCAAGTCTTTACTTATGACGACCCGGACCTTGCCAAGCTCAAGCTGCAGCAGATCGGATTTGCGGATCTTGTAATCCTTAACAAAGTTGATTTGGCAGGAGTCGAGGAAACTGCAAAGGTAAAGAGGTGGATAGACGGCTTCTTCTCAAGGGTTCGCATCGTTCCTGCCGTCAAATGTAACGTTCCACTCGAAATCCTGCTGTCTGTCGGTCGTTTCGATGTTTCTCGCGCAATGGCTGATCAAGCGCATAGCCACGACCACGAACATCATCATAAGCACAATCACGGTTCTTTCTTCAGCACCTGGAGTTATACGCGCGACGCGCCATTGCAGCGCAAAGCATTGGAACGAATGATCAAGAGAGAACTGCCTTCAAATATCTATCGCTGCAAGGGATTTGTTTACCTGGATGACGACCCGAACAGCCGTTATTTGCTGCAAGTTGTCGGGCGGCGGGTCGAGTTGACGAAAGACCGCCCTTGGGGGGGCGAGGATCCGGCAAACCGGATCGTTGCCATCGCACACAAAACAACTCTTGATCAAGCACACTTGTGTGAGTTGTACGATGCTTGCTCTGGTTCGTCTGTCGGGAACGAAAATAGCGAAGTTGTAACTGTCGCAACAGGATAGTTACCATGCATGAGTTGGAAATCCTGATCGTTCAAGCGGCGAGCTACATCCAGGTTCTATTCGAAGCGGCGAGCGTCATCGTTGTTGCTGCTGGAGGCATCGCCTTTGCACGAGCGTTCATTATGCATCGGAAGTCGGATGCCGAGCCTGTCGCACGGCGCATCCTTGGAAAATACCTGATTGTGGCGCTCGAACTGCAACTAGGCGCGGATATTATAGCGACTGCAACAGACCCAACAATCGAAGAATTGGCGAAACTGACAGCCATCGCCTTCGTCCGAACCTTTCTCGACTATTTCCTCGTTCGGGAAATTCGCGAGGAGAGAGTCGAGGATAAACCAAGTGAAACCTGATTTTCTAACTGAGGCCTCCAATGGAATTTGACGACGAGGACATGCCGCAGCGTTCTAACAATCAGTTGGCCGGCGAACGAACAGATCTGGCGTTCGAGCGGTCCCGGCTCGCTTCGGACAGGACGACCATGGGATATATGAGAACGGCTACGTCGCTCGTTGGTTTTGGCTTCTCTATACCCGCACTATTCAGAATTTTGACTGATGTACCTGGGTTGGAAGAGGTTCCGATAGAACATGCACGTTTTGTCGGATTATTCATGCTGATACTGGCGGTAATAATGCTATCTGTCGCCATCATACAGCAAATTACTTTTCTTAAGCGGATCTCTGATATCTCCGGAAAGCCATTTCCGATTTCACCTGCGCTGGTCTCAGCCGGGTTGATCTTGGCGGTCGCTATTTACGCTACGATCAGCATCCTTTGGAATGTGGAACCGCTGTGATGGAGTCGCCGCTGCCGTTTGAGCAATCCGTCACCCTATTCATCCATATCTTCATTACTCTAGCCATGCTTTGCATCGGGATGAGTGCAACGCTGCGCGAAATGGGTGCAACGGTTCTGGAACGTGAAAGACTAACGCGCCTTCTTGCTGCAAATGTCTTCATACCGCCCGTCATTGCAATCCTGATTATCGGGGTCTTCCCACTACCACGATCAGTTAGCGCCGTTTTGTTTTTGTTGGCAGTCGCCCCCGGCGGCATCAACGCGGTCCAATTTTCGACCAAAGCGCCGGGACAAGTCAGCGCGGCCGGGGCCCTGCTGGTTTTACTTTCAATCATCGGCTTGGTTCTTGCGCCGTCGGCCGCTCAGGTCGTTTTGCCAACCGCCGCGCTGGAACGTGTCGCTTGGGACCAACTAATGATCCGCATCGTGGGTGTGATCGGAATTCCCTTGCTTCTTGGGATTTTGATCCGACGATTTTACCCGGATGTCGCCGAGCATATCTACAAACCGGCGATGCTTATATCGACAGTCTCCTTCATTGCATCTGTCGTAGCAAGCATCAGCATCCGGCAGGAAGCCGCTGTTGGATTGGGGCCTTCGAGCCTGATCGCGATATTGGTTTTCATTCTGTCCCTAATGGCGCTCGGCTGGTTTTTAGGCGGCGAGAATAAGGAGTATCGGCAGGTCCTTGCGACCTGCACAAACCTTCGCAATGTCGGTCTTGTCTATCTACTTGTGGATGCGTGCTGCTTTGATCCGGCCTATTCAACGAGCGTTCTGGCCTTCATGATGCTGATGGTTCCAATCAACCTTGTATTCACTATTGCCTGCGCAGTGGCAAGAAAACGGCATAGCCAATCTGGTAGTGATGACAGAGGCACCAATGCATGACGATTGGGCGAACGACATCGCGAAAATATCTTGCAACCATGCTCGCTATTGCTGCTTCCACTTCTTGGGCTCAGACCGGAGAAGACGAAAAACTATCGGATGATCCGACAAAGATCGTAACGAAAATCGGCGTTCGTTATAGTGACTTTGGCACTGTATTCGGCTCGGTTGCTTTCGGGCCCGTAACGAAGATCAACGTCTCGGTCTCAGAAGACGATCAGTGGCGCGTTGGTGGCTCTTATCTCTTCGATTTTGGAATAGTTAATTTCTCAGCGTCCGAGCAAGAGCTGGAAGGTGGCGTCAAACAAACGCAATACGCCATAGGGACCTTTGTGCCGCTTGCCGCGTTGGGCTTTCAGCCTAAAGGATGGCTTTTGTTCCCGGCACTGGGAGCAAACTATACCGACGGTCGGATCGGCAATAGCGATATTGAGTTTGCTGATGCCTTTCCCGCTGAAATTGCCAGCAAGGGCGGTTATATCGGTATACTTGGCCTCAAGCCATTGTCAGAACGATGGGTTGTGAAGACGGGTGGTGTCCCATCTGCCGGTTCCAACGATTACTCTGGGTACACCGTTGGTGCCGGCGTTACCTTCAATGCGTCGCCGAACGACAGCATCAGCGTATTTGGCAGCCATATCGACAACACTTTCGGAACACGTGATCTGGTTGGTATCAGCTATACGCACGAGTTTTGACGGCAACTGAACAAAAGAAACACGGTGAGGGCAATTCACGATGCTCATTATTCTCGGTCTTTATTTTGGTATTGTTTGGCTGGTTTTTGCGAAGCTCAAAATCCTGCCTTGGAACGGGTTCTTCAAGACAGTCGTGTACGGTGGAGCTTTGGTCATCGCGTTGGTTGTTGTTGGAGCCTTAAACCACACGACACCATCCGGGACTGTGTCCGTGCAAGGTGCTGTCATCAACATTGCACCGAACGTATCCGGCCCAGTCACTGAAGTAGCGGTCACGGCAAACCAACCGGTGGCGAAGGGTGATGTGTTGTTTCGAATAGATGACACCACCTACGCGGCTGAAGTTGCCCGACTTCAAGCCTCGCTCGCATCAGCACAGTCCGCAGCAGACCAGTTACAGACAGACTATGCGGCGGCGCTTGCAGAAATTGATTCTCTTGAAGCCCAACTTTCTTTCGGTGTGCAGCGTCGCGATGACATCGTCCAGCTTACCGGACGCGGTGCTGCAGCTGAGTTCCAATTGCAGGAAGCCGTTTCAACGATTGAGCAACTTGAAGCCGGGCTGCGAGCAGCACAAGCGCGTAGGCAGAGCCTCGAACGACGCATCGCGGCTCAGGTGGACGGAGTCGATGTCGGTGTCGTTGAAGTTCAGGAGGCGCTGGCCCAAGCTGAGTGGGCGTTGCAGCAGACGGTCGTTCGAGCGCCGGATGACGGTGTTGTAACGGCGCTCTCACTCCGCCCAGGCAATCGTGTTACGACTTTACAAGGCGCCGTGAATTTTCTACTCCCTTCAGATCGGCTGCTCATTGCGGCGTTGCCGCAAAGCAGCTATCCCAACGTGGCCGTTGGCGATACGATCCGGATTGCTTTGGGCACTATGCCAGGTCAGGAATTTGAGACCACAATACGGTCAATCCCTCCGGGAACACGAGAGGGCGCGTTGGATACGAGAGGCGGGCTGCCTAGCATGCGCGAACTTACAGGCGCGTCGAGCTACATTGTAACTATCGATATCCCAGAAGGCCTTCCGTCTGATCGTGCAAAGCTTGGTGTGTCAGGAACCGCTTTGGTAATAACCGAAGGGGCTGGCGCAATCTCAGTGCTGGCGGAAATCCTGTTTTGGATCAACAAGAAACTCAACTACATCTGAGCCCAAATTCGACAAAAGGGGCAACCCGGCCTTGCAAACATAGGAAACTAAATGCGGCTGATCAGAGTATGCTTGATTGCGACAACAGTGATTGCACTCACCGTAGTTTGCTTAAGGTTGGCTTTTCCGCTGCCTGAGCAGAATTTTTCGCGGCAAACGCTGAAACTGGACGCCGATTGGGCTGGAGCATTGGGCGAAACCATTCAATATGCTCTTAATCGCAACCCCGGTCTCGACGGAGTTCGGCCTTTGGGCGATGGACGCGCCGCATTTGCAGCCAGGGCTATCCTTGCGAGAGAAGCTACCTCCTCAATCGATGCGCAATACTATATATGGCAAGATGACGTAACAGGTCTCATGCTCCTTGACGAGCTTAGGGCGGCAGCAGAACGCGGTGTTCGTGTCAGACTACTGGTCGATGACAACGGTATCTCAGGGTTGGACGATCTACTTTCAGAGCTAGACACGCTCCCCAACGCGAATGTGCGTATTTTCAATCCGTTTACGCTGAGAAAACCCAAGTTGCTCTCTTACGCATTTGACTTCAGCCGACTAAACCGGCGGATGCACAATAAGTCGATGACTGTCGATGGGGTCGCAACGATTGTTGGGGGGCGCAACATCGGCGACATCTATTTCGACTATGGGGGTGGAACGCACTACCTTGATTTAGATGCGATTGCCATCGGGCCGATTGTGGACGATGTTTCGAAATCATTCGACGCTTATTGGAACAGTGCATCTTCTTACGATGCTGGACTATTCTTAGATCCTCCAGCCGTAGGCAGTCTGCAAGCTAAGGCGGATGCGGCACGGCGAACCGCCGTTGGCGCAGGTTACCAAAAGGCAATTCAGGAAAGTGAACTGGCCGACAACATCGCAGCACATACTCTGAAGTTTGATTGGAGCGAGGTTACACTTTTTGTCGACGATCCGGCGAAGGGCTTGGGCGAAGTCAAAAGTGAAGACCTATTGGTCGAACAACTGATCGAATTCGCTAAGAGCTCACGGACTTCACTGGACCTTGTTTCGGCATATTTTATTCCTGGCGAAAGAGGCTCTAAGGTCTTGGAGGAGTTGGCCAAGTCAGGTGTTAGGGTCCGTATCTTGACCAATTCTTTGGACGCGACAGACGTCATGCCAGTTCACGCTGCGTATATGCGTTACAGATATGATTTGTTGAATAGTGGAGTAGAACTGCTGGAGCTACGAGCCTTGCGGCGGGAACATCGCGACAGAAGCCTGCCAGAGATCCTAGCTGGGTCGGCATCAGGGCTGCATGCAAAAACCTTTGGGGCGGATGGCGAGCGGATCTTTATTGGCTCTTTTAATCTCGATCCAAGGTCTGCGCATCTCAACACTGAAATGGGCATCATGATCGAAAGTCCAACGATTGCTGCATCACTGACAGAGCAATTGAACAAACCGGAATTTTCTTATCGCGTTAAGCTCAATAACGGCAATGAAATGATTTGGGTTCAAGAAGAACAAGATGGCACAGTAACTGTACATACTACGGATCCGGAAACCAATGGCCTACAGAGAGGTCTTACTACAGTCGTCAGGTGGCTACCGGTAGAATGGATGCTGTGAGCAGTTTTTTGAATTGGTTGTATTATTGAAAAGGTCATGCTCCCTCTTCCATTCCGTACCAATGCGCCTTTTTAGTATTCAACGTAGCGCTAGACTGTTTCAGATTTTGCCGATTTTGAGCAAGAAAGGGAGTGAATGGAGCTAGAAAGCGGATCACGGCCAATCACAAATGCTGATTCGACGGCCGCTTTGTCCGCATGCCGGAAGTTGCAATGTCCAGTTTTGAAGGTCCGGTTTGGGCTGACTGCGGTCCTTTGAATTAAGAATGCGGATGGCTGCAAAGTCCGCATCTCGGAAGTCACCTTGCTTGGAATTGAAGGTCTGCTTTGGGCTGCCTCCAGACATAGGCACGGGAACCAGCGAAGGTCGACTGCGAGCCCAATCTTACCAATGCTGCGCTGGATCCAAATGACAGTCTTGGTGCACAAGCGAACCTTCGTCAGAAGGTGTTCCTCGCGAGTTCTTGTTAGGATCGGGAGGCAAGGATTGGTGCCTCCCGTGAGTTGATTTCTACTGTGACATCCCGCCTTCGGTCGAGATTTGTTCTTCAACATGACCTTGGTTGGTGACGTCCGAACCCCGTGGAGGATAGTCCTTGAACGTAGAAAGGTGGTTTTGAACGATTTTGGCCGCCGGCCCAAATGCCCACATCTTGTTGCCCATCCAGCGGGTATACATCCCGGATTCCTCGGCCGCTTTTTCGTAAGGATCGCGACGCAGGTTGAACAGCAGGGGTGCGTTCAGTTCCTCCTTGGGGCCAGCCCAGCCTTCGGATTGGATCGTGAAATGTGCTTTCCAGTCACCATGGCGTACAGCTTGCAGGTCCGGTCCTTCGTAGTAGATGATCTCGTCCCGGCTGCTCTCGCCCTCACCGGTCAGGAAAGACAGTTGGTTATATCCATCGAGATGCACCTGATAGCCTTCATAGCCTTGCAGCAAGGATTCCGGCAGATCGCCCGGCCCTCCGGCGGCGGCAACAAGGGTGGGCATCCAGTCAAGACCGGCAAAAATACCGTTACTCACGGTTCCGGCGGGGACTTTTCCGGGCCAGCGAATGATGGCCGGGACGCGGAAACCGCCTTCCCAGGTTGTGCCCTTTTCGCCATGGAACGGTGTTGTTCCACCATCGGGCCAGGTCATGGTTTCGGGGCCGTTATCGGACGTAAAGACAACAATCGTGTTGTCCGAGACACCCAATTCCTCCAATCGCGCCATGACTTTGCCGACGTTGTCATCCAGCTCTTTCATCACGACATCCTGCAAGCCGCGCCCGTCGCCCAGCATGGCCTCGTATTCGGGGCTCAGATGGGTCCAGACATGCGCGCGCGCCGGTGCCATCCAGACAAAGAAAGGCGTATCGCTGTCGACTGCGCGGTAGATGAAGTCCAGCGTGTGGGCTGTCACCTCGTCGTCCAGCGTCTTTTGCCGCTCAGGCGGAGCCGGACCATCGTCGATGATGCGTTGCTTGCCAACCAGACCCCAGCGTGGGTCCACAGTTTCATCGACTGTATCCGTGGCGTACGCGTGAATGATGTTCCGAGGGCCAAATGTGTCGTTGAATTTCTGATCTTTCGGCCAGTCCGGGTCGGATGTGTATTCCATCGCGTTCAGATGGTAGAGCCAACCCCAATATTCATCAAAACCCTTCACCGTCGGCAGGAATTTATTCATATCCCCCAGATGGTTCTTGCCGAATTGACCGGTCGTGTAGCCCAGAGATTTTAGCATGATGGCCAAAGTCGGGTCATTTTCGTTCAGACCTTTTTCAGGGTCTCCGGGCAGGCCGACTGTGTGCATTCCGGTACGAACTGGCAATTGTCCGGTGATAAACGCAGAAAACAAATGGCTGAACAGATTTCTGGACTGTGACATAGATGATCTTCGCCGAGGTTGGGTGTGGGTGAACTAGTAGTTGAAACGCAAACCTAAGCCGGCACCTTTATCGTAGGGGCGGTCGGAACCTATGCCGATGAGGAAATCAGCATAAATTGCGATGCCAGGACTGAGGTTCTTGCCAATCTGGAACTCAGCGGTAGCTGGCCAAGCATCGTTCTCCCAGTCATATGGTGCTTTGATATCAGCCTTGGCCCAGTACCCATCGCCAAACGGTTGTAGCGCAATCAACCGCATCGCGGTTTGGTTTATGTCCGTCGGGCCATTGTATGAAGCAAAATGCTGGAGCAGTGGGATCAGCGTCAGCCCTGATTTTGTGTTTGCAAAGGCGAACCCGCCAAAAGGCGCAATTTGATCGGACCCGGTTCCGATCCCTTTTTCCGGGTCGCCAAAGTCCAGTATCCACTCCAGACCAATGGCCGACTTGATGGCCCACGTTTCGTTGAGCGGTCTCTGAGAAGGGAAATAGATCGCTTTGAGGCTCAATTTCTCAAAGTCAGTGAACCGAGTTCCAGTCACATCCGTTGAGTTGTAGTGCAACTCATATTTCAGTTTCAGATCAGGCCGCAGCATGTATGCGCCATCTATAAAGGCGTCCTGCTTGTCAGCACCGTTGCCCAAATCAAAATACTGATACCGGATGTCCGTGTTATTGACTGCGGCCAAAGGGTTTGAAGCGTTTTCATCGGCGATTGCTGAGGCCGCAACAATGCCAGTCGCCAATGCAAGGACAAGCGCTTGGATTTTCATATTGTTTCCAGAATTTTTGTTGTGGATGCCAAGCCCCACATCAAGCATATTATCATCTGATGCGGGGCTTGCATGACTCTTATCAGCTTCACCTTTTAGTCGGGCTGAATGTCCCGCTTGGCGACAAAGGCATCCACCGCTGCGACGGTTTCAGGACGAAGGTTCACGATACCTTCATAGGGACGTCCAGTCGCGGCTGGTTGATCGGGGTACATTTCCTTGAATTTCAGGTGGCGGGCAATAATGCGGTTAAACTCATGTCCAGCCCATGCTCCGATCTCGGTCGATACGCTCTGTTCTTCGCGGGGGTCGCGGAACAGGTTGTAGAACTTGGCCACGATAGCATTTTCACCTTTGGCCGGAACTTTGAGTTTGATGTGTTCCTTTACCACCTCTTTCAGCGAATTGATCGAGTAGATCAGTACATGATCCCTGCGCCCATGCGTATCGCCAATAAACATCAGGGACGTCTGATCGACACCGTCAATGATCCGGTCGCGGGGGATGGCATCCATCGCTCCGCCGATACGCGCAATTGACGTGAACAAATCAGAGATATGAATAATGTCAGATACAATTGAGTCTCCCTCGATCAAGCCGGGCAGGCGGGCAAACGCGTCCACCCGAACGCCTCCTTCAGACGTATCGGCCTTGCCGCCGCGGAAGACCAGCGGCGAAAACCCACTGCCGGGGGCATATTTGGTGAAGTGACCGTTGTCGCCCATCAAAACGATCAGGGTATTATCCCTGAGCCCCAGCGCATCGACTTCGTTCAGAACGACCCCTATCCATTCATCCAACTCTTCCATGCTTTCAACGAATGTACCGCCGTTGGGTGTCGTGAACGCTTCTCTCGTCGTGCGCGTTGTCGACAGAGGGACAAGCGGCCAGTATTGCAGGAAGAACGGTTCATCCCGTTCTGCTAGCAGGCGCAACTGCTCCATCGCCTGTGCCTGATAGCGGATGTTCATTTCATTATATTTGTCCTGGGTCCATTTCTCACCCGGTTCCATATGGACTTCGCGGACCTCCCCGCCAATAACAGCTTCAAGGCCGGTAATCATGTGTCCCGGATCAGGGCGAAACCAATCATCCAGCGTGTATTTGGAGTTGTAGTTGTCTTCCCCTATGGCCATGGTGATTTCTTCCTTGGCTGCATCTTCGTTGAAGATGGCCAACTGGCCCTGCTGATGGATGGGGAACGCGGCGTAGTCAAAGCCCTGATAAGTAGGCCAGGATTCCTGAATGTCGCCCATGTGCCATTTGCCAACATGCGAGGTGTTGTAGCCTACGGATTTCAGAACTTCGGCAATTGTGACTTCTTCATCGGCAAGGCCAAAACCTGAAATATCGACGGCGGTATCGCCCATCCCATTGCGATACGGCTGGCGACCCGTCATGAAGGCGACCCGCGACGGTGTGCAGGACGGCTCGGTATACATGCGCGCAAACCGCATGCTTTCCTCTGCGAGCGCGTTGATATTGGGCGTCGAATACCCGCGTATCGCGTTCATCTCGGGCATACCCATGTCGCCAAAACCCATGTCGTCAATAAGGATGTAGAAGATGTTTGGAGGGTTCCCTCCGTTTTTCTCACGAAAATCGGCCAGCAGTTGGTCAACCTGTGCGTCGTTCTCGACCCAAACGGCTTCGTTTTGCTGCTTCAGCACATAGTATTCCGCATCATGCACGATATTGCTGTCCTGTGCTGCCGCCGTGATAGCGGAGCCGGCAAAGACCAGCGCGGAGAGGAACAGTTTTGATTTCATGAGATACCCCTGTTTCATGATATACTTGTTTTCAGACCTTCAAGGATCAGATGATGGCAAAAGGTTGAAAGGGAGAGTTCGCTGTCTTCAGCCTGTGAGCGCAACAACTCTTTTTCGCTTTTGGTTAGCAGCGTTACGACGCGTTCGGTGCGCACAGTATCTTCAGGCAACGATGGGCGTCCGAACCTCTTCCCTCTCGATTTGTCTGCTTTCTCTTGCAATTGTCCACGCCTACATATTCGAATAACATTTCATGAAAACTACCTGCGGGGCGGAATGGACGACATCAAAAAACGATCAGCCCCCAAAAAAACCTGCGCCCCAAACACACTTTTTTTGCAGGACCCTTCGCAATTCCGCGAGCTGTCCCAATGGGATGTCGAGCTACGTCAAATTGAAGAGGGAACTATGAACTCTTCGGTATCCGTTTGGGCAGGTCTTGACCTTCAAATGATTGATTTGTCGTTTGATAAGGCTGTGTACCAAACCGGAGTTTCTCGCCCTGACATTCTAGCGTTTGGCTTACCAGACAAAGGGAGTGTACGAACTTGGCTTAACGGCTCACCCTCAGACACCGCTCTGATGAATTTTGGTAGCGGAGACCCTTTTGAAGGCGTGAGCAATTCAACGCTCACAGGCCTGACCTTTGGCATCGACATCCGAAGGGCTCAACGGATCGCCGACGATTGCGGTCTTGATATCAGCACCGTGCGAAATGACGCTTTAAGATCCTTCGTTAGCGACGCTGGCAAGCTGCATTACTTAGTCAAAAACAAAGCGCGCTTTCTAATTGGATCAGCGGCCGGACCAAGCTCTGATAGTGAAGAGAGTGATATGATCTTAGAGCTTCTGGAAATGCTGGTGGTAGGCGAAAAATGGAGTGATCGGCGAAACAGTAAAAATAGAACCCGTTTAGCACAACAAGCCGTTGAGTTCATGCGGGCCCATTTGATGGATAACGTGTCAATCGGTGAGGTATGTGCAGATATTCAGGTATCCACATGCACTCTTCGTCGCGCGTTTCAGGAAACATATGGGGTGAGCCCCAAGCAGTTTTATCTAAGAGCCCGTCTCGGTGCTGTGCGCCATGAACTGGTATCCTGCTCGCCAGAGGAGAGTATATCGGACATCGCAAACGCTTACGGATTTTGGCACATGGGTCAGTTCGCGCGAGACTACAGAGCACTCTTTGGACAACTGCCGACACAAACGTTGTCAGGCAAAATGAACTGAAACAGAGCTTGGCAGTCCGCGGCCTAACTTGTCCGCAACACTAGAATTGCAAAGTCGGATTTTGAAGGTCCGCTTAGGGCTGAGACCAGTCGTCAGAAAGCGATGAGCCTACGGCAATTTTGTCCGCGAAGCAGACACTTGTCGGGATTGCGTCAATGACGGCTTCGAGCCCAAAGCTGACCGGTTTCATTTCAGTACCCGCGCCTAAACGAATGATTGCCAATCGCCTAATGCAATTGAGCGTTATGAGAAAATTTCGTAAGAAAAGACATCTAAGTCTTCCTCAAAACCCCGCAAAGAATGCCGCCCCATTTTTTTCGGCTCTTCAGATACCAAGTTCACAAAATCGCCCGTTGCTAAAAGCCGCGCCTCCAGTTTTCGCGTCAGGCCCTCTAACCTGCTGGCTATCGCGACTGATGGGCCAGTTACCGTAAAATCCAAGCGCTTTTCAGTGCCAACATTCCCGTAGACAGCCGCCCCAGTGTGCAAACCAACCCCAAATTCAGCACGGTCTGATGGATCAAGTTCTTCATTCCTTTGGAACGCTTCACGCGCTGCGGACAGGGCAGCTTCGCACATGTCCTCGGGTAGTCTTCGTTGACCATCAAAAGGAAAGATCGCAAGCAACCCATCGCCAACGAATTTAAGTACCTCTCCGCCGTGATCGTGTACCGCCCCACCGACACAATCGAAGAATTGGTTAACCGTCGCGACATATTTTTCCGATGACAGGCGCTGGCTCAAAGCAGTAGAGCCGCGCATATCGCTGAACAAGAGAGCACAGTCAATTATGCTGACATCTCCCCGGGCTATTTGACCGTTCAGTACGGATCGACCGGACAACTTGCCTAGATAGACCTCCATCAACTCAGCTGCCAAGAACTGTTCCGACAATACACGCGCTGCACCAAGCAAAGGTAAAGATAGCCGCGACAGACCATCTACCTCACGGTCTGTGAAGCCAGTACGACGCTTTGTAGCAAAAGACACAGACGCGCCCAAAGCCCACTCCATCTCTCCGTCAAAGACAACAGTGCGATTGCCGAATGGTGCACTGCATACGACATAGTCGGTGACACCTGCTTCAGCGAGTTTTCGGAATAGCGGAAATTTGTCACGGGTCGCTTGGTCAGTCAGATTTGCTCGCATGAAAGGAAACTTGATTGTGCCGTTCGCAAGACCGTCCGCCAAGTCCCAGACTTCCTTATTAAAGTGCTGTTTCGCAATCTCATTGGCCAATTTCGAATTCTCTCCGAAGGGTGCTTTGTCGAAGAGATCAGCCGTTACTGAGCTGCGTGGAAGAACGGTCCATTCAATACGATGGTTCGACGCATCCCACGTTGCATCGAGCAATCCAATTACAGGGTGCATCATCAGGCGGCCCAAGGAAACACGCGTGACCGGCACGCCACCATCGATCAGCCTGTGACTTAACTGCTCGACTAGTCCGCCAAGATCAGCATCAAAAAAGGCCAGCTTTTGCAGCCAATCTGCAATGCGGTCGAAAACATCCGCCATAACTTACACCTCCACCATCATCTTGTTACAGCTGAGGGCTCGTGTCATTCGGTTTGTCTTCGAACGCTCAATTCTCTAGCGATGGGTTTGCAAATTCTCACGCGCGTTCGCTTGAGATATTGGCCAAAGCCCGTCAGTTTTTCGAGCTACGAAATAGTACCGGGCGCAACAGTCGATAGAGAAACGTGACTTTCAGCTCTAAAGTGCTCTTGCCAAGGTCCTGTGCATCGGTGCAACTAACGGCCGCTTTGTCCGCATAGCAGTCGTTCGACTTTATTGCTGCGAATGATCGCTTCGAGCCCAAAGCGGAAGTTAAAATGGATCTATTGCTCGAAAGGCTTTGGCTATCAAAACAAGTTGTCCCAGCCTGACATCCGCTATCATGTAAAAATCTCGACACAATCAAATAGTTGATTTTGTTTTGCATCTTTGGCCAAGTATTAGTTGGAACCATAGAGGGAACGACAATGAAGAAGTTTTTGACGCCCACCGCTGTACTACTTGGGGCTCTGACGATTGCAGCATGTGAAGATACTGGCAGCTCGACTGTGTCATCAGAACTCACTCCGGCTCAGCAGGCATGCCTCCGTGATGTCGCCAATACGACGAACAATTCGCAAGTCGTGGTGCTGTCGTCTGCGTTTAGCGAGGCGGGGACACAAGTAACCGTCGGCGTTGGCGAGGATCGTGCTCCTTGGAATTGTATTGCTTACAGTGATGGCGCGACAGCTGGTATCGAGTTCCTGGGCGACGAAGGCGCATTGTGATCAATTTGGTGCGTGGCTGAACACGGCCGCGCAACACTGGCTTGCTCTTCGGAAAACTCGACTTGGTTTGTAGAATAGCCACCATCGTATTCGCGATCTTTTACCTGCTGGCTTTGTTTGTGTTCTTGACGGGTACATTTGGCTGGTTTGGACAAGAAAAAGACCCTTTGTCTGGGGTGTTCCTTTTGCCGTTGGGACTGCCTTGGATACTTGTATCGGACTTGGTCTCAGAGCCAATCAAACCGTGGTTCGCGGCGCTTGCACCAGTACTTAACCTGTTCGCGCTGGTTTTGAATTGCAGATGGGCACGCAGTTTGCGGCAGTAGTGATGGCTGAACTCTTTCTCATCAAAAGGGAGGAAAACATGGGAAAAGTGATCTTGGGTATTGTGATCGGTCTGGTCCTCGGTGTGGTTGGGGCGATGACCTTGGGTGGCGGAGCCGCAATGGGTGTCGGCGTTGCGACAGGTTTGTCCGCCGGTGTCTGCTCCACATTAAAAGGAGCACAAGCCGAGAACCTGATCACCGCTGAGCAGGCGGATCAGATCCTCAACCGCGTAAATTCCGAAATGGCGTCACTGCAAGGAATTGAAACGACGGGCGAGATCGTCGGCAGCGCACAGGCATGCGATGAATTTCTGTCAAAGCTACGAGAAGCGCAGTGAGGTTACCCTTTTGTACCGAACTAAACTGTAAGGACATGCCGACAGGGAGCCATCTGATGAAACACCTTTTATTCAAACTCCTCACACCCATGTTCGCAATCGCGGGCACAGCTGCTTTTGCAATATCAGAAGCCGACGACGCGTGTATCGACCATTTGCGGCAGGTTGGTGGACCAGACGGTCAATCCGGACTGATTGAAAGCTCTCAGTTCTCGGAAGCTGGTACGCTCGTCATGCTACGAGACGCAGGCGGAACACTTTGGCGCTGCATCGCGTACAAGGATGGTAGCATCGGCGAGATGTCGGTTGTCGAAGCGATGGATGATGGCGGTGGAGCCATGGCAGGCGCCGCCGGGTCTACTGGTAGCCAACGTGTCAAATTCGATGCTGGTTCCACCGGGGCCGAACTCGTTGGTGAACTCGCGCCCGGAGCGTCACAGCAATATGTTCTCGGGGCAAAAAACGAACAGTTTCTTTACGTCCGCGTTGCTCCGCGAAATGGCTCCTTGGACTACGTTATTCGTAACCCCGATGGTTCTGAACTGTTGGGATTAATGTCGGCGGACAAGGAGTATCGAGGGCAGCTTTGGCAATCTGGTGATCATGTTGTGGAGGTTATCAATCGCAGCAACTCTTCCGTCGGCTACAACGTAATTTTCGGAATTGAATAGGTGATCAACCAGAAACCCGGAAATGTATTCCCAAAGAAGCTAGGAAAAACAGATGAAACCCAAGTTCTTATTTGTGATCGGCACGGCGTGTACTGCTGCGCTTGCAGCATGCGACGAGAGTGGCGGATCGGTGGATGCAAGTGCACCAACTGTAGGCAGCGCTAGCGATCTTTCGTCATTTGAAGGGGCAAGAGCGGGCCAAGCTGAAATGGGCATCCAAAGTCTCGGATTTGAGCTCATCCGAAGCGAAGGTCTGACCTCGTACTGGTTTAACAAGGATACTGGTGCATGTGCTCAGATCACAACGTCTGAGGGAAGGTACTCAGATGTAGCTATGCTGCCATCAGGTGATTGCTAACACATTTTCATCAATCTCCAATCTGAAAGAAGGAGCTCGCACTTGCACTTTGACCTGGCACATGCGGCGGTCATCATTGCCGCTCTAGTTATGACAAATCTGGCTTTGATATCGGCTGGCGTGATCAATGAAGAAAACAAACACCAATGGAACTGGAAAGTTGTTCTAGCCTACTTCGTGGTCGTCGTTATCATCAACCTGGTGTGGCCCATTTAAAGTTTCATAACGTTAAGTTAACCGCCCACTTGAAATGGTTATCGTGAACCAGCCCTTTCGAGAGTTTATCAGGTCGGAAGAGTGTAACCATCAAGTGCTCAAGAATAGGAAGGAGCTGGCATGCGGTTTTTGATGTCCCTCATATTCATTGGTGTTCTCGCAACCGCTGCCAATTCTGACGTGACCAGTCGAAACGGCGGCCCAAGCAACAGTCAATTGCTCTCAAAGGGTGGTGACGGAGGCATCGATGGCGTCGCTTTTTTTCGCCCCGTCTTAAGCGGAGTATTGTATCGCTCTGGTTTCAAAGGCGGCGACAAGGAGCGAACTGGCCTAAGTGAAGGTCAACGCGAAACTCTGTGCAGTGAAGGGTTTTCAACAGGGTTTTATGCCGACTTTGGTAAAAACACTGAATACGGTCGCACCAGCTGCGGAAACGGATCCTTTGACTATCAGAGCGCCAGATCCTCCCGACCCGATGCTGTCATGGCGTCCATACACGAGGTGATTAAAAACCCCGGAAAGGGCCCTGTTCTGGTGCACTGCATGTGGGGCGTTCATTCCTCGGGTGCATTGTCGGCGATGGCGCTCGTTCAGTTTTGTGGTTGGACGGAAGAAAGGGCCAAGGAATATTGGAATGATGCCCGAAACGGGGCCCCTTGTTCAGGCGGGTGCGACAAGTGGATTGACACAAAGTTCTCCAACTTCAGTGTCGACCCAAAGTTGAAAATCTCCACCGAACAACAGGCCGCGATTTGCCCTAAATGATACCGGGAGGACTATCCAAATGAAATTCAATCTTCTGGGGTCACTTGCTCTCATTGCACCCACTGCCTTGTGGGCGAATGACGATGTTCTGGGTGAAGCCACGACATTTGATAGTTCCAACGGCATTACTGAACGCTGTATTCGGATCGAAAAAGTTCCGACTGGCGAGTACAAGGACAGCGATCTTGAGGAAGAAACTGCCTATTGCGAGATCGATTTCTATGCCTCCGAAATTGCTATTTGTCCAAAAACCTGGAGCACCAGCCCAGGAATGGCCGTCTACGATATTTCGGAAGGACCCTACACGGGGAACCGTTCTGAATTCGAGAGAAACGCTTGCAAGGAGGGGAAGGCGGCAAAAGATCTGGCTAAGGACAGGGTGGCTAAATTCAAGTCCACCATGAACCAGAAAGGCACCAGTGGAACCTTTTCCACGTCTTCACTGCTTTACTATCATTTCTCCAGATATTTCGACGCGACTGTAAAAGTTCCAGTCGCCGTTTGGCGAAGCATGGACGCCCAGACGCATTTTTCCGAGGTCGCCGAGCCTGGCCTTGCGATTTCTGGTGGCTCTCATGGCGGGCGCATGAACCACGAAGGCTGGCGGGTCTTCGCAGCTGCGGATGCTGACCCGAACTCATACCAGCCAACCGACGATCTGTTCACCGCAGATCGAACGCAAATATACGGTGTGCTGCTTGATAGCCCTGGGCATCGATACGGCTCGGAAATCAACGGCACCCGTAAATCTGGTTGGGGGAAAGGTCAGAACCGCGATTTTCAGGAAACTCCTGCTTTCTTGGCTTTGCGTTCTTCAAAACCCTTGCCAGAGGCCATTGTAGAGGGCGTCAGAGAAGGTCGAAGAGACCGGATGATCAACAAGGATCTCGGTCCCGATGTCAGCGACCAACAGATGGCATTTTGGATGCAAGAAATTACCGAGATTGTTCTCCTCGATTTCATCTTTAGCCAGCAGGACCGCGTAGGAAACATAGACTTCACACCCTATTGGTATTGGGTCGAAGACGGAAAGCTGAAGCATAAGAAAGCGAAGCACCATCAGCCAAAGGATGGAGATGTTCCTGCCAACGCGCTTTTGATCCGTCGAAGCAATCTAAACGACAACGATGCTGGGGGGCGGGTCGAGTATGCCAACTTCGCGAAATCTACTCAAATGCTGGAGAAAATGCGCCACTTTTCTCCAAGCACGTACCGGCGCTTGGTTACATTAAATAGTGACCTGCAAACGCAAGGCCCGGTTTATGACTGGCTATCGCAAAGCTTTGGGTTGTCAGGCAGTCAGATTGCACAAGTTGTTAAAAACACTGCGCTGGCAACGTCCATCCTCCAGAACAGTTGTTCTAGTGGTGATTTGATGTTCGACTTGGATCCTGTCGCATTCTTTTTGAGAAACGACACCGACGTGGAGGCCGTGAACTGTAGTGACCCGTAAGCTTTCTACGCTCTTTTCGGCAATCATTTGGACCGCTCTTGTCGCCTGCAAAGCGGCGGCATTGGATGTTATCGTCATATCGGATCTGAACGGAAGCTATGGTTCGGTAAGATACGATGCCCGCGTCGACAAGGCGATTGAGCGCATAATCGAGATTGATCCAGATCTGGTTATTTCGACCGGAGATATGGTTGCGGGACAGCGCATTCCCAACTTGTCCGATAAACAGGTCAGGGAGATGTGGAAGGCGTTTCACGAGGCGGTATCAGATCCTTTAGAGGCTGCCGGCATTCCATTTGCGGTCACGCCAGGAAACCATGATGCCTCTGCGTACCGTGGGTTCGAGCGTGAAAGAAAAACATACGCAGAGGAATGGACATCGAGAAAACCAGACGTCGATTTCCTGGTTTCAGATGACTACCCGTTCTTCTACGCATTTGAGATGCAGGGCATTACGTTTGCGTCACTGGATGCAACGACCCTAGGACCCCTATCCGGTGACCAGCAGGACCGCCTACAGGAACTGGGTGCAGACGGAGATCCGATTGTCACTTTCAGTCACCTCCCACTTTGGCCGTTCGCGATCCAGCGCGAACGCGAAATCATCGGTGACCCAACACTTGAAAAAATCTATTTGGAAAGCGGTGTCGTTCTGCATCTGTCAGGCCACCACCATGCCTTCTATCCCGGTTGGAAAGACGGGGTAGCTTACGTCTCTCAAGCTTGTTTGGGGGGGGGCCCGCGACGGCTTATTGGCTCAAAAGCCAGATCACCTCACAGCTTCACTCATGTAACGTTTCAGCCAAACGGAGAATTTGGGATTGCGGTATATCGAGGACCTGATTTCGAAAGGTCGGTAAATTTCAAGTCGCTCCCGAAAGAGATCAGATCTCCGAATGCAGTGTTGAAACGCTTAGACCTTGTCAAATGACTAGAGGTTGAGTTTCAGTTCGACCTTTTCTGGGACCAGATCGTTTATCATCTCTTCGATCCGAGCTTCTGAAAGTCCTCCTGAGGTGATGAAAAGCAATGAAACGCGAGATTTTCCGGGGACGTGGTGTTTTCTGACCAGCTTCCAGCCAGCGTCTGCGGCCATCGCTTCAATGTCTCCGCTGACTTTCAATGAGTGTTCTTCATCTGAAGCTTTGAGCGAAACTTCCACACCCTTGTTTCGCCCTCCGAGCCAAATGAAGCTCCAACACACAATCGCCACCAGTGTGGCCATCAGCGGTAAGCCCAAACCGACGGCAAGACCAAGAACCGTTACGATTATCATTTCGACTGTATCGACCGGATCATCCAGATTGGAGCGGAACCTGAGCAACGCACCGATGCCAAAAATAACGAAACCAATCATTGACCCGTGCTGGACCACCAGGAATCCCACAGCCATTCCAATTAGCGCGTATAGGAAGAACAGTCTGGGCATAACCAGATCGCTGACACTTCGGCGCGCTTTACGTCGTACGGGATGATAGACAATCAATGCGGTCAAAATGATCGTTACAATGACGTCTAGCGTGAAGAAGTAGAGTTCCTGCTTACCACGGAACTGAGTCCAGCCTCGTTCAATCACTATCTCTGACTCGGACGTTCCCGCAAGCAAGGAAGCAGGATCAATCTGAGAATAGCTAACGCTAGGCAAAAGCACCGCCAAAAGGACCGATACTATCGAAAATAGCTTACTCAAAAGTCTTTCCCTCCCGCTGTACCGTCGAAATGTCGCTCCAAAGTGAATAACTTGAAGCAATCACTCCACACCTCTCGACCAAGTCGCACGCCCATAATCTAATTCAACCCTATGAATTTACATTCGGTAAAGCCTTGCGGGGTCAAACATCATACTTCCGCGAAATACTGTGTTAGGTTGGACAACATCGATTTTTGATCGAGTATGAACTAAGTCCAAACGAACGCAGAATTATCTCGAATGAACCAACCAAATGATCGGCACAAACGAAGAGTAGCGAAGGTAATTTGCGCGAGCCTTGCTGTTGTCGCCACCACTTTGGCGTTAACGAGCCCAGTGAGCGCGCAGACTGATATGTTGGAACTTATTGAGTCTTACAAAGTTGCAGATAAATCAGCGGGCTTTTCTGAGCCATCTGGGTTATCGCTTTCCAGCGTTGATGGGTTCTTGTGGGCAGTAAGCGATGAAGCATCGAAGCTGCACCTTCTAGGAGTAGATGGAGAACTAAAGAGTTCGTTCAAACTTCCAGAATATCTGGGCACAGATTTGGAAGGTGTCGCTGGAAGAAAGGATGGGTCTGTATTGCTGTTACAAGAAACTGACCGATCTATCGTAACGGTCCAACCAACAGATCCAATCAAAGTCAATTCTACTTCAATTTCTTCACTCAGGGGCTACGGCAAAGTTGCTGAAATGCTTGCTGAGAACCCTTTGAACAAGGGGCCAGAAGGGATCACTGTAGATCAAGACTCTGGGCAAGTATTCGTAGTCATTGAGGGTCAACCAAGACTGCTGCTCATCATTTCGCCAGAGATTGATGAGATTGTCGAAGCAGTTCCATTAACGGCTCAGGCTGGTTTTGTTTCATCTCGCGCCGACGATGACGAACTAGACATCAGCGGGATTGCCTGGTCCGGCAAGACCAAGTCATTATGGATACTCAGCGATGAAGGGCGCCGAATATTCGTTTTTGATCCTGAGGTTCAATCAGTCAAATCTATCGACTTAATTTACTCCAAAAGGGATGAAGTAAAGGAAGTGAAGAACCCGGAGGGGATAGCATTGGATGAAAGTGATGGCGTTCTATACATCTTGACCGATGATGGAAAAAAGTCACGCCTCTACGCATTTGCCTTACCGCAAGTTTGATCGCAGTAAGAAATTCGCACTTGCTTGTCGCATTTAATTGCAGAAAAACGAAATGGCCACCCCTTCCTGCATCTCGGGAGTTGCAAAGTCTTGTAACGAATGTCCGCTTAGGGCTGCGACCAACTAATTGAACTGATCGCAGAGAATGGCAAATCTGGACCCAAAGCGACCATTTCGTTATCTAATTCCAAAGTGGATGTTCATGTCTTTGGCCTCACTTCACGGGCATATCGGTGAACCGGCGAACTGCGAGGACCGAAGCAGCATAATCCCCCAATGAAATTCCTCTGAAAGCAAAAGCCGCCGGTTTATTGCGTGCTCGGACGTCGACTTTGCCAGCGACCAATTCCGTCAAGTCGCCAGCAATTTGCTCGTATGGCAACATCGGCTTGTCGCTTTCCAGTTCCTGCAAACGGTCGTCGACAATTACCGTTTTGAAAGCAGTCATGTGCGCCGACACCCACGGGATGCAGGCATCAGTTATGGTGGCGAAGGCAGCCGGCTTCAGCCATCGGGCATCCAAGAAGGGTTCAATAGAGTAGTCCAACGTTATCGATGTCACTATCAGTTCGGCATCACTCAAAGCGTCCTTGGCATTGGCGCATGTTTCAGCTTCGAGACCCATGCCCCGAGCATAACGACAAAGCTTGTCGGTATTCTCCGTGCCACGCCCGAACACGCGGATTCGTTTCAGGGGAAACAGTTCTGAAAACGCGACTAGATGGGAGTGAGCCTGCACACCCGCGCCCACAAAAGCCACCGTCTCGGCATGAGGGTCAGCAAGCCGACGCGCTGCCACCACTGACAGCGCCGCAGTTCTGACTGCCGTAATCCAATTCGCTCCCAAGACCGCGCGAAGTAACCCAGTTTGCGCATCCATAACCATGATGGCACCGTTTATCGCGGGAAGACCCCTCTCCGGATTTTCCGGACACACTGTAACCTGCTTGGTCACGATGAATCCATCATCTCCCATTGCCAAAGTAGACATTGCGTAGCGCCCGTCGCCGGGCAAGATGACTGTCTTGGGAGAAGTGTGAAGCTTTCCGTCTGCCTTGGCTATTAGGGCAGCCTCGATGGCATCGGCAACTTCAGAAGGTTGGATGCCCAAACCCCCGAGGTCGTCGTCAGACAGGTAAATTAGGGCGTTCTCAGAAGTCACGGCGTCTCTCACTTAAGCAATTTGGCTTTCTGACTGAATACATTATCTTCGGCAGTTTTTCCTATCGGCTTACCCTCACAGAAGTATTTGGGCTGTAACTTTCAATCGCCCGATCCAAGGCGCAGAAAAGAAATGCGACTTCATTTTTCTGAAAATGTGAACCTAGCCGAACGCTTGATTTGTCCGCAATTCGGAGTTTGCAATATCTTTTTGAAGGTCGGCTTAGAGCTGCACCTGTCACAGATACGCGTCGTGGATATCAGAGCGAAAATCCGTGTCGCAAAGCGACGTGACCTATTCTGTGGCCCATGGTAGTGGCCCAATGAAAGGGTCCTCCATGACACCGGCACATAAACTACAAAACCCGACAGCTGGTATTGCGTTCGTACTGATCGGAATATTGGCGATTTCTATCAATGATATGCTGATCAAATTCCTGTCTGGTGGTTATCCCTTGCACCAGATGGTGTTTACAAGATCGTTGATCGGGATTGGGTTCAGCTTTGCCCTGGTCCAGATGGAGGGCGGTTGGCGCATCCTGAAAACCGATCAGCCGGGACTTCACCTTGTGCGCGGCCTGCTGATTGTCATTGCCAATCTGACGTTTTTTACGGCCCTAGCAGTAATGCCTCTGGCGGAGGCCACCGCTGTTTTCTTCGTTGCTCCCTTGATGATCACCTTGCTGAGTATCCCATTGCTTGGCGAAAAAGTTGGGCCGATGCGGATTGGTGCTGTGCTTGTGGGACTTTTGGGCGTGGTGATCATGACCCGCCCATGGGAGGCCGGCGGCGAGCGTGAAGTTGGTCTGTTTATGTATGCCTTACCGGTTCTTGCTGCTTTCACCTATGCCCTCAACAACGTGATGACCCGTTTTCTTGGCGCAAAGTCCAAAGCCTCAGCAATGGCCGTGTACATTCAGGCGTGCTTTATCGTTGTCAGTCTGTTGTTCTGGTCAGTAGCAGGGGATGGGCGTTTTGCGAGCGAGTTTGAAAACGAAAGCTTGATCTTCTTACTGCGTGCCTGGGTTTGGCCCGAAGGGACTGACCGCTGGTTGTTTATTGGCCTCGGATTCAATTCTGCAATTGTCGGGTATTGCCTTGGCCAGGCTTACCGCATGGCAGACGCAGCTACAGTGGCACCGTTTGAATATGTCGGTCTTCCCATGGCCATATTCTGGGGATGGGTCATCTGGGGCGAGCTCCCAAACCTGCCTGTCGCAGTCGGTATTTCACTGATCCTGGGTTCAGGATTGTTTGTCTTTTTGCGTGAGCGTCAAAAAAAGAGGCACGTTGTTACTGAAAAGAGAGTGCACCGTCGGTATTAGGTGCCAAATCAATTCTGGCCAAAAGCCGCTCAAAAATACCCTGGGATATTGAATATCAATCGCAGTTGAGCGCTGATGAATTTTGTAGTTAATGAGATGAGAATTTTGATGCGATACACAGTCATTCTTGCTGCGCTATTTCTTACCGCTTGCGGCAATGAACCCGCAGAGCCAATAACCCGACTTTTTCCCGGTGAGACCCCTGAGCTGCGCGTGATGATCAACGAAACTGCGGACGCAAACGGTGTACCGCGGAGCCTTGTACACCGTGTGATCCAGCGAGAAAGCGACTATCGTCCCAATGCTCGAAATGGCCCCTACTACGGGCTGATGCAAATTCTGCCTGCTACTGCGCGCCAGATGGGATTTCGCGGACAGCCTTCCGACCTCTTGGACGCTCAGACCAATCTGACGTACGCCGTGAAATACCTGCGTGGCGCTTGGATGGTTTCGGATGGATATGAACCCGAAGCGGTCATGTGGTATGCCCGTGGGTATTATTACGAGGCGCGAAACAGATGCATGCTTGTGGCCACCGGGCTTAGGGATACTGAGGTGCGAAAGTACTGCGGATGAAGCCCTTCCCATGAGAGCGACATAGAGCTTCAAATTAACCGTATACAGACTTCTCCAAACAGAGTGGGCTCGCATTACGGAGCCATGTTTTTTTGTGCGTCTTGCAGAGTTACCTCATCTGTGAGCAGTTGCTGCAACAGCAAAACGCGGAAGAATGCAGGCAGCTTTACCGCGCATCTCAGAAATTTGCAAAACCCAGTTTTAGATGTCTGCTTCGGGCTGATTAATCCCGTTTGCATTTAATATGCATCCGACCGGCACTCTGGATTTGTGGAGACTTGTTGCACCAATCGCCAGATGCGTTCCGGGGTAATCGGAATATCAAGGTTAGCGACTCCGCGTGTGCATAGAGCGTCAGCTACGGCGTTGGCGACAGCGGAAATTGAGCCGACGGTTCCAGCTTCACCGCAGCCTTTAACACCCATTTCATTCGCCGTGGAAGGAACTGGTTCGTTGAAATAGTCGAAATGTGGAAAGTCCAGCGCTCTTGGCAGTACGTAATCCATGAAACTCGCTGACAGCAATTGACCGTTGTCATCGAAAACAGTGCGTTCCAGTAATGCCTGGCCAATACCCTGCGCGCAGCCTCCATGCACCTGGCCTTCAACCAGCATGGGGTTTATCAGGTTACCGAAATCGCTGACCACCGTGTATTTCTCAAGGGTGACCACACCGGTTTCAGGGTCCAGTTCAACCTCGGCAACATGCGCGCCATTTGGAAAGGCCCAGGTGTCGATTTTGCCGACTCCTTCAATATCCAAAAGGTCGGCCCTTCCGGCTGCGCGTATCATATCAGCGGCTTGCAGCATCGAGGGGGTCAGGTTTGAGCCCGGAGCGCGAAAGGTCTCGCCGTCAAACTCAACCAGATCAGGGTCAACCTGCATGGTTTTGGCGACAAAGGGGCGGAGAACCTCGACAGCATTCGAGACAGTTACCAATGTAGCGTTGCCGGTAGTCGTCAGTGAGCTTGACCCGCCTGTGCCGACGCCAATCCCCGTCTTGTCGCTGTCCCCCTGAATTACGGTAATCTGTTCTTCGGGAATTCCGGTTTGTTCAGAAAGAAACGCGGCAAACACACTTTCGTGCCCCTGTCCCGAGGACTGCGATGGGACGGTTAGAATGGCTGATCCATCGACGGGAAATTCCAAACGCGCACTGACCTTGGAATTGCCTATCGCGTTCATAACGTAATAGCTCAACCCGATCCCGCGCAATCTGCCGCGGGCTTCACTATCGGCTCGCCGCTCAGCAAACCCTGATCTGTCAGCCACATGCTCAGCCCGGTCCAGAACGCGGTCGTAATTTGCCGGATCATATTGCTCACCCGTCGCGTTGATGAAAGGAAACTGCTCGGGCTTGATAAAATTGCGTCGTCGCAATTCCCACGGATCGACACCAAGTTCGCGGGCCGCGTAGTCCATCATTCGTTCCAGAACATAACTGGCCTCGGCCCGCCCGGCACCGCGATAGGCGTCGGTCTGTGCTGTATTGGTGAAAATGCCTTTCACGTTCAAATAACAATTCTGCACCTGGTACGCGCCGGACAGAACCATCGCAAAATAGTCGGTTTGGATAAGTTGCCCAAGGTCGCTGTTGTAAGCGCCCAGATTACAGCGTGTTTCGACACGATATCCGATAAGACGATAGTCGCTATCAAATGCCAATTCGGCATCGTGATCCAGGTCACGGGCAGCCGCGTCAGTCAGCATTGCCTCAGTTCGGTCGGACGTCCAGCGAACTGGCTGTTTCAAAACCCGCGCTGCATGCGTGACCAAAATGGGTTCAGGATATGACATGGCTTTCATACCGAACCCGCCCCCGACATCAGGCGTCGTCACTCGGATATCTTCGGCTGCCACACCAAGAATTCGGTTGATTTCGTCTTTGGTGCTCTGGACACCCTGACTGTTCAAGGCAAGATGAATTCTACCGCCCACCGTTTCAGCGAAACACCCGCGCGCCTCGATTGAGTTCACGATGATCCTGTTGTTGTAAACGGTCTTGGAAACTGTGTACGCGGCCTTTGAAAACGCTGCCTGACAAGCTGCCTCATCGCCCGTGGACCAGTTGAATGCGCAATTGTCCGGTGCTTCGCTGTGTAACGGCTCTCCACCTGCTGAAACGCGCATGTGCGAAGGCAAATCTTCGTACTCGAATTCGATCAGCTCGCAGACGTCCAAAGCCATTTGCGGCGTCGATGCCACGATCATTGCAATTGGCTCGCCGACAAAGCGCACCTTTTCTTCGGCAAGAAGTGGACGCCTGGGCGCGACGCCAATACTGCCGTCCGGACATTCCACAACTTCGAAGGGCAATCCTTCTACAATGCCAGCCGCGTGTAAGTCGTCAGCGCCTAACACCAAATGCACGCCTTCCATCTTGCGCGCGTTGAAAACGCTCAATTTGGTCATTTTTGCGTGCGCTACGGGCGATCTATAGAAATGGGCATACAGCGCGTATTTTGGCGCAATATTATCGACAAAAGTCCCTTCTCCGCGCAGCAATCTGACATCTTCGCGTCGTGACCATGGATTGCGGGCTCCGAAATTCTGCATTGAAATCTCCAGCCAAAAGCGAGAATTCTACGATGAAATCAATCTCTTCAGCATGCACTTATGGCCGGCCCGAACAAGTTCTTCTTAGAGTCCGCTTTTACCGACTAATCTCGTGCCAGATTAACCGAAGGCACGTTCGTTATTTTGTCCTGAGTTGACCGTCATACATCCCGCGCTTTTTTGCGTCTGGCAGTGTTGGACCAGCTTTTAACTCACCAACTGCGACCCAGCGCGATGAAAGCTGCGGATCATTCTCCGTCCTGATCCTTGGCAAATCGTCGTGAATATCAACCCAGGGTATCTGACTCTCGACACCGAAATGTAGCTCAGGGGGGAAATCAGCTGGGTTATCGAACGTCCCAACCCTGATCGAATAGTATCCAAGCTCTTTTACGTCTGTATAAATGCTTGAGCCGCAGGTTTTACAGAATGCCCGCTCAGAAAGCTGCGAGGACGCATAAAGCCCCGGTGGATCGCCTTCAAACGTTACATTTTGCTTCTCGAAAATCGCCCAGGCGTTCAACGGTGCTCCTAGAGCGAGTTGACAGTGCCGACAGTGGCAAAACCCAACTGTGACCGGTTGTGACCAAACCTTATATTTTATTTTGCCGCAAAGGCATCCGCCCGCAGCCACCGGCTTGCGTGTAGTCGCTGAAAGGAATGGCCAGCCAGATGGTTTTTCGGTTTCGCCGGTTGCTTTGGCACTAGTAGAGAATACTCGCACCGGTTCAGCTATATTTTTCAGCTTACGGTGTCCAAGATCATGAAAGGTCTGTTCGACCTTACCTTTGATCTGTCCATGTACTGCTGCGGAAATGCAAATTGCACCTGGCTCAGATATCTCCTGCAATCGGGCTGCCTGAATAACCCCGTCGCCAAAGATATCGTCACCGATGATCGTAATGTCTCCGATATTGATGCCCATTCTGAATTCTATTCGGTGGGCTGTTTCTTCATCGGTTTCCCACTCTTTCAGGGCGTTCTGGATTTCCAGCATGCACCTAACGGCATCCAGAGCGGACGAAAATTCCAATAGAACGCCGTCGCCCATGAATTTCACGACACGTCCATATCGAGAGTCTACGCGCGGCGAGAAGACATTGTCGAAACATTCAGAGAGGCGGGAGATTGTTCCGGCTTCATCCAATTCCATCAGATGCGAGTAACCCGCCACGTCTGCTGAAACGATGGCAGCGAGTTTTCGAAGCTTGAGTTGTGGCATAGCAACATAATACTCGAACAACTCCGTCAGAAATAGCTGAAATCCAGCGGGGGAAAGCGATCATACCGCCCTCACGATTCCGACCAGTATGTGCTATATATAAATCTGGGACCAATTGCTGTGGGATGGCAATAGTGGTTACTGATGTGACACCGGAGGAACTTGAGGCAGGACGCGGGTATGAGGCTCTGTTCGTGCCAGCGCTTTTTGCGCCATGGACCGGACACCTCATTAACGGCGCTTCAGTTAGCGCGAGTGCCCATGTTCTGGATATTGCCTGCGGATCGGGGGTACTTGCACGTGCGGCTCTTGAACATGTCGGCAAGTCTGGACAGGTTGTAGGGCTTGATCCGGCACCAGGTATGATTGCTGCGGCCAGAGAAGTTGAGCCCGATGTCGAATGGGTTTTGGGCAGTGCCGAAGATTTGCCTTTTGGCGATTGTTCATTCGACTGCGTAGTGTCGCAATTTGGCATGATGTTCTTTCAGGACCGCCAAAAAGCGGCCAACGAAATGTATCGGGTGACCAAGCCAGGCGGAACGCTGGCGGTGGCTGCCTGGCACTCGATAAACAGGAATCCAGCATATAAAGACGTCGCCTCGGTATTAGATGAGCATGTATCGCCAGAGGCCGCTGATGCAGTGCGAATACCGTTCTGCCTAGATGATCCTGATCAGGTTGCCGGACTATTGTCGAAAGCTGGATTCGGCGACATAGCCTACGAGACGAAAACCGAGCAGGCAAAATTCCCCAGCACCCGGACAATGATAGAAGTCGAATTGCGCGGCTGGCTGCCACTTTTCGGCATACATCTCAACGAAAAGAAAATCGCGACTGTGTTGGAAAAGTCAGACGCAAGGCTGTCGAAATACGCCAAATCGTCCGGGCAGGCCGTTTTTCCAACGTCCGCTTACATTATGGCCGCCTGTAAGCCAGAATAGCCTCGGAGCCGGAACTGGAGCATTACCATACTTGTGAGAGACTGGCAGCATGGTTTCAAACGCGGCTGTGATGCGTTAGTCGCAATAGTTTCCTGGTCCGACATTCATCGGAAGGACAAACAATATACAGGACCGTGTATCTGACCATTACAGCGGCCGTGGCAACTTGGCCGAAAAACTCGCGAATGATCTGCGAGAAATTGGACTGGAGCCCACTGAACTGAAACCGTCTGATTTTGAGTCCATCGACGAATTTCACTTTCGGGGCCGGGAAGCGACTTTGGAACTGCTGAAACAACTAAACTTCCAACCAAACTCGAAAGTTTTGGATATCGGAAGCGGCCTTGGGGGTGTGTCCAGAACAATCGTCCAAGAGGCAGGCGTTTTCGTGTCAGGGGTCGATCTAACGCAAGAATTCTGTGACGCGGCAACAACCATTTCTGATTGGGTCAACCTGTGCCACAGAACCGAATTTCGCCAGGGTGATGCGACAAAGCTGCCATTTACAGATGACCATTTCGACGGAGCAATCACCGTTCATGTTGCTATGAATATCCCCGACAAGAAAATGATGTACGCCGAAGCCAAGCGTGTTCTCAAACCCGGCTCGAAGTTCGGCATTTATGATATTCTTCAGGGCGAAGGCGGGGATGTCCTTTATCCCGCCCCATGGGCTAGGGAACCTTCAATCAGTCATCTCGCGACTCCGGCAGAAATGTCCGAATATCTCCTAGATGCCGGTTTCAATATTCTCCAGGAATCGGATTCAACCTTGGAGAGCTACCGCTGGCTTGAAAACAGAGCAGCTCAACCGAAACACTTCAAGAGTTTGCCCGCCACAACACAATTGCTATTCGGAGCCGTGTCACGGGATATGGTGCAAAATCAGTTGCTGGGGCTTTTGGAGCGTCGGATGCTGACCTATTCGTTCATTTGCGAGGCGTGAAGCCAAGTCTTACTACCAGCATAGATCTGCGTTCCGCATATTGTAGATACAGCTGAGCTGAATCCTGTACCAACTCCGTGTCAGTAAAGTCGGTGCTGTAATATGGTATTGTCAGGCATTGGAGGCGAACAGATATGATCCATAGGGTAACAATCGCATTGTTTACGCTTCTGATTTCGGGACAGGCCATTGCGCTTGATTGCGGCGAAGTATCCAATCCCTGCAAAATAGACACTGGTGAGTACCATATCGCCCTTCCAAATGAATGGCGGGGCGGGCCAGTCGTGATACACCTGCATGGTTATGGCGGGTCCGGAGCAAAGGTGCTTAAAAACAAGCTATTCGTCGAAGCATTCACCGCGCGGGGCTATGCGTTTGTGGCACCGACCGCACTGCCATGGCTGGAAGGCAAGCCCGCAGATTGGTCGGTTCGGGACGGGTGGGTTACCTATCCTCGGTCTGATGTTAGTTTTCTCCGCGACGTGCTGGCGGATGTCGTAGTCCGCGCAAACGTGAATCCGGACCAGGCGCTGATGACAGGGTTCTCACGAGGCGGCTCGATGGTTTGGGAAGTCGCGTGCCTCGCGCCAGATCTGGCGCGGGGCTATGCCCCTGCTTCCGGTGGCTTCTGGCTCCCAATGACTCAAGAATGTCTCGGGCCCGTTCACATGCTTCACACACATGGATTCACTGACAAGGTTGTGCCGCTTGAGGGCAGATCAATACACAATGAAGAATTTGATATCACCATCACCCAGGCCGATATCTGGGAGGGGCTTGCATTATGGCGCCGAAGAAACGAATGCCAACACAACGCGGCAGAAATCGAAGTGAAAGCCAGTCTCTGGCGCAAGCGGTGGGAATGCGAACAGGGAAGTCTTGAACTCTTTTTGCACGACGGCGAGCACGGCTACCCAAAAGAATGGGGTACTATGGTGCTCGACTGGTTCGAAAGCATGGAAAATTGACAAACCAACGAAAACGCAACGGTCGTATTCGTTCAGCCTAAAGTGGCCCATTGGTTCTGAAGTCACACCGTGCTGGGCAAAACTTACTAATCCTTAAAGAAAATAGCCCAGATAGCAGCAATGATGACTCCGGCGCCAGCTGCGAACACCAATGCGATAGCGCTGAAGAACAAACGCGGCTGGCTGGAGCGTCGGACTGTCGAAATATGAATTCTTATCTGGCCTCTAAGCAAACCATCCGCTGCCATCGATACTGCAAAAAGGCCAAGAGCCAGCGCACTGGCCCCCCCCATAGCCGTTGCCATTGCTCATCCTCAGTCAATGCCAACGGCAAACCGGTTACGATAAAAAGCGCTGCGAAGAGCCACATCAAATACGTAAATATCATCGAACCGGTAACCACATGCCTTATTCTATCCAGTAGTTAATCAATGCGGCTTGTGCAAATTCACCAAGATTAGGAT
Source organism: Ruegeria sp. K3 (assembly GCF_056531845.1). Lineage (NCBI taxonomy): Bacteria > Pseudomonadati > Pseudomonadota > Alphaproteobacteria > Rhodobacterales > Roseobacteraceae > Ruegeria > Ruegeria sp. K3. The sequence goes on along the minus strand of NZ_JBQFMM010000008.1, from coordinate 164,515 downwards.
GGTCGCTGAAATGGTACAGAAACCTCAACACGGCCTCCGTCTGTGCAGGCGTCAATTGGGTGAACTTGGACTTCCTGAACTCGTGCAGCATTTCTTTCGATGTGCCAGGGTCGAGTGCCAGAAGAATGCTTTCACTGGCATATTCCGGGCTGTCTGAATTTCGCAGAGTCCAAATCAGATACGCGGGCAAGTAGTACTGAAATGCTTTGGGGCTGAAAGCCGTGGGGGCAGCGTAACTGTATACGATCATTTTACCGGTCATCTCATGCCATTTGACCCCGCCGTAGAATTCAAGAATATCCACGTCATCCATACATTCGGGGTGAAGAAGTTCATCATCAGCAGGTGGATCAAGACCGTCAAAAGCAGCAATGATCTGGTTTGCAAGAGCTTCCGTTGTTGTCGTTATCCTTGGCATGGTGACATATTAAACTGGCTGAAACCCCGAAATCGAGCGTGTCAGCAACAATTCGGATTCGAGTGATTGCAATGGATAACGGACAGAGGCTCTTTCAGGACGTCAGTCATGAATTCCACGACAATTCCATTTATGCCCTAAAATTGGTTTCGCCTGACCCAGACAACAATGACTGGGTGAGCGAACTAATACTCGATATCGACCACATTGAGGAGTGGATCAGGCAGGACAACGGGCAATTCAGTTTTTCCGTTTCCCAGGTCAACCTGTGTTTCGAGGGCGTTTCCGATCTGTTCGTTTCCTTTTCGTTTCCGAAATCGACCGTTACACCGCTGCCAATCGACCGGATTACCCGGTCCAGAGAACCAGTTCGGATCCACGGAATAGATTATTTCGAATTTGCCTGGACCATCGGGCTGAATGACCGCCGCGGCGGTCGCATTTGCTTCCACGCTACTGGGTATCGCTTTGAAAGGGTCGGAAAACCCGTCACCTGCGAGGAACAATGTATACCCAAACATTGGCGCCTACCGCAGTAGATGCAGAAGACTGTGTGACCACCTCGGCAACGAATGCCATTGGAGCCCACCTGCCATCTCACTTCAATCGTAATTGGGTACGCATTTGGTAGGAGGTACTGCACCTGTCACAATTGACTGCGAGTGTATTCAGCATAGTCAGACCGAATACGGAAACGGGTTTTCGTTTGCTGAGGATCAGCTTTGCCGCGCCTCTCAGATGCTACAATGCCCGCTTTGCGTGGCGATATCACTATGAGAAAGTGCCGCCGCCCTGTCTGGCATGGTCGTCGCGGTCAAACCAAACCAACGACAATTGTATCAAGCCATTGTCGTCGAGGGTCCACTCCTCCCAGCCCAACAGGCGGACAGGAGAATCTTCGCGCTTTCCAGGGCCGACGAGCATACCGGTAAAGAGAGCGTGGTTCCCAGATAAACGAAAATCATGCAGCAACACAGAAGAACCAGGAAAATCACGGAAGAACGGTGCCGCGTAATCCGAAGCAATCGCGCCCCGACCTTGAATCGCCTTGCCAGAATTGAGCCGCGCCGCCCCACCTTCAGCGAAATGTGCTGCTACCTGTGCCGGATCGTTGGAACTCCACGCAGCAGCATACGAAGAAGCTTTCTCCAGCGCATCAGCAAACAACATTTCGGTTGCCCCTTTCTCGAACATGGCCGCTCTTTGGCTTTGAAGGTGAGCCCATGGATGTATCTTAGACGCGTACGTGCAATAAGTCAGAGGTAACCTCGTTTTAGGCGTTCGGTTACGGCGCAGCGAAAGAGCGCTCCTCCGAACCGGGCGTTCGCAAAGCTCGCAGCGACAGCGCCGGACGCACCCAGTTTTCTGTTTTCTGCGGGGGTGACGAAAGTCGGCTACGTCTGAGCCAACCGATATTCCATCAGCACATGTCTCGCGCGCTTCACTGCCACGTTCCCAAATTCGTGAGCGCTATTCCGTGGACCCAATCAGAGCATACGACTAGCATCAGTGATTACTCAGCACGAAGGGAGACAAACATGTCGAAGTTCACCTATAGAACAACTGCCCATGGGGTTGCTGCACTCGTAATCTGCTGTTTCGCAACGGCCACACAGGCACAATCGGCGAGCGAGGAGATGTCGTTTTTCATAACCAGTGTGGGTAAGGGGGACGGCGCCAATCTGGGCGGCCTTGAAGGCGCCGATGCTCATTGCAACGAGCTTGCTTCGGCGGCCGGTTCTTCCAGAACTTTTGCGGCCTATTTGAGCACTTCTATGTCCATTGATCGAAGCACTGACCCGATGACAATCACCAATGGCATTTCTGCACGCGACCGGATCGGGTCGGGCCCTTGGTATAATGCCAATGGAGAGCTTATCGCCAACAATGTTGAAGAGCTGCACAGTGACGGCGTGAATATTAGTCTTCAAACCGCGCTCGACGAAAACGGTAACCCCGTCAATGGGCGTGGCAGTCAGCCGAACAAACATGACATTCTGACCGGCTCCGATTCCGCGGGTTACTTCTCGACGGCGGGTGGCGATACGACATGCAGCAACTGGACTTCGAATAGTGAGGACGGATCCGCGATTGTTGGGCACCATGACCGTGTAGGTCTCAACGATGCTCGAAACATGTTGTCCTGGAACTCATCGCACGGCTCGCGCGGTTGCGGAGAGGAACATCTGCCACGTTCTGGAGGGGCGGGCTTATTTTATTGCTTCGCAACCGACTGATCAGGCAGCATTGGTGCGCGTGTCACCCGCACTGCACCTGATATTGTCTGGTTGGCTTTAAAGGTCGCGTTCTGGAAACTGTTTTTGGGCAGCAAAGCCCAATTGCCGTTTCGGCCTGTGGCCGACACCGAATTAGGAGATTCGCAATTTCTATCGACAGTTTTGCGGACACTGAGATTGGAAGACACTTGGCCGACGCTGCTCGTCGTTGCCGCATGGTTTTCTTCACCGGACTACCAGCGTCTGGAAAGTCATTCCTGTTGCGCCAGCAAATATCCATTGCGATCTCCTCGGGACGTCGCGTGCATATCATGCGTTGGGATACGGGGCTCGCGGCGTTTCAGACCGAAGACATTCTCGCGAGGTATCCGGATGTTTCGGATGGAACTCATCCGTTGATACGAAGGGCAGCTGGATTGTGGGGCCGGAGAGCCCTGGCGCGATGGCTGGTAGAGCATACCGACCCCACAGACATGATTATCGGTGAAGTCCCTATCATCGGAAACAGGTATTCCGAGCTCATCCAGGTGCAGCCGGATCAGGTTGAACCAGCCCTAGCATCCGAGGAAACCACATTCATCTTTCCTGTTCCCACAAAGAGCTTGCGTGCCAATCTCGAAGCCATCCGAAGGTCAACGTTTGCGAACCCAAAACATCCTGATGAGGCCAGAGATGCGCCTCCATCGACAATGGAACTGGCCTGGCGCCAGACATGCGCCAAGGCTGCGGAATTGGGCTTAGTCTCTGAGGTTGACATCCATTCTCCGTACGAGGAGACGATCTATGTCCGATTTTTTGAGCACCTTCTGCAACACCGAAACTCCATCGGAATTGGGGTCGATACGGTTTATTCCGATGCCGGTTCAGCCCATGACCTGGATGCGAACATCTTGGAGCTCAGTGCAAGCCCGGACGAAATACAGTGTACAATCGCAGAGGTAGAGGCTGTTTTTACAGTCGAGGACGCTGCCCAAGACGTTAAAAACTGGTATCAAATGTAGTCTCAGGCAATATCCCACTCTTAGCGCATCTCGGAAATTGCAAAGTCTAAGTTTGAATGTCCGCTTTGTGCTGTTTGCGGACATTCTATCTGCCCGCAAACTCAACTAGTACTCTTCGGCTATTTAGGCACCGTCTTTCGAAAGTTTGGACTTCATGAAGTCCTCTTTCATCATGTGAGCTTTCATGGCCGGTAGGCCGATGGCTTTTAATCCGATGATTGCTGCATAGATCAAAGTCGCTGAGGCAAGGGCGTCCAAGAACCACCCGATAGGTGTCGCAGTAACACCAAGTTGCCCTGGCAGCGTCGCAAGTGCCGGTATCGTCCAAAACCCGGTCAAGCCATGAAGAACCAGCGCGATCCAAAATCCGGCGCAGTACGGGCAATGCCATTGTTCATAGAGTGAACTTAGCGGTCGGGGCAGCGCCGCAATGAAGCGGTTGAACCACGTTCCCCATTCAGGGAGTTTCTCCCAGATCAAGATGTGGATGGCTGTCGCCATTAGGACTAATTCGAACGTCATTTTTCAGTTTCCTTTTTTATGTTAGTCTGTCTGACTTACTTTATGCTGCAAAATATTTGTCAGACCGGTTTCCGATGCTGCCCTACTTTGATTTCAATCGCTCTGACGTCATCTTCGGACAGTTCCTCAAGCAGCGCCTTCGCTGCTGCTTCATAGATCTGCTCACCAGAAGACAGTAGGTTTTGACCCTGTTCAGTTAGCATTATGTGTTGAGCGCGGGCGTCGTACTGACAAGGGAAACGCACCACTAACCCACGTTCCTCAAGTTTCAAGACCATCGCACTGGCTGATGCTTTTCGAACACCCATATCATCGACAACATCTTGAAGATGTTGCCCATGATCATCTTTGTCCGTTTTTTTGGCTTCCTGATCTTTTATCGCGCGAAGATACTCGTATTCGCTGTGGGTCATCCCCAGATGCCCCCCTGCTTTCGCCCACTGTCTGTGACCTTGTCTGTGCGCCAGTTCGATCAGCCTTGCCAACTTCATGCTACGATCCTATTTAGTCAGTCTTTCTGACTAACCTGTGTACGCGCGAAGTCAATAGCGCTTTCGCAACTTTGCAAGCAATCAAATCAAGGTAGACGCTTTGGAACAGACAAGGAAATTTGAGACCGCGCGCTTGCGAGTTCAAAGCTGGTCAGAGACAGTGAGCAATGGTGAACAACGACGCCAATTGATCAATGAACTTAAGGACGTTCTAACACCTGCTGTTTTACAACATCTGCCTGAACCGTTGCAGATTCATGATACCGGTTCCTCGATAAAGGACTGGATAAACGAGCGAGTTGCCGAGAGCGAGGTATTGACGGTTCGAGATCGAGCTGATGATAGCCTTTTGGGTCTTCTGATCTTAGCTGAATTTTTAGAACCCGAAACGCTTAAGACAGTTCATCTGGGGTATCTTTTTTGCGAACGCGCCTGGGGGAAAGGCTATGCGACCGAACTGATTTCGGGTGTCATCACATGGTACAGGGCCGACGGCCAATCGGTGCAGCTTTACGGCGGTGTTGAAACGGGCAACCCAGCCTCTGCCAGAGTATTGAGGAAAAATGGATTTGAGCTGGAAGAAGGGTTGTCAAATTCAACAACAGAGATTTTTGGCCTGTATATACCGTACAACTTCGACAAGCTTTTTCGGTCAACGCGCAATGCACTTGGAGAACCCACTCAAGTCTTTGTCGACTTTTTCAAACAATACTCTGGCAAACCACTGCGCGTGTTGGACATTGGCTGCGGTCAAGGCCGTGACGCGTTGTTCATTGCACGGTTGGGTCACAGCGTTGTAGGTGTTGACATCTCTCCCAGTGGCATTCGTGATTTGCTTGAAGCAGCACGTCACGAGAATTCAAGCGTTGAGGGCATCGTCGAAGACATAAGGATCTTTGTTCCCGAAGATAAGTTCGACGTATTGCTCATAGATCGCACCTTGCACATGTTGTTGGAAAAAGATCGGCTGGAGGTGCTTAACCGATTGATCGGTAGCGTGTCCGATGAAGGTTGGGTCCTGATCTCGGACGAGCCGTCGAATATGCAGGGATTCAAAGACGTGTTCACGTCGAGCAACGACGCTTGGGAAGTAAAAATAGATAAACCCGAAACACTGTTCACGCGGCGCTATAGTCAAAGAAGGGGTTTCCAACGACTTCCTTGATAAACTGAAGCAGACTTTCGCTGCGCTGCTGCAAAAAAGCTTTGGCAGGGCTCAAACTGCCCCTCTCCGCACCTCGAATAAATGGCTGGTTGCGACCCAGTTCCAACTTTGGGGTTCGAATTAACAGATATGTGCCGAGCTTGGCTCAAGGTGAACGCGCGAAAATCCCAAGCAAACTCAACTCTCACTGGATGACAATAGGTTCAGAGTCCGGGCTGCAATTCCGATCCGAACCTGTTGCCCCCAATCGAACTGTAGGAAATCCTGCTCAACACCATCTGCGAAAATCACTCCACCTTCGTTGATCCGGGATGTCATGAGCAACCCACCAGACGACTGAACCAATCCGGAAGACAAACTGCATCCGCTGGCTTGGCTAGGCCAAGGTTCCCGCGAAAAATAAACCGCCTTTCTTTCGGTCGGGCTCAACTGGAGGTGTTGGTGCGTGGAGGCCATGATTGATTTGGCCCAGCCTGTCGCTCCTGTTCCGGTCGACACAATAACACCTGACGAAGATTGGTATTCCTCGGCATCTCCCTCGCGAATAATGTATCGGGCAGATTGATGGGACCTGTGACCGATGAACAATTCGTTCAGTGCGACCAGACTATCCCCATTGCCAAGTCTCGCTTCCACCATTGTCCTGGGTTCCAGTGTGGCCAGCCCTGCCGAAACCATAGCAAGCAAATGGGAAACTTCATCTGGCCGTCTCGTCGTCAGCACACCTTCAGACATTCCGCTTCCAGGTGTCACACCAATCACAGGCTGGCTGGTGATGTATTTGGCAAGATTGGCAACAAGTCCATCTTGCCCCACGGCCACGACGATATCGTTGGCCGCGAACAAAAACCGATCAAGATCCGCTCGTTCAACCTGCGCAATAGACCAATCCGAAGGCACCGCGCTTTTCGTTCGGTTTATGCCTTCTTGCAGGGCCGAATGCACCGCCTCTACTTTCTCGATGCTCTGATCGCGGCTGCTCAAGAAGAAGCTTGCCTGCCCCCGCGTCCCGTGTTGCTCGATTAACGTTTGGTACTCTGAAGCACGGTGAACGATAACAACGCGTGGGGACAGGCTACTCATCACTTGCCCTTTCAATCGGTGACAACCGCCGGGGAGATTGCTGATTTCATCTGCGCCATGACACTAGACAACATGTCAGGAGTGACGGTCAGATTGTCGATGGTTTGAAGCTTGCCCGCGAACTCCTGCGCAGCCATAGCGAACAGCACGTTGGGCGGAAGGGACGCGTAAGCAGCCATGCGTTCCTTCTCCATGTCAGCTTTGGCTTGGTCGACGGTGCGAATACGGTCCGCCTCAGCCTCGGCATCAATCTTCATTGCTGCGGCCCCGGCTTCTGCCTTGGAACGGGCGTTTTCATCTTCGCGGGCAATCAGTTGCTTGCGCTGGGTTTCCAACTCGATCCTGGTACTCAGCTCGTTCTCGGCAATGGCTCGTTCTTTTTCGACCGCCAAAGCACGCCTACTGAAAGTAGCTTCATCCGCCTGTTGCTGAAGACTTTCAAAAGTTGGGGCCTGCAACGCTCGGGCAAGTTCGCTGCTGGGTGAGATATTGTCCACGCCAACACTCACGATCTCAACACCCATTTCGGTCATAGCACTCATCGATGCAAAGCCTTCACGCAAGGCGACCTGCACAGGACCAACACCGCTCTTCAGAATCTGCCGAATGTCGTTTTGGTTGACATAGGCGGAAATGAGACGTCTGCCCTGCCCGCCGATCAAATCATTGATCTGATCAACAGGTTGCCCAAGGAGCAGACCTGAATTGGGGTCCAAAGTGAAATCTATACGATCCCCCAAGGTCTCGGCATCTGTTACCCGCCAAACGATACTGCCTTGTACCGTAAGGTCCTGATAGTCAGCCGTTTGCGCCTTCAGCAAGAACGGCAACACGCGATCATCCATTGGAATTTCCGACAATGAGGTGCCCGCTGGTGTAAACCAGAATGACAAGCCTTTGCCTAACCGCGCCCGCTGTCCCTTACGATACTGTTGAACATGGCTTGAGGCGTCAGCCCGCAGGTGTCGGATGAACGGGTATCTTGTGATCTGAGCCATAACGACAAGCTCCTTTCTCAAAGACGCGTGTAAAGTTCGGCGGGGCGAAATGCAGAGGCTTCCTCACGTCGCCCCGTCGCCTTGATCGTCTTGCGATCAAGGAGTTTCCGGCGGAACGCGGGCTTTGTCAGGCTGCGCCCCAGAATTGCTTCGTAGACTTCCTGGGCCTGCCGAAGGGTGAAAAACTCAGGCAGTAGCTCCAATGCTATATTGGTATAGTCCAGCTTCCCGCGTAGTCGCTTGACGACATCCCCGAGTATCTCTGCGTGGTCAAAAGCAAGACCAAGAGTGTTTCCGTCATCGGATACCGCAGTAGCCGCACCCCCGGTTTTGCCATCCCAATTCGTTTGAACCGAAGCGAGCTGCAATGACTCGGATTTCAGAACAGCTTGAAAAAGATCAGAGGACGGCATCAGCGCAAAATGTGTAACGCTGACAACCCGTTCACGTGGGTCGCGATTTAGAGCGCCGTATGTAAACAACTGCTCAAGATAGGCCGATTTCAATCCGGCTTTGTCATTCAAGACCCGCTGAACGGTGGCGTCGATTTCCTCGTCAATCCTGTGTTGCAGGACGCTTTGCACTCGGTTTTTGATACGTCGCTTGTCATCCCAAGTTAGCAGAACACCATCGGATAGTTCGCAAGCAACTTTATCAAAATCATTTCCACCGAGATCGACCGAGTGTTCATCATTTCCGATGAGTTCTTTGGCCAGCCGCGTTTTGCGCAAATTTTTCAGATATTCTGTCAGCCGATGCGTAATGGCGCCTTTTTCAACGTTGGGATCCGTGGCGAGTAGGAGTTTGACGGTCTTCATAGCAGTTCCCTCATCTATCCAGTGAGACAAACCGACCGAAAACGAGCGCAAAAGAAGATAAATTATCAGCAGCTAACGGTCGGCCCTAACAGGGGCAGATCAGAAAAACCGTATGAGAAAGATATGCTGCGATGTCGTCATAGAATGAAACAGCCCTATTACTGGACGCACGTCAATACCTTCGAATTATTGATGCTGACTGAGAAAGCGTCCGCTAAGAAAATCAGACGCTTTCCTGCCCCTATGAAAACAAGGGGATTTTAATACTTGGGCGACAAAGACCTTGTCTTTGGGCGAAAAAATCGCTGATTTGGGTCTCAATTGCTTGGTGCATCAGCAGATAGCTTTTACGCCAAATCAGCCACACTTAGAATGACCGCAGCTGCGGCAGGTCATGCAGCCTTCGATCATCACCATGTCGAACTGACCACAGGATGGGCAAGTCTTGCCACGCGGGGCGTCCATGTTGACCACCTGCGCCTGAGGATCGGATTTCAGGCCCATGCCTTCGCCCTCAAGGAAGCCGATATTGACCATGTGTTGCTCGATCACGCCGCCAATCGCGGCCAGAATGGACGGAATGTACTTGCCTTTGACCCAGGCCCCGCCGCGCGGGTCGAACACAGCTTTCAGTTCCTCGACCACAAAGGACACATCGCCACCGCGTCGGAACACGGCCGATATCATCCGGGTCAAAGCCAGCGTCCAAGCATAATGCTCCATATTCTTCGAGTTAATGAACACCTCGAAGGGACGGCGGCGTCCGCCAATGACGATATCGTTGATTGTCAGATAAATTGCGTGCTCGCTGTCCGGCCATTTCAGCTTGTAAGTCGACCCTTCAAGCGATTGTGGGCGATCAAGCGGTTCGGACATATAAACGACCTCGCCCCCGTCAACCTCATGCGGGGCATCCGCGCTTTCACCCGGCGCTTTGTCGTCGCTTTCCGATACGCTCAGAACCGAACCGGTGATATCATTGGGGCGATAGGTTGTGCAGCCTTTGCATCCCTGATCCCAGGCCTGCATGTAGACGTCTTTGAAGGCATCAAAGCTGATATCTTCGGGGCAATTGATTGTCTTCGATATCGAACTATCGATCCACTTTTGCGCCGCCGCCTGCATTTTTACGTGATGGGACGGGCTTAGTGTTTGCGCATTCACGAAATACTCGGGCAATTCGGCGTCGCCAAACTTGTCGCGCCACATCTGCACCGCATAGTCCACAACCTCTTCTTCGGTGCGCGAACCGTCCTTTTGCAGCACCTTGCGCGTATAGGCATAGGCAAAAACCGGCTCGATCCCCGAAGACACGTTGCCCGCATACAGCGAAATCGTACCCGTCGGCGCGATCGAGGTCAGCAGCGCGTTGCGGATGCCGTGTTCGCGGATTGCGTCGCGCACATCGTCATCCATCTGTTGCATGGTGCCGCTGGCCAGATATTTCTCGGCGTCAAACAGTGGGAAAGCGCCCTTTTCCCTCGCCAAATCGACCGACGCCAGATACGCGGCGCGCGCGATTGCGTGCAACCAGCGCTCGGTCTGACGCGCCGCCTCGTCCGAGCCGTAGCGCAGACCCAACATCAACAGCGCATCGGCCAGACCAGTCACGCCCAGCCCGATGCGGCGCTTGTCTTGCGCCTCGGCTTCTTGTTCGGCCAGCGGGAATTTCGACGCGTCCACCACGTTGTCCATCATGCGAACGGCGGTGGCCACCAGCTCTTGCAAGGCCTCCTCGTCCAGATGCGCGGCATCCTCGAACGGCTCGGCAACCAACCGTGCCAGATTGATCGAGCCCAGCAAACAGGCACCATAAGGCGGTAGAGGTTGTTCTCCGCACGGGTTGGTCGCCGAGATCGTCTCGACGTAATTCAGATTGTTCGCCTGATTGATCCGGTCGATAAAGATCACGCCCGGCTCGGCATAATCATAGGTGGCCTGCATGATCTTATTCCAAAGATCGCGCGCCTGAACGGTGTGATAGACCTTTCCGTCAAATACCAGATCCCACGGTCCATCGGCCTTGACGGCCTCCATGAATGGATCGGTGACCAGAACCGACATGTTGAACATGCGCAAACGCGCCGGGTCGGATTTCGCGGTGATGAACTGTTCGATATCCGGATGGTCGCAGCGCATGGTCGCCATCATCGCACCACGACGCGAGCCTGCAGACATGATCGTGCGGCACATGGCGTCCCAGACGTCCATAAAGCTTAGCGGGCCCGAGGCATCCGCTGCGACCCCTTTCACATCGGCGCCGCGCGGACGGATGGTTGAGAAATCGTAACCGATCCCCCCGCCCTGCTGCATGGTCAGCGCGGCCTCTTTCAGCATGTCGAAGATACCGCCCATGCTGTCGGGGATCGTCCCCATCACAAAGCAGTTGAATAGGGTTACCTGTCGCGCGGTGCCCGCCCCGGCGGTGATGCGGCCAGCAGGAAGGTATTTGAAATCCTCTAGCGCCTCATAGAATTTTTTTTCCCAATGCGCCGGGTCTTCTTCCACACGCGCCAGATCACGAGCTATGCGCCGCCAGCTGTCCTCGACTGTCTGATCGATGGGCGTACCATCCGCCTGTTTGAAGCGGTATTTCATATCCCAGATCTGCTCGGCGATGGGGGCGGCAAAGCGGCTCATTGGTGATTCCCTGTACTGAAAGAGGCATTCAGATTAGCCCAGATCACATCTAAACCACAACACCTTGATGACAAGCGCATGAGGGCTACAATATAGGGATCACCCTTGGGACGACTCTGTGGGAAAGCTGTGGATAAGTACGTAAACCTCATCAAACTTTCGGTTGGGTCAGAAAGCGTCGACACGTTGATGGCATGGCAAGACAGCCGCAAACCACTCTATGAGGACGGATACCCGCGCCACGTCACCCGCATGTGGCCCAAGCGCGACGCTGAAATTCTGAATGGCGGGTCGATCTATTGGGTGATCAAAGGTGTGGTCCAGTGCCGCCAGCGCATCCTGCGGCTGGATGAAGTCCGTGGTGAGGATGGCATCCGCCGCTGCGCCATCGTCCTGGACCCCGAGGTACACAGAACGCAGAACGCTCTGAAGCGTCCATTCCAGGGCTGGCGGTATCTCAAGCCTGAGGACACCCCTGCCGACTTGCCTAAAAATCGCGAGCAGGACGACGCCCTGCCCGACGATCTGAACCGCGCATTAGCGGAAATTGGGGTGCTTTAGGCCAACCTGTCCAGCAGCTCATTCAAAGCCGTCTTTTCAGCCGCATCGTATTTGGCCACGCGGCTGCGCCACAGCGTGGCCTGCGATTGCAGGATCAGCCCATCCGACAGGATTTTCAGGTGGTTCGCCCGCAGTGTTTCCCCGGTCGAGGTGATATCGGCAATCGCCTCGGCTGTCTCATTCACCACCGTCCCCTCGGTTGCGCCCTGGCTGTCGACCAGCGTGTAATCGGCCACCCCCGCTTCGGTCAGGAATTCGCGGACCAGACGGTGGTACTTGGTAGCGATCCGCAGCCGATGGCCATGCGCCCTGCGAAAACCTGCCGCCGCTGCATCCAAATCATCCAGAGTGTCCACGTCGACCCAGCAGGCTGGGGTTGCGATGATAAGGTCCGCCTTGCCGAACCCCAAAGGTGCAACCTCTTCCACCTGCTGTTCCCAGCGCGGCAGCTTTTCATGCACAAGATCGATGCCGGTCACGCCCAAATGAATGCGTCCCGCCGCCAGCTCGCGCGGAATCTCTCCTGCAGACAATAGGATCAGCGAGACGCCACCAATCCCATCAACCTTGCCCGCGTATTCCCGGTCTGATCCGCTGCGCGACAGTGTAATGCCGCGCTTTTCAAACCATGCGAAGGTCTTGTCCATCAACCGGCCCTTCGAAGGCACACCGAGTTTCAGGCTCATTGCGCAGCCTCCTCGATTTCGAGCATCAGGTCCGGGCGGATCACGCCGCCAATTGCCGGAATCTCGGCCCCACCACCCAATTGCCTGGTCAGCGCATCATAGCGCCCACCGGTTGCAACCGGTGGCAGATCAGGGCGGCCTTCGGCATAAAAGCCGAATACAAACCCGTCGTAGTACTCCATCGAGGTCCTGCCATAAGACGCCTCAAAATCCAGTGTATCCACATCTACGCCCCGCGCTTGCAGGGCTGCGATACGAGCCTCCAAACGATCCAAAGCAGATGTGATCTGTGGCAGATCAACCGCAATGTCACGCAGTTGTTCCAGCGCGAAAGGCATGGTTTCTCGCACATTAAGTAGCGTCTCCAAACCGGCCAGTTCATTGTCCGAGATCGGCGGCGCAGCGCGGTCTTCGCGCAGGGCATCAATCCGTTCGAGAATTTCGGGCGTGCGGCGCTTGCCTATCATGGGCACGTCAATCGCCAATGGGTCGACCGCGTCAAGCAGAGCATCGCGCCCCTCGAGACTAGCTTTGCGTCCGGCATATCGGTCCAGCAAAACGCGGAACCGGCGAGGCCGCCAGAGATGCCGCATCAGTGCAGCCTTACGACGACTAGTGGTCTTGAGACCCCCGACCGCGGCGATCAGAATACCGATATCACCTGTCGCTGCCCGCAAAGGCAGCCCGCGCAATTGCAGGGCAAATAACGAAAACACCTCGGCATCGGCTCCGGCGGGGTCTTCGCGATCAAATACTTCGTAGCCGACTTGGATATACTCATTAGCACGATCCGGATCGTGTTCCTGACGGCGGAACACTTCGCCGGAATAGGTGTATCTTGCTGGTTCAGCCCCGTCGGACATGTGCATCTGCACCACCGGCAGGGTGAAATCCGGGCGCAGCATCTGCTCACCCCGCAGCGCGTCCGAGGTTACGTAAGCACGGGCGCGGATATCTTCTCCATAGAGGTCCAACAGCGTCCCGGCTGGCTGCAGCAGAGGCGTATCAACCACCTGCGCGCCCGCCGCCTCGAACCGGACACGCATCATGGCGGCGCGGGCCTGTATTTGGGAACGGTTCGGCATGGGTCAGTCCTGATTGTCCAGAATCTCGCGCACCTTAGCAACCAGATCTCCGCGGGGCACTTCGAACTGGCTGGGCCGTTCTTTCCATTCCTCAAGCGTGGCGCTTTCGGCAATCTTGGCGCCAAGGATCAGGTCCTTGATCTGCACGATCCCATTTGCCTTTTCGTCACCGCCTTCGATCACCGCAATCGGAGAGTTCCGCTTGTCCGCATATTTCAGCTGATTTCCAAAGTTCTTAGGGTTGCCCAAGTAGACCTCGGCCCGGACTCCTGCATTCCTCAGTTCAGCGACCATCGTCTGGTAATCCGCCATGCGGTCGCGATCCATGACTGTCACAACCACCGGGCCAGTCGCTTGCGCCGCGATCCGCCCCTTTTCACGCAAAGCGGCCAGCAATCGGTCAACACCGATGGAGATGCCGGTCGCGGGTACTTCCTGTCCGGTAAACCGCTTGACCAGATCGTCATAACGACCACCACCCGAGACCGACCCGAATTGCCGCTTGCGGCCCTTCTCGTCGTATATTTCGAAGGTCAGTTCGGCCTCATAGACCGGCCCGGTGTAATAGCCGAGGCCACGCACGACCGAAGGATCAATCTCGATCCGGTCCGAACCATACCCGCCTGCATCCAGCAGCGCACCAATCTGCTCCAACTCAGCGATCCCGTCCGCACCGATCTTGCTGTCACCCACAGCGGCGCGCAGGTTGGCCAGCGTTCCGGCGGTATCTGCAGCTTTAGAAGTCAGGAAGGCAATCACCGGCTCGGCCTGATCACCGCTAAGACCAACACCATCGATAAAAGCGCCAGAGGCATCCAATCGGCCTTTGGTCAAAAGCTCACGCACACCAGCCTCGCCCACCTTGTCGAACTTGTCGATCGTGCGCAGAACATTATCTCGGGCGGCGGCGTCTTCACCCAAACCCATCGCTTCGAGCACACCATTCAGAACCTTACGGTTGTTGACCCGCACCAGATAGTCACCGCGCGGGATTCCAACGGTTTCCAGCGTGTCCGACAGCATAGCGCAAATCTCGGCATCCGCAGCCATTGAGGCCGTGCCCACCGTATCCGCATCGCACTGATAAAACTGGCGATACCGCCCCGGCCCCGGCTTCTCGTTCCGCCAGACCGGACCCATCGCATAGCGGCGATAAGGCGTCGGCAGATCGTTGCGGTGCTGCGCATAGACACGGGCCAGAGGCGCAGTCAGGTCATAGCGCAGCGCCATCCAGTCGCCATTGCCGCCTTCGTCAAATTCCTGCCATGCAAATACGCCCTCGTTCGGGCGGTCCACGTCGGGCAGGAACTTGCCCAACGCCTCAACCGTTTCAACCGCGCTGCTCTCCAAGGCATCGAACCCGTAACGATGATAGACGCCTGCAATCGTCCGCAGCATCTCGGTGCGCTGCGTGACTTCCTCGCCGAAATAGTCACGGAACCCTTTCGGCGTTACGGCCTTGGGGCGGGGCTGTTTCTTGGGCTTGGCCATGTGGGGCGTCCTTGGGATTTAGTGTTCCGCGCGCGGTCTATCCCATGGTCTGTTTCGGGGCAAGGCGGGGTTTCTCTGGCCAGGGCGTCACAGGGTCGCTATGAGACGCCTATAAGGAGAGCCCCATGCAGCATCTGGAAGAGCAGATCGCCCATCTGACCCGCACGGTTGAAGAGCTGAACTCGGTCGTCACAAACCAACAGAGCGAGATCGACCGCCTGACCCGCCGTGTTGAGATGTTGCTGCAGCGCGAGGCAGAGCGCGCACAGGAAGGCTCAGGTGGCGTTGTGTTCGGCGACGAACGCCCGCCGCATTACTGAGGGCAAGCTGATGGCGAGTGAGGACAGCAACGCGCAATGCGTGTGGATTGCCACGACGGTGAACAACATCAACGTCATCTCAGCGGTAATCCGAAAGGAATACACCCCTCAATGGCGTGAAAGGCAGTCGCCCGAGGATGTTGAGTGGTCCAAGCGAATGGTTCAGGAATCTGACTTGGGCTGGAAACGCGGTGAGCTGCTGACCAAAGCGCATATTGGTAGTCTGTGGTACTACAACTCAAAAGCCGAATACTACACTGCGCCGTTTATCAGCGGCGGCGGCTATCCTCTGGTTTCAGAAGCGGCCAAATCCGTTCTGGAACAGTTCGATCTGGGGAGCACGGTATTTCATCCGCTGACGTTGATGGATTCGACTGAAAACCACCTGACCACGTCCGAGCGGTATTATTTTCTGAACGTGTGCAACAAGCGATCCATGGGCAACTACGATGTTTTGGGGCCAGAGGGCGATATCCGTTCACCGCTGGACAACATCGGCAAGGGAACCTGCTACCTTCCTAGAAGCAATCAGGAATCTAAACTGGTAGTCATACCTGAAGCGCTTGGTGGACCGGACATCTGGCTGGACCCGAAAGTTCCGAACCTTCTCTTTTTGTCCGACCGTCTCGTCTCAGGCCTGAAAGACGCCCAAATGGACAGAGGCTGGGGCCTTGTGCGTTGTCCAGTGGGCAGGCTTTAGCGCTCGCAAGACCAAGCGCTCGCTTACAACCCCAGCGTCGACTTCACTGCATTGTCGACCACCCCGCCCAGAAGGGCGTTCTTATCTGCGGCACAACCTTCAGACAGCGCGGCGATGAAGGCTTCGCGCAGTTGGGCCTTTTCCTCGTCAGAGGCTGCATGATCCTGGATATTAATCTGGCGGTTGTAAAGTGACAGGGCCGTCATCTTTCCTACGACTTCGACAACAAAGGCTTCGTCCCCGTCGGCCTCTTCGGCGATCGAGGCGCATGTATAGTGCATCATAGGCAGGACGTCTTGCACCATCTGCTCAGCAGCCTCATCCGCGAAAGCAAACGTCGGAAGAACAAACAGCATGGCGCAGAAGGAAGATTTGATGGGATTTTTCAACATCATGATCACTTCCAGTTATGTCCGATAATCGCACCGGCCACCCCACCGACCGCAGCCCCTTTACCATCGCCGACCAGCGCGCCAACGCCCGCGCCGACCAAGGCCCCGGTAAGAGTGTTTTTCTTCTTTTTGTCGTCTGCATGTACCGCAGTGGCCAATGCAAGTGAACATGCCGCGGCGAGTGTAAATATCCTGAAAACATTGCCTGAACTTGCCATTTAGGAACCCTCCTGTGAAATGACCTTTGAGGATGTTCACCCAGCCTAGCGGGGTCCATCGCGTGTGGCAACATTACGGTTCGGGATCAGATTTCTTCGATCTCCGATATCCCCTCAAGCGACTTCAGCGCGCCTTTGATTTCTGGGTTGATCGGAAATTCCCGGCCCAGATCCATCTCGACCTCGCCTGGCAGTCCGGGATCGAATAGACAAACATAAACAGGTCCCTTGGCCACCCTTTTGGCCGAAGCCTCTGCGCCTTCCAGTACCGTGGCCATGTTCGGCAAAACCTTCGAATCCTCGACAAACACACGCAAACCCGTTGCACCCGCATCGGCCACAACTGTATCAACCGGACCAACGGACCGGCCCAGCAGTTTCAGCTGATCGGCCTCCATGGTCGCTTCGGCCGTCAGTACCACCTGTGCGCCGGTTTCCAGAAACTCTCGGGATTTCTCCAGTGTTTCCGAGAATAACGTGACCTCGAATGCTCCGGTGGGGTCAGAGAGCTGGGCAAAAGCGAACCGATTGCCGCGCGCTGATTTCCTTTCTTGCCGTCCGGCAACGACACCTGCCATCTTGGCAATAAATGGGCCAGAGCGCGCCTTTTCAGTCACCTGATCCAGTGTCAGTACCTGTTTGCGCTTCAGGGCCGGCATATAGTCATCCAGCGGATGGCCGGATAGGTAGAATCCGATGGCCTTGAATTCCTCGCTCAGGCGTTCGGCAGGTAGCCAATCAGGCGAAGGGGACAGACGCGGTTCGGGCAGGTCATCGCCTGCCTCGCCAAACAGGGAAACTTGGTTGGAATTCTTCTGCTCGTGAATCGCCGCCGAATACTGAACCAACGGATCAAGGCTTTCAAACACACGGCGACGATTTTTATCGAGCTCGTCAAAGGCACCGGCGCGAGCCAGCATCTCAAGCGGGCGTTTGCCGACCTTCTTCAGGTCAACACGGCGGGCGAAGTCGAACAGGTTTACGAAAGGCTTTTCGCCACGCCCCTCAACCACAAGATTCATTGCCTCGACGCCTACGTTCTTGAGCGCGCCCAGCGCATAGACCAAATGCCCATCGGCCACATCAAAGGTCGCTTGGGATCGATTCACGCACGGCGGAACATAGGGCAGCTGCAGCCCCTTGCGGACTTCCTCAAAATAGATCGCGAGCTTGTCGGTCAGATGGATATCGCAGTTCATGACACCTGCCATGAACTCGACCGGGTGGTTCGCCTTTAGCCAGCCGGTTTGATAGCTGACCACCGCATAGGCGGCGGCGTGGGATTTGTTGAAGCCATAGTTGGCGAACTTGTCCAGCAGGTTCCAGACTTCGGTCGCCTTGGCCTCATCCACATTGTTTTCGGCAGCACCTTTGAGGAACTTGGGTCGCTCTGCATCCATCGCCTCCTGAATTTTCTTACCCATCGCGCGGCGCAGCAAGTCCGCGCCCCCAAGGCTGTAACCCGCCATTTCCTGCGCGATCTGCATCACCTGTTCCTGATAGACGATGATGCCCTGCGTCTCATCCAAGATATGGTCGATGGACGGGTGCAGCGTGTCGCGTTCGCTAAGCTTGTTCTTGACTTCGCAGAACTTGGGGATGTTCTCCATCGGGCCGGGTCGATAAAGCGCGACGAGGGCGATGATATCCTCGATACAATCCGGCTTCATCCGCTTGAGCGCATCCATCATGCCCGAGGATTCAACCTGGAACACCGCCACCGTCTTGGCCGCCGAATAGAGTTTGTACGTCGCCTCGTCATCCAGCGGGATGGCGTTGATCTGATTTATTGCCCCTTCGGCGGGTTCATAGAGTTCCGTGCCATCGGGAGCAATGTGAAGGTCACGCCCTGACTTAAAGATCAAATCCATCGCGTTCTGGATCACGGTCAGTGTTTTCAGGCCCAGAAAATCGAACTTTACAAGCCCGGCCTGCTCTACCCATTTCATGTTGAATTGGGTCGCAGGCATGTCCGAACGCGGGTCCTGGTATATTGGAACCAGTGCATCCAGCGGCCGATCTCCGATCACCACGCCGGCAGCGTGTGTCGAGGCGTTGCGCAGCAGCCCCTCGACTTGCTGGCCATATGTGAGCAGACGGTCCACGACCTCTTCATTGCGTGCCTCTTCCCTCAGGCGCGGCTCATCCTTCAGTGCCTTTTCGATGGAAACGGGTTTGACGCCTTCGACTGGGATCATCTTGGACAGGCGATCAACCTGCCCGTATGGCATCTGCAATACACGCCCAATATCGCGCACAGCCGCCTTCGACAGCAAGGCACCGAAGGTGATGATCTGCCCCACTTTGTCGCGCCCGTATTTCTGCTGCACGTAGCGGATAACCTCTTCGCGGCGATCCATGCAGAAGTCGATATCGAAGTCGGGCATAGAAACCCGCTCGGGGTTCAGAAACCGTTCAAACAGGAGCGAATACCGCAGCGGATCAAGGTCGGTAATTGTCAGCGCATAAGCCACCAGTGATCCCGCACCCGAGCCTCGCCCCGGACCCACCGGAATGTCATGATCCTTGGCCCACTGGATAAAGTCGGCAACGATCAGGAAATAGCCGGGGAAGCCCATCCCTTCGATGATGCCAAGTTCGAAATCCAGCCGTTCCTGATATTCTTCAGGTGTCACGGCGTGCGGGATCACGGCCAGACGTTTTTGCAGACCCTCGTTGGCGATGCGACGCAGTTCGGCGACCTCATCATCTGCAAACTTCGGCAGGATCGGGTCGCGGCGATAAGCCATGAAGGCGCAACGTTGCGCGATTTCAACCGTATTCTCGACGGCTTCGGGCAGATCGGCGAACAGCGTCACCATCTCCTGCTGCGACTTGAAATAGTGCTGCGCGGTCAGACGTCGGCGACCGTCCTGCTGGTCGACATAAGCCCCCTCGGCGATACAGATCAGCGCGTCGTGGGCCTCGTACATGTCCGAAGTCGGAAAATAGACGTCATTGGTGGCCACCAGCGGCAGGTTCTTGTCATACGCCATCTCGACATGACCGCGCTCGGTCAAGCGCTCGGCCTCAGGTTGGCCTCCTTCGCCTGGGTGACGCTGCAACTCAACATAAAGGCGATCCGGGAAAATCGCGGACAAACGATCCACCAAAGCCTCGGCAGCAGGGCGCTGACCTTGCTGTAACAGCAACCCTACGGGCCCGTCTGGACCGCCGGTTAAGCAGATCAAATCATCTGCTCGTTCCGCCAATTCGTCCAAAGTGACCTGCGGCAACTGCCCGCTTTTGTCTACATACAGGCAGGAACTGAGCTTCATCAGATTCTCATATCCCACCTCGGATTGTGCCAGCAGCACCAGCGGCGCGGGTGCTTTGGGCTTTTCTCCCGGCTGCGCCTGAACGTAACTGAGATCGACCTGACAGCCCATGATCGGTTGCACACCTGCCCCGCTGGCGGTGACCGAAAACTCTAAGGCCGAGAACATTGAATTGGTATCCGTCACCGCGACGGCGGGCATCTGCATCTTCTGGCACAGGTCCGGCAGCTTCTTCAGCCGCACGGCGCCTTCCAGCAACGAATATTCAGTGTGAACGCGGAGGTGAATGAATCGGGGGGAACTGCTCATACAGGCTAAGCTATCTCAGCCAGCGACGTTGCAAAAGCGGGAACCGGCACCATCGAATGCCGAAAAAATCATCGGTGATTATTCGGCTTTTTCAGAAGGTGCTTCGGGCGCAGGAACGCACACCTTCACAAAAAGTGTTTATTTTCAATTTATTAAGTTTCACACATACACTACAATCATGGGCCGCTCGGGTGCAATGGTGTATCATATAGGCAGTTTTTCTTGCCAGATAAGGTGCGCTGTTTCTAACATCTGACGGCAAGCTACCGCCCGCCACTCTTTCTACGTCGCATCGAAGGAGGGCCGAACGGGCGCAACCGGGTAACGCGACGGGTTTCTCGAATGAACATCACGTTTCTTCTGAACGGAGAGACAGTGGAGCTGCCGGATGTCGATCCGACGGCCACCCTACTGGACTGGCTGCGTGAAGATCGCGGTCTGACAGGCACCAAAGAAGGCTGCAACGAAGGCGATTGCGGCGCGTGCACGGTCATGGTGACGGACGAAGACGGCGCAAAAGCTCTGAACTCCTGCATCCTGTTCTTGCCCCAGCTGCATGGCAAAGCGGTTCGTACAGTCGAAGGGGCAAGCGGCCCGGATGGCGAAGCACATCCCGTTCAACAGGCAATGGTTGACCTGCACGGCTCGCAATGCGGTTTTTGCACTCCGGGTTTTGTCATGTCGATGGTCGCCAGTCATGCGACGGGCGCCACGGATCATGACACCCAGCTTGCCGGAAACCTGTGCCGCTGCACTGGCTATGCACCGATTATTCGCGCTGCGAAAGCGGTCGAGGACCGTCCCGTGCCAGTCTGGGTCAAAGACAAGCCACTCGCATCTTCTGCTGCGTCGCGCATGCTGCCTGAATCTTCCGATGAACTGGCAGCTGTTTATGCTGAAAACCCAGATGCCACGCTGGTTGCCGGAGCAACAGATGTCGGCCTGTGGGTGACAAAGCAACTGCGCGACCTGGATCCAGTAATCTTCCTCAACCGTTGCGATGATCTCAAACAAATCACCATCACCGACGATGAAATTCGCTTTGGCGCAATGGTCGACATGAATCGGATGGGTGAGGCTCTGGCCGATCTTCACCCCTCTTACGCCGAAATGATCCGCCGCTACGCCAGTGTACAGGTGCGCCATGCCGCAACGGTGGGCGGCAACATAGCCAATGGCTCGCCCATTGGGGACAACCCGCCTGCGCTGATTGCTCTGGACGCAACCCTTCATCTGCGCAAAGGCGACACCCGCCGGTCCGTTCCGCTGGAAGAGTTCTTTATCGACTATGGCAAACAGGACCGCGTTCCCGGTGAATTCGTCGAAGCTGTCGGCTTCCCCCGTCAGCTGGATCGCCTGAAGGCCTATAAACTCAGCAAGCGGTTCGATCAGGACATCTCGGCCGTCTGCGGGTGTTTCAACATCACCGTCTCGGGCGGCATCGTCACGCAGGCGCGCATCGCGTTCGGCGGCATGGCCGGCATCCCGAAACGGGCAACCCATGTCGAGGCCGCATTGGTCGGTAAACCTTGGGCGCGCGAGACGATTGACGCCGCGCTGCCTGCCTTTGCTGACGATTATTCACCACTCACGGACATGCGCGCCTCGGCCACCTATCGACTGGAAACCGCCAAAGCGATGCTCGAAAGATACTTCCTGGAAGATCAGGGCGAAGTGACCAATGTGCTGGAGGTATCGGCATGAGCGTGACCAAACCCCTCCCCCACGACGCAGCACCGCTGCACGTTTCAGGAACCGCGCGGTATGTGGACGATATCCCAACACCCAGGGACAGTTTGCATCTGGCTTTTGGCCTCAGCCCGATTGCCAAAGGCAAGATCACCGCAATGGACTTATCTGCGGTGAAGGCTGCCGAGGGCGTCGTGATGGTTATGGCTGCGGATGATCTGCCCTTCGCCAACGACGTATCGCCTTCGATCCATGATGAACCGCTACTGTCGGACGGCACGGTTCACTATATCGGCCAGCCTGTGTTTCTGGTCATCGCCAGCAGCCATCTGGCCGCCCGCAAGGCGGCCCGTTTGGGCAAGATCGACTATGCCGAGGAAACCCCGATCCTAACCGTCGAAGAGGCTCTGGCCGCCGACAGTCGGTTCGAAGACGGCCCGCGCATCTATGCCAAAGGCAATGCTGATGCGGCTATTGCAGGATCCGCCCATGTGATCGAAGGGTCATTCGAGCTTGGCGGGCAGGAGCATTTCTATCTGGAAGGTCAGGCCGCTTTGGCCGTGCCGAATGAAGGCGCGGATATGCTGGTTCACAGCTCGACCCAGCACCCGACCGAGATCCAACACAAGGTGGCCGATGCATTGGGCGTTCCGATGCACGCCGTCAGGGTCGAGACCCGCCGTATGGGCGGCGGTTTTGGCGGCAAGGAAAGCCAGGGCAATGCGCTGGCAGTTGCTTGCGCGGTCGCCGCTCGCGCAACTGGCAAGGCGTGCAAGATGCGCTATGACCGCGACGATGATATGACCATCACCGGCAAACGCCACGCGTTCCGCATCGCCTATAAGGCCGGATTTGACGAGAACGGCCATATTCAGGGCGTCTCGTTCCACCACTACGCCATCTGCGGCTGGGCGCAGGACTTGTCCCTGCCCGTCGCCGACCGCGCGATGCTGCATTCGGACAATGCCTATCTGTTGCCAAATGCACGGATCGAAAGCCACCGGCTGAAGACCAACACCCAATCCGCCACCGCTTATCGCGGCTTCGGCGGCCCGCAGGGCATGGTTGGCATCGAACGCGTGATGGACCACGCCGCGTATGAGCTGGGTCTGGACCCGGTGGAACTGCGCCGCCGAAACTACTACGAACCGGCCCATGCGATTGCCGAGATCACGCCGTCCGAAAAGCCTTTGGGTCATCCCGACCCGCATGAGGACCTAACAAGCCGCGGCGCGGTCGAAACCGGGGACGCCCCCGTGCGCCCTCTGCCCGCTGGTGGCAATACCACACCCTACGGAATGGAGGTCAGCGATTTCGAATTGCACGGGATGACTCAGGCCCTACTGAAATCCAGCGATTACGAAACGCGCAAGGCCGCCATTGCGAAATGGAACGCCGAGAACAGCGTGATCAAGAAGGGCATTGCCTTTTCTCCGGTCAAGTTCGGGATTTCCTTCACGCTGACCCACCTGAATCAGGCAGGCGCTTTGGTGCATGTGTATCAGGATGGCTCGGTCCATCTGAACCACGGCGGCACCGAGATGGGTCAGGGTCTGTTCCAGAAGGTGGCACAGGTGGCGGCTTCGCGCTTTGGCATCCCCCTGGAGATGGTCAAAATCACCGCCACGGATACGGCCAAGGTGCCGAACACTTCGGCCACGGCAGCATCCTCGGGCAGCGACCTGAATGGCATGGCCGTGCAGGCGGCCTGCGATACGATCCGCGATCGAATGGCGGACTATCTGGCCGAGCGGCATCAGGCCGATCCGTCGACTGTCACCTTCTCTGATGGCCATGTTTCGGTTGGCGCAGAACGCTACACCTTCGCTGAAGCTGCGGCGCTGGTCTATCAGGGTCGGATCAGCCTGTCGGCGACCGGTTTCTACAAGACACCCAAGATCGAATGGGACCGGATCGCCGGACGAGGCCGTCCGTTCTTCTACTTCGCCTACGGAGC
This sequence comes from Ruegeria sp. K3, assembly GCF_056531845.1. Taxonomy (NCBI): domain Bacteria; kingdom Pseudomonadati; phylum Pseudomonadota; class Alphaproteobacteria; order Rhodobacterales; family Roseobacteraceae; genus Ruegeria; species Ruegeria sp. K3. The sequence continues at coordinate 140,456 of NZ_JBQFMM010000008.1, read as the reverse complement.
GTCGGTCACCGAAGTGGCCGTCGACACTCTGACTGGTGAGAACCGCATTCTGCGCACCGATATCCTGCATGATGCCGGTGCTTCGTTGAACCCGGCGTTGGATATCGGGCAGGTCGAAGGAGGTTATGTGCAAGGCGCGGGCTGGCTAACGACCGAGGAACTGGTCTGGGACGGCACGGGCAACCTGCGCACACACGCACCCTCGACTTACAAGATCCCCGCCTGCTCAGATCGACCCGACGTATTCAACGTCGCACTCTGGGATGCCGAAAACCGTGAGGACACGATCTATCGTTCGAAAGCGGTGGGCGAACCTCCGTTTATGCTCGGGATTTCCGCATGGCTGGCCCTGTCGAATGCGGTCGCGGCCTGTGGAGAGGTCTACCCCGCTCTTGATGCACCAGCCACGGCTGAAGAGGTTTGGCGCGGCGTCCAAAAGATGAAGGGAGGCATCTGATGGGAATTGACTTGGAGGCTTTGAGGGAGGCGGTCAAAACCCACGGAACAGTGGTCCGGGTGGTCATCGCCGGCATCAAAGGGTCGTCTCCACGTGAAGTGGGGGCCGCGATGCTAGTCTGGAAGGACGGGCAAAGTGGCACCATCGGTGGAGGCACGTTGGAGTATCAGGCAGCCGAAGCTGCGCGATCCCAAACCACCGCCACCCGACTAACGCATCACGCTCTTGGCCCCGACATGGGGCAATGCTGCGGCGGTGCAGTTTCATTGCTGAGTGAAGTATTTGATCATGAAGCGCTGAATGCACTGGACGATACCGTCATCGCGCGTTCGGCCTCGGGCGGAGAGATGCCGCTATCGGTCAAACGTCGGCTGGCGGCAGCGCGAGGACAGGGTGTCGCGCCCGAGCCCCAACTGATCGAAGGTTGGATGGTCGAACCCGTTCACAAACCGACGCGTAATCTGTGGATCTGGGGCGCAGGCCATGTAGGCCGGGCGCTGGTGGACGTTTTGTCCCCCCTACCCGATCTGGCAATCACCTGGGTCGATACCGGACCCGAGCGGTTTCCCGATGTGGTTCCAACCGGTGTAACCCCGGTTCCGACCGCAAAACCCGCCGAGCTGGTTCGCCACGCGCCAACCGATGCCGAGCATCTGGTGCTGACCTATTCGCACAATCTGGATCTGGAACTGTGCAACCGGCTGCTTTCGCACAATTTCCTCTTTGCGGGGCTTATCGGCTCGGCTACGAAATGGGCGCGATTCCGGTCGCGACTTGCAGCCCTTGGGCATCCGCCCGAGCGGATCAGCCGGATCACCTGTCCGATCGGCGATCCAGGCTTGGGCAAACACCCGCAGATGATCGCCGTTGGCGTGGCAGCGCAACTGTTACGCCCCGCCCGACAGAACGAATTGAAGAAGGACCTGAGCGCGTGACCACTCCACTTCTGAGCTTGCAAGGGCTGACCAAAGCCTATCCCGGCGTCGTGGCCAATGATCAGGTGTCCTTTGACATCGGTGAAGGCGAAGTTCACGCGCTGCTGGGCGAGAACGGCGCAGGCAAATCCACGCTTGTCAAAATGATCTATGGGCTGGTGAAGCCCGACAGCGGCTCAATGCTGCTGCGGGGGCAGTCCTATGCACCGCCTGAACCGCGCGCCGCCCGTGCGGACGGGATCGCGATGGTGTTCCAGCATTTTTCGCTGTTCGATGCGTTGAACGTCGCCGAGAATATCGCTCTGGGGATGGAGAACCCGCCCCCAATGGGTGATCTGGCGTCGCGTATCCGCGAAGTATCCGAAACCTACGGCCTGCCCTTGGACCCCTTCCGCACGGTTGGCGATCTGTCTGCAGGTGAGCGTCAGCGGGTCGAAATCATCCGCTGCTTACTGCAGGACCCAAAGTTGCTGATCATGGACGAGCCGACCTCGGTTCTGACGCCGCAAGAGGTTGAAATCCTTTTCAAAACGCTGAACAAATTGCGCTCGGAAGGGACATCGATCCTGTATATCTCGCACAAGCTGGAAGAGATTCGAACGCTATGCGACCACGCCACGATTCTGCGGCTGGGTAAGAATGTGGGCGAATGTGTACCAGCTGAAACCTCAGCGCGCGATATGGCTGAGATGATGGTGGGCTCGACCCTGCAGACACCTGAACGTTCCGGCCGGGAGTTCGGTGACGTTGCGCTGGATGTCAGCGGATTGTCAGTGCCGTCGCCGTCGGAATTCGGAACCGCGCTTCGCAACGTCCACATGACCGTCCGCAAGGGCGAGGTTCTGGGGATCGGGGGTGTCGCGGGGAACGGTCAGGATGAATTGCTGGGTGTGCTTTCTGGCGAAATTCCGACCACCGCAGATGCGATCAAATTCAGCGGTCAACCCATCGGCAAACTCGGCCCGACCGCGCGGCGTAAGCTGGGCGTGTTAACCGCGCCCGAAGAACGGCTGGGCCACGCGGCTGCCCCTGATATGAGCCTGACCGAAAACGCTCTGCTGACTGGGTCGGTCCGCGAGGGGCTAGAGAATAACGGCTTTCTGAAGTGGTCCGAGACCAAGAGCTTTGCCGAAAAGATCATTAGCGCCTTTGACGTGCGTACGCCGGGTCCTGAAAATGCCGCCCGGTCGCTGTCGGGCGGGAACCTGCAGAAGTTCGTGATTGGTCGCGAAGTGCTGCAAAACCCGGATGTTCTGGTCGTGAACCAGCCGACTTGGGGCGTGGATGCAGCGGCGGCGGCCTCGATCCGGCAGGCCATTCTGGATCTGGCGGCCAAGGGAACTGCGGTCATCTGTATCTCGCAAGACCTCGATGAACTGATGGAAATCTCAGACAGCTTTGCCGCCTTGAACGAAGGACGACTAAGCGCCCCGCGTGAAACTACGGGTCTGACGGTCGATGAGATCGGCCTGATGATGGGCGGCGCGCATGGCATGGAGGTGGCCCATGTCTAAACAGTTAAAAGAAAAGAGAAACGCGGGGGTATGAGCAAATGATTGTGTTGGAGAAACGGCCTCAGCCGTCCAAGGCGTGGTCTTATGCCACCCCTCTGGTCGCGGTCCTGGCGACGATGGTTTTTGGTGGCATCCTGTTCGCCATTCTGGGCAAAAACCCGGTCGAGGCTATTGGAACCATTTTCTGGGAACCCCTGTTTGGCGAGTTCGCCTTCTATTATCGGCCGCAATTGCTGGTTAAGGGCGCGCCCCTGGTTTTGATCGCTATCGGCCTGTCTTTAGGCTTCCGCGCCGGTATCTGGAATATCGGGGCCGAGGGTCAGTACATTATGGGGGCCATTTTCGGTGCGGGTGCCGGTCTGGCATTCTATCCGCTGGATGCATTCTACATCTTTCCGATCATGGTGATTGCAGGCGCGTTTGGCGGCTGGCTATGGGCAATGATCCCAGCCTTCCTGAAAGTGCGCTTCGGTACCAATGAAATCCTTGTGTCGCTGATGTTGGTCTATGTGGCCGAACAGATGCTGGCCTCGGTCTCGCTAGGCCTGCTGAAGAATCCCGAAGGGTTCGGCTTTCCGGGTTCGCGCAATCTGCAATCCTACGACAGCGCGTATAATGCCGAGCTGATTGCGGGTTCAGGCATGCACTGGGGCGTAGTCACTGCCCTGATCGCTGTTATCTTTGCATATGTCTTGCTGAACCGGCACATGCTGGGCTTCCACATCCGCCTGACAGGTGAGGCCCCGCGTGCGGCGAAGTTCGCAGGTGTAAACCCTGCCCGCCTGATCCTGTTCTGTTTGGGTCTGGCCGGCGCGCTGGCCGGTCTTGCGGGGATGTTCGAAGTCTCGGGCCCTGCTGGCGTGGTCAGCATCGATTTCAACGTCGGTTACGGCTTTACCGCGATCATCGTGGCTTTCCTTGGCCGTTTGCATCCGGTGGGCATCCTGCTGGCCGGAGGCCTGATGGCGTTGACTTATATTGGTGGTGAAATCGCCCAATCTCAGCTGGGTCTGCCCGCCGCAGCCATTCAGGTATTCCAGGGGATGCTTCTGTTCTTCCTGCTGGCATTCGATCTTCTGACAAACTACCGCATCCGTGCGGCCCGTAGCGAGGTAGCGTGATATGGACCTTGGTGAAATTAACCCCGTCCTTCTGGTCGCCTCGCTAATGGTGGCCGCAACCCCACTTTTGTTGGCCGCAATCGGAGAATTGGTGGTCGAAAAAGCAGGCGTCCTGAACCTCGGTGTCGAGGGCATGATGATCGTGGGCGCAATCAGCGGCTTCGCAATCTCAGTCGAGACCGGTTCGCCCTGGCTGGGCTTTATTGCGGCAGCAATCGGTGGCGCGGTGCTATCGCTGTTGTTTGTGCTGCTGACGCAGGTGGCGCTGGCCAATCAAGTTGCCAGTGGCCTGGCCCTAACATTGTTCGGCCTCGGGTTCAGCGCGCTGATGGGGCAGAGCTACGTAGGAATAAAGCCGCCCAGCATGGGTGAAATCCATATCCCGGTAATCAGCGATATCCCTGTTATTGGACCAATCCTGTTTCAGCACGACCCGATCCTCTATGTCGGAATTGCCCTGACGGCCGCCGTCTGGGCCACGCTGAAATACACACGCATCGGCCTGATATTGCGCGCCGTTGGCGAGAACCACGATGCGGCGCATGCGCTGGGCTACAAGGTCATCAAGATTCGCATCATGGCGATCCTGTTTGGTGGTGCTTGCGCTGGCTTGGGCGGCGCCTACATCAGCCTGATCCGCGTGCCGCAGTGGACCGAGGGCATGACTGCCGGTGTCGGCTGGATTGCCTTGGCGCTGGTGGTTTTTGCCAGCTGGAAACCATGGCGTGTCTTGCTGGGCGCCTATTTGTTCGGCGGCATCACTGTGTTGCAGCTTAATTTGCAGGCAGCGGGCGTTGCCATTCCTGTCGAGTATCTGGCAATGTCGCCCTACATCATCACGATCCTTGTGCTTGTGATCCTTTCGGCCGACAAGAGCAGCGCACCTGCCGCATTGGGCCGGACCTTCCATGCCTCGCACTAAGCGAGGCCAACTGAACCAACTTGGGGAGTAACACATGAAATTCACTACACTTTTGGCAAGCGCCGCAATGGCGCTGGGTCTGGCCTCGGGAGCCATGGCCCAAGATAAGACCAAAGTCGGCTTCGTCTATGTCGGCCCAGTGGGCGACGGCGGCTGGACCTATGAGCACAACAAGGGCCGTCTGGCCGTGGAAGAGCACTTTGGCGACAAGGTTGAAACCGTGTTCGTCGAGTCGGTGCCTGAGGGCCCAGATGCAGAACGCGTGATGACCCAGATGGCACTGGAAGGCGCGGACCTGATCTTCACCACCTCGTTCGGCTACATGGATCCGACCATCAACGTCGCGAAGAAATTCCCGGATGTGAAATTCGAGCACGCAACCGGCTACAAGACCGCCGACAACGTCTCGGTCTACTCGGCCCGCTTCTACGAAGGTCGCGCCGTTCAGGGTCACATCGCCGGGAAAATGACCGAGTCGAACATCATCGGCTATATCGGTTCCTACCCGATCCCTGAAGTGATCCGCGGCATCAACTCGGCATACATCCACGCCAAGAAGGTAAACCCCGACGTCGAGTTCAAGATCGTCTGGGCTTACACTTGGTTCGATCCTGCGAAAGAAGCTGACGCCGCCACAGTTTTGATCGAACAGGGCGCGGACGTGATCCTGCAGCACACTGACTCGACTGCACCGCAGGCAGCCGCGCAAGAGGCAGGAAACGTTGTCACCTTTGGCCAGGCCTCCGACATGAGCGAATACGCACCCTTCCCGCGTGTGTCTTCAATCATCGACGATTGGGCTCCCTACTACATCGCGCGGACCCAGGCCGTGATGGACGGAACATGGGAAAGTGCCAACACATGGGATGGCATCCGGGAAGGCATGGTAGCAATTGGTGAGATTTCGGACGCCGTTCCCGCCGACGTTAAAGAAGAAGCACTGGCGCTGAAAGCCGCGATGGCAGCCGGTGAATACCATCCCTTTACTGGCCCGCTGAAAAAGCAGGACGGCAGTGACTGGCTGGCCGAAGGCGAGACCGCCGATGACGGTACGCTGGCGGGCATGAATTTCTACGTTGAGGGGCTGGAAGGCGAAATTCCGCAGTAAAAACTGACCTGGAAACTAACAACAAGGCCCGCATGTTTTTGCGGGCCTTTTTAGTCGCCCTGAGCCCAATCTGGACATTGACGAATGGCTATGCGCATCGTGAAACATGTCGCTCACGGAAGACCTGAACCAAATTTTAGAAACTGCCCTGCCGACCGATCCCAGTTTTCGACAGATCGAAAAGGCCGTGATTGACGACTGTATTGGTGAAACCCGGCAATATGCCTCAGAGGGCTCTGTCGAAGCCTTCCTTTTGTCAGCGATGCGTTTATTGGCACTTCCCGGCAATGGGCACACACGGCTGATCCCGAATGATGCGATCGAGGTGCTACCGCTGAGATTCGTGAGCGTTGGACGTTCCGTTCAATTCATCGACGCGGCGCCAGAGATAGCCGCACCGCGAGGAGAGTTGATAGCGGTCAACGGCTCAGCTTTGAGCCAGATTGAAGCCACTGCAGAGAAATTTCTGGCGGGAACGTGCCAAAGGAAACGGGTCATCGGCCCGATTCTACTGGCTTGGCCGTACGCTTTGGCACGTTTGGGTTTTTCGTCAAACGGCGGCACGACCGAGTTCCGTGTGCAGGACGAAAATGGGCGGATAGCCAATCTGAAAGTGGCCAATGAACATACAGTTCCTGGATCGATGCTCTACCCGAGAAACGAGCACGGCAAGGCTGATCCAGCCTGGGAACCCGAGATATTTGTAGAGATAGAGGACTGGCAAGAGCTAGGGCTATCAATAGCGTTACCAAGCTTCTTTGATCCGAAGGAAAATGCGCTGCCTAAAGCCATCTCAGCCGCGGTGGAATGCGTGCGCGCATCCTCGAACAAAACACTACTAATTGATGTTCGCGGAAACACTGGTGGCGACTTTCTTCTAACGATGCCCTTGATCGACGCGATCTCAGAAAGCGCAAACAAGCAGGTTGTTATGCTTGTCGATAAATTCACGTTTTCCGCAGCGATAGTGTTTGTAGCCATCCTCAAACATCGATTGGGAAACAGGCTCAAACTTATTGGTGAGGAAATGGGAGATAGGCTGACGTTCTTTGCCGAGGGCGGATTGCTCGAATTGTCGACCAGCGGAGCGGTCGTTCGTTACTCATCAGCCTTTCACGACTGGAAGAATGGAACGACTGACGATACCACGCCGCCCGAAATCGCAAGAAAAATCGTACCTGCGGGATCACTGAACTTGGATTTGGAATGGGTCGAAAGACCTGCAGTTGAGGATGCACCAACCGAACTCCATCAACGAGTTCTCAAAAGCATGAGCAAATCGCTAAACAGCCGCTAAGTCCGCATAGCTGCATTCAAAGAAAGCAAATGCTGCACGCACGGCGAAGGTCTACTTGGTGGCCAGTCTTATTGGCGACCCAACACCATCGGACCGTGGGCAATATTAGCCACGAGCGTTTTGATACCCAGCTGTCGTCGGGTCAGGACTTCAAGCGATTGAATCGCCGCAATGGTTAGGTTCTAGGGCGTGAAATTAGTGTCCGCCCAGCACCAGAGTGTTCACTGGCATCAGGATCAGTCGCAGGCGCAGGCCTGCCGCATGAACGACGCCAATCGTGTCTACCACATGCAGGAACGATTTTTCCCAGAAGCCGAGGCTCTCATCCTCCAGCTTTGCATGATTATCCGTATAGATATTCGCCAGACAGTTGCTGCCTGGAGGCACATCATCGGCCATGCTTTTGTAGAGCGGTTCAAGGTAGACAAGGATCGAACCCGGATTGGTGTTGCTCTGCACGTCCCGCAACTCATCAGATGGCCTGATCTGCCCTGATGGGATCACATCCTGCACCTCGACGACAACCACCGGGATAACGGTAAAGGGCTTGGTCATGCAGCCCAATTCGCCAATCATACCCGGTTTGACCACCTGGGCCGAAAGCTGACTGAACGCCGCCTGGAATCGGTCATGTCCGGAGGAGGATGGCACCAGAATACCCGCCGGGCGCAGCAAAGGGCTGACATAGTCGCCGACCTGAAGCCCGAATTGTTCAACCCTGCCCGTCACTCCAGCATTGACCACAGTCTTGTCCAACTCGGTCAATGCCGCATCCAGCTGCGCATTGGCACTGGCAAGTTGGGCCGGGATCAGCTCTTCGATCTGTTGTACAACCGCTGCGCGTTTTGAGACGGCTGCTTTCACCTGCGCTTCACGCTCGGCAACCAGATTTTCCAACCGATCAATCTCGGCCAAGCGCACCGCACTGGATCCCTCGTCACGTAAGGTGGTATTGCGTTCCAGATCCTCGAGCGACTGATCCAGAGCTGCGCGCGCGCCTGCAATCCCGGCCTCAGCCTCGGCCAGATCGGTTTCCGCCACCTTCAACGAGGCTTGAACCTGAGCAATCTGGGCATGCGCCGCTTCGACCTGCGCGGTTTGCGTGAAGTCTTCGATCCGGAAAATCGGCTGTCCAGCTGTCACCTGCTCATTGTTGCGCACGTAGACTTCGGAAACGCGCCCCCCTAGCTGCGGAAGGATCGTTACCGTCCGGAAGTAGGAAGCCGCTGTTTTGCTGGACGGGTGAAAATAGAACAGCGTTGTGATAACGGTTAGCGCCAAAATAGCGCAAGTCGTCAGCCCCCAGCGCAACTCGTACCACATGGTGAACAGCGTGATCTCGTGTCCGATCCGTTTGCCCTGCACAAAGCGGCGAAACAGATAGTCAGGAAGCACGGTAATCAGGGCGCACAGCATCGTCTCGATCATTGTTCAGTGCCCCTGTGCTGCCGGTTCGGAGGTTTTGGATTGTTCGGGCTCAGTTTCCGGCTCAGGAGGGGGTGAAGCGTGTTCTTTGTCCTGCCTAGGCGCCAAAGATCGGATGGCATCGGCAATCGAGCGCAGCGGTGCCGCGAAATCAGGGAACTGGAACCCAGCCACAAGGATGGCGGCAACCCAGAAAAGGCCGTTATGCGTAAACAAAGCCAAAAGCGCCAGAATCCCAACCAATTGAAATTGCGGGTGATTGGTTTCATGCGCCATTTTTTCCGGGATCGAATGCAACGTGAAGTAGGCAACCCCGATCAGCACGACCATCCCGACGGTAAAAAACAACATGAAAGTGAAGAGGAAGTCGCTACCATCTGCCTGTGTCACATATGACGGAATGTGCCCCGTTGCCATCGGGTGAATATCTGCCGCGTTCACGTCCGCCTCCGAATCTTATGTTGTTTGCACTAAAAGCAGGCTGGCCGCCTACGATCAAGTTTCCATTGCGGTGGGCTTGTGTCTTTTCGTTTGGCAGTACGCGTGCCATGGTCCGCCAATGTCGCCAGTCAACCTACCACCGGCTCGATCACTTGGCGGCCGGAAACGGAACAAAACGCATGATTGATTTTCTCATAATCGGTGGCGGTGTCGCCGGGCTAAGCGCAGGTGCGCGCCTGTCAGAGCACGGCACAGTTACGGTGTTAGAGGCCGAGGACGGATTGGGATATCATACTTCGGGTCGTTCAGCCGCCCTGTTCGAAAAGGGTTACGGTCCAAACTCGGTCAAGGCATTGAACGAGGCAAGTGCTGCGTTTTTTGAAACAAATGCGTACCTAACACCACGCGGCCTGATGCTGATTGGCGGAAGGGATCAACAGGCGCTGTTTCAAAAAGACGCCCAAGATCTTGGTGTGCAAGAGATTTCGCCGGATGATGCCATCGGACACATTCCTGTCCTGAATGCTGAAACTGTCGGTTATGCAGCCATAAGTAATAGCGCATATGATATCGATACAGATCGCGTCCTGCAGGACTTTGCGCGAACCGTCCGCAAGAATGGCGGTTCAGTCCTGACCCGTCAGAGGGTCAGCAGCATCCGCAAATCGGTTCATTGGACCGTCGAAACCTCAGAATCCTTTGAGGCACGCAATCTGGTAAATGCCGCCGGAGCCTGGGTCGATGAGGTGGCGCAGATGGCAGGAATCTCCCCCATCGGGATCACACCTTACCGTCGATCGATTGCGCGCATCCCCGCACCGGGCGAACATGACCTGCGAAACTGGCCAATGATGCTGGGCGCAGGCGAGAGCTGGTACGCCAAACCTGATGCGGGCAAGCTACTGGTCTCGCCTTGCGAGGCGGACCCAACCACACCCCATGACGCTTACGCCGATGACATGGTTCTCGCAGAAGGACTGGCACGATACGAAGCGATGGTTACTGAAACTGTAACTCGGGTAGAAACCAATTGGGCGGGGTTACGTAGTTTTGTTGCCGATGGCACGCTGGTGCTCGGACCTGATCCAACCGATCCATCGTTTATCTGGTCGGCAGCACAGGGAGGGTATGGGTTTCAGACCGCTCCTGCAGCCTCGCAACTTGTGGCGGATCTTGTGACTGGCGCGTCGCCGCGCCTTGATGCGGCGATTGTGAAAGCGCTGACACCCGGTAGGCTGTAACGATGACAAAACGCAAACTGCCCCCGAATGCCAGCGTCGCCACCGAGGGCGACGGCAGCAAACTCGTCGCCCCAGCCGCCAGCCGAAACACGGCTGTGCTGTGCGATCTTCTGGCACGGGTCGCCCCGTCATCAGGACAGGCCCTGGAACTGGCCAGTGGAACCGGACAACACATTTCGGCCTTTGCCCAGCGGATGCCCGGGTTGCATTGGCAACCCAGCGAAGTCACCTCTGAACGGCGCGCCAGCATCGATGCGTACACCAAGGGTTTACCAAACACCGCCGCAGCCGTTCATCTGGATGCGACTGTGGAGGGTTGGCACAAATCAATGGCGCAGCAAGATTTGGTTTTACTGATCAACCTCTTGCACCTGATCAGTTTGCCCGAGGCTGAAACCCTCGTTGCCGAAGCAGCGTGCGCTCTGAAAACGGATGGGCGTTTGGTGCTTTATGGCCCTTTCAAACGTGACGGACACCTGACAAGCGATGGCGACCAGCGATTTCACGACGCACTGGTCCAACAAGACCCTGATATCGGGTACAAAGACGACACATATATATTGTCTATGTTAAAGGACAACGCCCTCGAACTGGTCGAAATCGTAAAGATGCCTGCGAACAACTTGGCATTTGTCGCCCAAAAAACTGGAATCTGATCAGGATCAAAGTCTGCTTTGCTCTTCATCATTCATATGCAGATTATCATATGTATCAAGAAGGACGTTATGATGAGCTGGCAGGATTCACTGAACGAAACGCGCAAAAGCTTGCGTAACCTTAACGGAGCCATTCCTGATACGGCGCGTGCCTTTGGGGCGCTGGGAAAATCTGTCAAGGAAGGCGGGACGCTGGACTACAAAACCAAAGAGTTCATCGCGTTAGGCATGTCAATCGCAGTACGGTGTGAGCCTTGCATTACCCTGCATTCCGAGGCGTTGGCCAAGGCGGGAGCCACCCGCGATGAGGTTTCGGACGTTCTGGCAATGGCCATCCAGATGGGCGGTGGGCCGTCCATGATGTACGCCGCCAAGGCACTAGACTGCTTTGATGAATTGAGCGCATGAAAAAAGCCCACCGAGAGCGGGCTTTTGGTAGGCGGTGCTACGTGAGTACCGCCTTATTTCTAAAAAGCGTCAGCCGTCCTTGCGGATGACCTCGTTCTTCGGATCATACGGGCTGTCACAAGTGACGACCGCATCCCACAGCTTGTCCTGAATTTTGACCTGCAGCTTGGTGCCTTCGACCGCCAGCTCAGGCTTCACATACCCCATGCCGATGGATTTCTCGAACGCCACCGAGTACCCGCCCGAGGTCAAACGACCCACGCGCTCACCTTCCGGCGTGTACAGCGCCTCGCGGCCCCAGGGGTCGGCATCGTCCGGTCCGTCGATCAGCAGAGTGCAGCACTTCACGCGCACGCCGGTCTCTTCCAGCTTGGCTTTGCCGTAGAAGTCTTTCGACAGATCAATAAAGCGCGGCAGGTCAGCTTCCAGCGGGGTCGCGTCGCGGCCCAGTTCGGTGCCGAAGGCGCGATAGGATTTCTCCTGGCGCAGCCAGTTTTGGGCGCGGGCACCAACCAGTTTCATGCCGTGCTTTTCACCGGCCTTCTCCAGCAGGTCGAACAGATAGTTCTGCATCTCGATCGGGTGGTGCAGTTCCCAGCCCAGCTCACCCGTATAGGCCACGCGGATCGCGTTGACCGGGCACATGCCCAGTTCGATCTGACGGGCCGACAACCAAGGGAAGCGCTTGTTGGACAGCGCGGTTTCCGGATCGGCGTCCTTGATGACCTCTTTCAGAACGTCACGCGACTTGGGTCCGGCGATCGCGAAGACGCCCCACTGGGTGGTCACGTCCTGGATTTCGATGTAGCCGAACTCCTCCATCTTGTCCTCGGCCGCCTTGCAAAGGTAGTCGGCGTCGTACTCGGTCCAGGCACCGGCAGAGACGATGTAGTAATTGTTCTCGCCATTGCGGACGATGGTGTATTCGGTGCGGGTGGTGCCGTGCGCGGTCAGCGCGTAGGTCAGGTTGATGCGACCGACCTTGGGCAGCTTGTTGCAGGTGAACCAATCTAGGAACTGGGTCGCACCGGGGCCTTTGACGACATGCTTGGTGAAGGCCGACGCATCGATCAGGCCAACGCCTTCTCGGATCGCTTTGGCTTCTTCGACGGCATACTGCCACCAACCACCGCGGCGGAAGCTGCGGCTTTCTTTGTCGAAGTTATCAGGCGCATCCAGCGGGCCGAAATAGTTCGGACGCTCCCAGCCGTTGACCCAGCCAAACTGTGCGCCACGAGCTTTCTGACGGTCGTAGGCCGGAACGGTGCGCAACGGACGACAAGCTTCACGCTCTTCATCCGGGTGGTGCAAGATGTAGACGTGCTCATAGCACTCTTCGTTCTTGCGCGCCGCGAACTCGGTGGTCATCCAGTTCGACGAATACCGCTTGGGGTCCAGCGAAGCCATGTCGATCTCGGCTTCGCCATCGACCATCATCTGAGCCAGATAATAACCGGTGCCGCCCGCAGCGGTGATGCCAAAACTGAAGCCTTCAGCAAGCCACATGTTGCGCAGCCCCGGAGCGGGACCGACCAGCGGGTTGCCATCAGGTGTGTAGCAGATCGGGCCGTTGAAATCGTCTTTCAGACCGGACTCAGCACAGGACGGCACGCGTTCGGCCATCGCCATGTACTGATCGGCGATCCGATCCAGATCCAGCGGGAATAGGTCAGCGCGGAAGCTGTCCGGCACGCCGTGTTCGAACTGCGCAGGAGCGCCATGTTCGTAGATACCCAGAATCCAGCCGCCACGTTCTTCGCGCGCATACGACTCGTTGTCGGCATCACGCACAACTGGATGCTCGGGGTTGCCCGCTTCACGCCATTTGACCAGCTCGGGGTCTTTGTCCATGACGATGAAGGTATGCTCGACCGGGATCGCGGGCATCTTGATACCCAGCATTTTCGCGGTCCGCTGTGCGTGGTTGCCTGACGCGGTCACAACATGTTCGGCGGTGATCACAACCTGCTCATCTGACGGAATGAGGTTGCCGCCCTTTTCGACCATCTTAGTGCAGGTGACTTCCCAGTGAGTACCGTTCCAGCGGAACGCATCGGCCTGCATCTTGCGAACGATGTCGACACCGCGCTGACGCGCACCTTTGGCCATCGCCTGGGTCACGTCCGCAGGGTTAATGTAGCCGTCTTCAGTGTGATAGATCGCGCCTTTCAAGTCGGAAGTTTCGATCAGAGGCCAACGTTCCTTGATTTGCTCGGGCGTCAGCCACTCATATGCAACATCACAAGTTTCCGCTGTGGATGCATAGAGCATGTATTCATCCATACGCTCTTGTGTCTGTGCCATACGCAGGTTTCCGACTACGGCGAAGCCTGCATTCAAGCCGGTTTCTTCCTCTAGTGTCTTGTAGAAATCGACTGAGTACTTGTGGATGTGGGTCGTGGCATACGACATGTTAAACAACGGCAACAGGCCCGCTGCGTGCCAGGTGGAACCGGATGTCAGTTCGTCCCGCTCGATCAGCATCACATCATCCCAGCCCGCTTTGGCCAGATGATAGGCAATCGAGGTCCCGACGGCGCCGCCGCCAACGACCAGTGCTTTGACTTGGGTTTTCATAGCCGGGTGTCTCCCCTTGAATTCAGTTGACACCATATGGCGCATTTGAGGGGCTCGACGCGACATTCATCCGACCAGTGATAATAGAAAAACGACCCGCTAATGCCGCGAGTCGTCGTTTGCAACAATTTGGCAGATCAGTTCTTACCGAACGAACAACGCTTGGTATTCCCGCTCATCGCGCAAGAGGAACCTTCGTTACCTTTTCGCACACGGACTTCGGATGGCATTGATTTGGTTGCCGCAGCAACTTCACTACCTCCGCTCAATGCTCCGAGTCCGGGAAGCTTTTGAATTAGACCCTTGAGGAAACCACCACCAGATTTCGCCGGACCAGAATCGACGTGACGCTGATCCGAGAGCAAAATCATCTCAAGCGCCTTTCCATATGCCATCTGCAGATTGTCCTGATTCTCAAAAACCTTGCCGCCTGTGATGTCCGCCAATCCTTCGGCATTGAACTCTGTCGCCGTCAACGTGTTCAGCATCATCGCACCCATATCCATGTTTTCGATTTTCTGCTGCGTTACCTTGTCTTGCATGACCAGCATCTTGTCATAGAGATGCAACATTTTATCCGCCTTCTCGGGCTGCTCTTCGACCGGTATGACTATGCCCTCCCCCGTCGCGACCGAGGGGAATTCCAGCAGATCGTTCAGACTGGCCAGATCAACCGTTTCCAGAAACTGAATAATCGTCGCGTCATTAGTATTGGAGTGCAACCGCAGGACAATTTCTTCATCAAATCCGATGCGACCTTTGATCTTGCGGATATCGCTTTCTTCGTTCCTGCCAGAGATATCACCGGTCACCTCTGCAAAGGCCACGCCATCAATAACCGCGAACCCGCTGGACTGCTCCATCGCGTTCATGAAATCGGCCTGCCGTCCCAGCGCCAACCCAATAAGCGTGTTGCGCGCTTTCTTGGGCTTCAAAGTGATATCGAACCAGACAATGTCGCCATCTTTTTCATACACATAACCTGACTGAGCCAGTTTGCGTATCAAACTGTCCCGCCCTTCATTCGTTAGACGCTGCAATTCCACCTGGCTGGAAATCGAGCTGACCAAGGGCGAAAGCTCGAACCAGGACAACACCGTCTGAACAGCTTTGCTCTCGCTATCCGCCAGATCAAACCGGGCCCAACCCTCTGGCGGCGATGGCAGATAGGGCTTTGCACCCGCATCCCATCGCTTCTTACGGTCACGCTCGGCCTGCTTGGCAACCTGTTCTGCCTTAAACACACCGAAACGGTCATTGATCGTCTCAAGATATCCACTGAACGATAGTGATCCATCGTGCTTTTTGTCTTGCTGGTAATAATCGAGACCCGCGATAAAAATCGCCGCAATCAGCAAAAAACCAATGAAACGCAGCGCGCCCATAAAAAACCTCAGAATCAGATACTCTTCTGTGAAGAATCTGTCCCACAACATTGAGGCGCAGGTGTGTCTGATGCTTGGAAAATTCCGTCATTTGGCAATCGATCTGATGGCTACAGAATCTTTCCCGGATTCATGATGTTATCGGGATCCAGCGCTGCTTTGATCGCCGCCATATAATTTGTCGCCGCACCTAGTTCTTTCACCAGATAGGGGCGCTTACCCTGCCCGATTCCGTGTTCTCCGGTACAGGTGCCCTCCATCGCAATTGCAAGATCATTTAGCCAACCGACGAATTCCTCTGCACTTGCGACCTCTTTTGCGTCATCCATGTCGATTAACAGAAGTGTATGGAAGTTACCGTCACCAACATGACCCACGATTGGGGCCAGCAAACCCAATTCAGCGGCCTTATCCTGTGCGGAGGTCACACATTCGGCCAAACGCGAGATCGGAACACATACATCCGTAGAAATGCCCCGCGCGCCTGGGCGCAGTTGTAGGCTGGCCCAATACATATCGTGCCGGGCCTGCCACAGCTTGTTGCGCTCTTCGGTTGTCGTAGTGGTGGTGATATCGCTGCCACCAAATTCTTCCGCGATTTGGCCAAAGGTCTCTGCCTGTTCCGCTGCACCGCTGTCCGAACCGTGAAATTCCAGCAGCAGCAGTGGCGTTTCTGGCAAATCCAGTCCCGAATAAGCGTTTGCCGCTTTGACCGACATCTGATCCAGCAATTCGATCCGCGCAACCGGGATACCATACTGAATAGTCATCATCACAGCCTGACAGGCTGCATCCACCGATGGAAACGAACAGCGAGCTGAACTGATGGCCTCGGGGATACCCTGCAATCGCAATGTGATTTCGGTGATTATTCCCAGTGTGCCTTCGGCACCGATTAGCAAGCGGGTCAGATCAAAACCCGCCGAAGATTTTCGCGCACGATGCCCCGTGCGGATCACTTGCCCGTCCGGCATCACGGCCTCAAGGCTAAGCACATTATCTTTCATTGTCCCATAACGCACAGCATTGGTGCCAGACGCGCGTGTCGCGGCCATTCCACCCAGCGACGCATTCGCGCCCGGATCAATCGGGAAGAACAACCCCTGATCCCGCAGATGGGTGTTCAATTCGGCTCGGGTGACACCCGGTTGGACAACGCAATCTAGATCACCGACATTGACCGCCAATATCTTGTTCATCTGACTCAGATCGACGGATATGCCACCAGCAGGAGCGTTCACATGACCTTCGAGCGAGGTGCCTGTTCCGAATGGGATGACTGGCACCTTGTGCTCGGCACAGGTCCTGACGATATCGGCCACTTCTTCGGTTGAATGCGGGAAAACCACCGCATCCGGTCTCTGGTTTTCAATCCACGTTGTTGTGTGCCCGTGCTGCTCGCAGATCGCAGCACCAGATTGCAGCCGGTCTGCGAACCTCTGCTTCAAAATTCCCAGCGCCGTGTCGATCCCGGCCTCGTTTCGCGGCAAAGCAGTTGCCTGCACCATTGCGTTCCCCTTTTCTCAGGCCACAGCCTAAAGCATTGCAGGCACAACCTGATCTGGCGGGCGATGACCGTCTTCGAAGGTCTTGATGTTGATAATGACTTTCTCACCCATCTCGATCCGACCCTCAAGCGTCGCCGAGCCCATATGGGGCAGCAGCACCACATTCGGCAATTGCCGGAGGCGTGGGTTCACATCCGTGCCCTGTTCATAAACATCCAGACCAGCGCCCGCGATCTCACCGGCGCGGATCATGCGTGTCAGGGCGTTCTCATCAACGACTTCACCGCGTGATGTATTCACGATCACCGCCGTGGGTTTCATCAATTTCAAACGCCGCGCATTCATCAAATGAAAGGTCGAAGGGGTCGACGGGCAGTTGATCGAGATGACGTCCATCCGCGCCACCATCTGATCAAGACTATCCCAATAGGTCGCCTCAAGTTCCTGTTCAATCTCGGGGCGCAACCGGCGGCGGTTGTGATAGTGGACCTGCATTCCAAACGCGCTGGCACGTCGCGCAACGGCCTGCCCTATCCGGCCCATCCCAAGAACACCCAAGCGGCGACCACCGACCCGGCCACCCAGCAAGGCCGTCGGGGCCCAACCGGCCCAATCGCCCTTTTGCATCACACCTAACCCCTCGGGGATACGTCGTGTAACCGCCAGGATCAGAGCCATAGTCATATCTGCAGTATCGTCAGTCAGTACTCCTGGTGTGTTCGAGACAAGGATCCCGCGCTGCCTCGCCGTCGCCACATCAATGTTGTCGACACCGGCACCATAATTGGCGATCAGTCGCAATTTCTCACCAGCCTGCCCCAGGATACCGCCATCAATTGTATCGGTTATCGTCGGAACCAACACATCTGCTGTGTTCACTGCCGCCACCAGCTCTTCGCGAGTCATGGGATCGTCGGTGTCACGCAGTTTTACATCGAAAAGCTCGCTTAGCCGTGTTTCCACCGCTTCGGGCAACCGTCGCGTAACGACAACACTCAGACGTTCTCTTGGCACCTTGACCCTCCTACCGCTTTGCAAACTGCCGCGCGCCATGGCATCGTGGCGCAGGATTACACGGGGCACAAGAACCCCTTGGGCATCGTCTCAACCTTTTTTGCATACGATCCACAGGCATAAGAGCAGACAGGCAGTGAGTGCTAGTTTTTCAGTGAACCGCCATTTTGTGGTGTTGATATCGGTTTTCCTGCTCGTGCTCGGCGCAGTGGCCGTGTCCGCGCAGGAAAAACGCGGTCCAGTGACGAATCTACCGCTTCCACGATATGTCTCGATGAAAGCCGCCGAGGGTAATGTCCGTCGCGGCCCTTCGCTGACTCACCGAATCGATTGGGTGTTCAAACGCCGTGGCATGCCGCTGCAGATCACGGCCGAATATGGAAACTGGCGCAAGGTTCAGGATCGAGACGGTGCCGGGGGTTGGGTGCATTACGCGCTGCTTTCAGGTGTGCGGACAGTCCTTATCGAAGCCGACTTGCTGCCGGTTTACGCGATGCCTGATCCCAAATCGCAGGTGAACGCGCAACTTGAAGACGGCGTCGTCGCCCGGCTTGAAAAATGTTCACCCGATTGGTGCCGCATATCGGCAGGCGGCTATCGCGGCTGGACCCTAAAAAGCAATCTTTGGGGGGTCGACCCCACCGAGATTCGGGAATGACACGCGTGCGCGACAGCGCCGACTGAGCTACTCCGCGCCTGCAGCGCTGCCGCGTTTGGCCAGTTCCTGATCCAACAAAAGCAGGTTCCATCGGTCCCCGCTGGCCGCCTTGGCCTTATCCAGGATCGATGTGAACAGGTCTTCTTCCTCTATCTGTTCGGCCAGGAACCAGTTCAGCATATTCTGTGTGCTGTATTCTTTGACCTCATGCGCCAGCTCAAACAACGCGTTGATCTGGCCCGTCACGGTTTGCTCCTGCGCCAGCGCCTGCTCCAGTACATCAACGGGTGATTCATAGTCCGTTTGCGGTTTTGCGATGCCGTCAAGATTTACCCTCCCACCCCTCTTGGCGATAAAGTCGAATATACGCATTGCATGGGTTTCCTCTTCGGCAGAATGCCCCCGAAACCAACTGGCGAATCCTGGCAGATCCTGCGCCTCAAAATAAGCCGACATCGCCAAGTAGGTGTACGAAGCGTGGAGCTCATTGTTGATCTGCTTATTCAATGCTTCTGCAACTTGCGGGTTCAATTTCATTGCTCGCTCCTTTTTTGTGGTGGTTAGCGGACCTTATCTAGCTAGGTCCGAAGCCAAAGACATTCAACTGATAAAGGTAATTTTTATCGCTATTAATCAATAATTTAATCCAATTCTTGCGCTATTGAAACGCAGTCGCAGGAACGAGCGTTGTGGCGCATCGCGGATTGTATCTCGAGACCGCAGAACCAAGGATTGCCAGTTGGATTTTCGTTTTAGAGATCTAGCTTCGCCTCAAACAATCGCCTGACCCATATTCGACAATCCCGACGATCCAACCGCGATCAAACTAAATTGCATATCCACATCAAAATTGTCCAAAAAAGCCCTTGAACCCTGAAAGCAACAGTCGTAGATAGCCGCTCACCGTTGGGGTGTAGCCAAGTGGTAAGGCAGCGGTTTTTGGTACCGTGTATCGTAGGTTCGAATCCTACCACCCCAGCCATGATTTTCCCGGAAATCACATACCGAGAAGTTGCACGCCGATTATAGCGTGTTTTCAGCGACTTAAGATCCAGCAATTTCAACTGAGACCCGAGCGTGTGCGCAACAGTGGTCGATTTCCGACCACAGTCCCAGGTCGCGACTCCGACGGTACGAGTTTGGTGGGTTTCGGAGAGGCGGCAGATCAGAGGGCAGAGAAGCGCTTGTGTTGATCTGACCAGATCACTGGGAATCCCGACTTGATCTGGTAGTCCATTGTCAGACCATCAGTTTGTTCGCCTGAAGCGATGGCATCCAGAGCATCAGGCGCCAGCATGGCCAGATCGACCACATCCTGCACCCGGCGTTTGGAGGTGCCTTCTTTTTCTACAATCTCAGAAAACGTTGGCCATCGACGATCATCACCAGCCACTGACGCACTTTGATGACACTGTGAACAGGTATTTGATCAATCTGGGGCGGCTCATCGCCAAGATGTAGTTTCATTTCCACGCCTTTCCGGTGCATCCGGTATAGCGCTGCTATGGTTGGTTCAGCGTTGGGTTCCACCCAATTTGCATTGGAACAGCAAGCGCTAAGCCCACTTCAGAATTGGGTGTTTCGCGATGCTTTCAGCACCTACGGACACCATTTGTTTGAACGTATCTTCTACTTCCAACACGCCGCAAGCAGATATTATTTTTATTTATCAAGTGCTTAAATTTGATATCTCTTATTACTAAAATTTTAGTTTGACAGCAGCGCTGAATATCATCGATGCTGTTTGCCATCCGGTCTGCACCGGATCACATAATCTTTGGGAGGAGACAGATGCGGAGACATCTACTTTCCGCCGTGGCGGCAGCGGCCGTCATTGCGGGGCATGGTCCTGCTTGGGCCGACGAAGCCGCAGCACAACGTTGGATCGACGACGAATTCCAGCCATCGACCTTGTCGAAGGATGAACAGTTGTCCGAAATGAAGTGGTTCATCGAAGCTGCACAACCGTACTCGGGCATGGAAATCAATGTCCTGTCCGAGGGTATCCCGACGCATTCCTATGAATCCGAGGTTCTGACCAAGGCGTTCGAGGAAATAACCGGGATCAAGGTCAATCACCAGATTCTCGGCGAAGGCGAAGTGGTTCAGGCCGTACAGACTCAGCTACAAACCGGACGGAATCTGTATGATGGCTATGTCAACGACAGCGACCTGATCGGGACACATTCGCGCCTGCAGTTGGCCTATCCGCTGACCGATATGATGGAAGGTGATTGGGCGGCGACAACCTCGCCAACGCTGGATCTGGATGACTTCATGGGCATTCAGTTCACCACCGGCCCTGATGGCAAGCTGTATCAATTGCCCGACCAGCAGTTTGCGAACCTATATTGGTTCCGCAAGGACTGGTTCGATGACGAAGCCAACAAGGCCGCGTTCAAAGAGAAATACGGCTATGATCTAGGCGTTCCGGTCAACTGGTCAGCCTACGAAGACATCGCCGAGTTCTTCACCAATGACGTGAAAGAAGTCGATGGCACCACGATCTATGGCCACATGGATTATGGTAAGCGCGCGCCTGACCTCGGCTGGCGCATGACTGACGCCTGGCTGTCGATGGCCGGCGCCGGTGACGTGGGTGAACCGAACGGCGTTCCCGTCGACGAATGGGGCATCCGCATGGAAGCGGGCACCTGTAACCCGGTCGGTGCGTCCGTTTCACGCGGCGGTGCCGCAAACGGTCCCGCTGCGGTCTATGCGATCCGCAAGTGGGATGAATGGCTACGAGCGTATGCGCCTCCAGGTGCGGCGTCTTACGACTTCTACCAGTCGTTGCCAGCGCTTAGCCAAGGCAACGTGGCTCAGCAGATCTTCTGGTACACCGCCTTCACCGCGGACATGGTGAAGCCGAAGTCCGAGGGCAACAACACCGTGGATGACGAAGGCACGCCGCTGTGGCGGATGGCGCCCAGTCCGCACGGCCCCTATTGGGAAGAAGGCCAGAAGGTTGGTTATCAGGACGTGGGGTCGTGGACCTTCCTGAAGTCGACGCCTGCGGATCGTGCTCAGGCGGCTTGGCTCTATGCCCAATTCGTGACGTCCAAGACTGTCGACGTGAAGAAATCCCATGTGGGCCTAACCTTCATCCGCGACAGCTCGGTCAACCACGAGTCGTTCACCGAGCGCGCACCCAAGCTGGGTGGTCTGGTCGAGTTCTACCGCTCACCCGACCGTGTGGCATGGTCACCGACCGGCATCAACGTGCCGGACTATCCGAAGCTGGCCCAGATCTGGTGGCAGCAGATCGGTGACGTGAACTCGGGCGCCTTCACCCCGCAAGAGGCGATGGACCGTCTGGCAGAAGAGATGGACATCACTATGGCCCGGATGCAGGCCGCTGACGAAAGCGCCGGTGTCTACGGTGGCTGTGGCCCGCGTCTGAACGAGCCGCAGGATGCCGCCTTCTGGTTGGAAAAGCCGGGCTCGCCCAAGGCCAAGCTTGAGAACGAAAAGCCGCAGGGCCAGACCGTCAACTATGACGAACTGGTTCAGCGCTGGCAGTCTCAGTAAGCAAGCGAAACCGGGGGTGCCGTGTGCGGCATCCCCACCCCAAGGCCAGTGCGACGCACTGAAGGACCGGAACCCACGGACATGATCGAACTTAAAGACGCCACCAAACGGGTTGGCAATGTCATCCATATCAAGCCTACGAACCTGACGCTCAAGACTGGCCATTTCAACGTGTTGCTGGGCGCGACGGGGTCGGGCAAAACCTCGCTGATCAAGATGATGGCCGGGCTGGACCCGATCGCCTCAGGCAAAGTTCTGATGGACGGGCAGGACGTCACCAAGCTGAACACGCAAAAGCGGCAGATCAGTTTGGTACACCAGTTCTTCGTGAACTACCCGCATATGACCGTTTTCGACAACATCGCTTCGCCCTTACGCGTGGCGGGGATGGCAAAATCCGAAATCGAAGGCCGCGTCGAAGAGGCCGCCGACTTGCTGCAGTTGCGCCCAATGTTACAGCGCCGTCCGCATGAGTTGTCAGGTGGCCAGCAGCAGCGTACCGCGCTGGCCCGCGCGATTGCAAAGGAAAGCCGTGCAGTGTTTCTTGACGAACCTCTGGCCAACCTCGATTACAAGCTGCGTGAAGAACTGCGTGAAGAACTGCCCGACTTGTTCGCCGGGCGCGGGGCCGTAGTCGTCTATGCCACCTCGGAACCGGAAGAGGCGTTGATGCTTGGCGGCTACACCGCCTTGATGGAGGACGGGCGCGTCACCCAATTTGGCCCCACATCAGATATCTATCGCAACCCCGAGAACATCTCTGCAGCTCGTGTGTTCTCTGACCCGCCCATCAATGTGGCGCGCATCACTGTGTCTGATGCGCAGGCGCAATTGGTCGGCGGTGGTGGCTGGAAAGTCACCGATATAGCCGATGGTGACTACTTGGTCGCCGTGCGTCCGCACCGGGTGACCCCGTTCCGCTCTTCCGACGCCGACGTGGAGCTGACCGGGCGTGTCATCGTGACCGAGCTTTCGGGCTCGGATTCCAGCGCGCACTTCCAACATGGGGATGAGGCGTGGGTATCCCTGGCCTCGGGTGTCCATCCCTATCAGGTGGGTGAAGACCACAGCTTCTACATGAACCCGGCCCATTGCCGGTATTTCGGCCAAGACGGCAAAAGGATAGCCTGACATGGCACAAATCAAGCTTGCAAACCTGCGACACAGCTATTTCCCCAATCCCAACGGGCCACAGGATTACGCCCTGAAGGAAATCGACGTCACCTGGCGCGATGGCGGCGCCTATGCGCTGCTGGGGCCATCAGGATGCGGCAAGTCAACGCTGCTGAACATCATCTCGGGGTTGCTGACGCCTTCCGAGGGACAGATTCTGTTCGATGGTCAGAACGTTACTGCCTTGCCCCCAGATCAACGCAACATTGCGCAGGTGTTCCAATTCCCGGTGATCTACGACACGATGACTGTGGGCGAAAATCTGGCCTTCCCGTTGAAGAACCGGGGGGTTGACCCGGCAACGATCAAACGTCGCGTCGATGAGATTGCAGAAATGCTGGACGTTACGGATATGTTGAATACCCGGGCCTCAGGTCTGAGCCCGGACAACAAACAGAAAATCTCGATGGGTCGTGGGTTGGTGCGCGACGACGTGAACGCGGTGATGTTCGATGAGCCGCTGACTGTTATCGACCCACATCTGAAATGGAAACTGCGGTCCAAGCTGAAAGAGCTGCACCAGCGCGTCAAAGCCACGATGATCTACGTCACGCACGACCAGACCGAGGCGCTGACCTTCGCGGACGAAGTAGTCGTGATGCAGGAAGGCGAAGTCGTGCAGATCGGCACCCCTGTGGAACTGTTCGAACGCCCTCAGCACACATTTGTCGGCCATTTCATCGGCTCACCCGGCATGAATGTGCTGCCGTGCGAAGCAAAGGGCGATCGGGCCCTATTCGAAGGCCATGAAGTGATGCTGGAAGGCCAGACCCACGGTGACGGAGGCCGCACCGATCTGGGTATCCGGCCTGAATATATAAGCTTTGGCGAAACCGGCATCCCTGCCCATGTCACCAAGGTCGCAGATATCGGGCGACACTATGTGGTCAGTGCCATGGTCGGTGATACGCCGGTGAAAGCCGTAGCAGAACACAATGCGCCCAACCCTGGCTCACATGTGTACCTGCAATTCAAACCCGAACAATCTCGCGTCTACCGCGACGGCTGGATCGCAACCGAGGAGCGGACGCAATGAGAACGGAAAACCAAAAAGCATGGTTCTTTGTCCTGCCGGTGCTGGCGCTGGTCGCGTTTAATGCGCTGGTGCCGATGATGACGGTGGTCAACTATTCGGTGCAGGAGACCTTCGGTAACAACCAGTTCTTCTGGGAAGGACTGGGCTGGTTCGAACAGATCCTGCGTTCCGACCGGTTTCAGGCAGCTCTGGGACGGCAGTTCCTGTTCACCTTTCTGATCCTGCTGATCGAGGTGCCGCTTGGTATCATCGTGGCGCTTTCCATGCCGCGCAAAGGGTTCTGGGTGCCGGTCTGTCTGGTCCTGATGGCCCTGCCGATGCTGATCCCGTGGAATGTGGTCGGCTCGATGTGGAATATCTTTACTCTGCCCAAGATCGGCCTGCTGGGCTACTTCCTGAATGACGTCCTGGGCATCAACTATGACATGACACAACAGCCACTGTCGGCCTGGATCACCGTGATCGTCATGGATGTCTGGCACTGGACGTCGCTGGTTGTGCTGCTGTGTTATGCGGGCCTCGTGTCGATCCCGGATGCCTATTATCAGGCCGCTAAGATCGACGGCGCGAGCCCCTGGTCAGTATTCCGCTATATCCAACTGCCCAAGATGAAAACCGTCCTGACCATCGCCGTTCTGCTGCGCTTTATGGACAGTTTCAACATCTATACCGAGCCTTTCGTTCTGACCGGCGGTGGCCCCGGCAACTCAACCACTTTACTGTCGATCGACCTTGTGAAGATCGCGCTGGGACAGTTCGACCTTGGCCCTGCGGCCGCGATGAGCCTGATCTACTTCGCCATCACCCTGCTGGTCAGCTGGGTCTTCTACACTCTGATGACAAAGGATGACGCGCAATGAAGAAGCGGTCCCTTATCCCGATCCTCTATATCGCGTTCCTGATGCTGCCGATCTATTGGCTGGTGGCGATGTCCTTCAAGACCACGAACGAGATCCTGTCGGGCTTTTCCCTGTTCCCCCAGACCTTCACGCTGGAGAACTACGTCACCATATTCACCGATCCGACGTGGTATTGGGGCTATATCAACTCGATAATTTACGTGACGATCAACACGGTGCTGTCGGTCTGTGTAGCGCTGCCAGCGGCCTATGCGTTCTCGCGCTATCGGTTTCTGGGCGACAAGCAGTTATTCTTCTGGCTGCTGACCAACCGGATGGCGCCAGCGGCGGTGTTCGCGCTGCCCTTCTTCCAGCTCTATTCGTCAATCCACCTGTTCGACACTTATCTGGCCGTGGCGCTCGCGCACACGCTGTTCAACGTGCCGCTGGCGGTCTGGATTCTCGAAGGCTTCATGCGCGGCATCCCGAAAGAATTGGATGAGACAGCCTATGTCGACGGCTATTCTTTCCCACGCTTCTTCGTGACGATCTTCCTGCCCAACATCAAAGCGGGTGTCGGCGTCGCGGCCTTCTTCTGCTTCATGTTTTCATGGGTCGAGATGCTGCTGGCCAAGACCCTCACCGCGGTCGAGGCCAAGCCCATCGCCGCCGTGATGACCCGCACCGCCTCCAGCGCGGGGTATGAGTTGGGTCTGCTGGCAGCCGCGGGAACACTGACCATTATCCCTGGTGCCATTGTCATCTGGTTTGTCCGCAACTACATCGCGCGCGGTTTCGCGATGGGCCGTGTGTGAGGTTCGATATGCGTAGACTTCTTCTCACCCTCCCCTTCCTGCCTTCGATGGCA
The DNA here is from genome assembly GCF_056531845.1 of Ruegeria sp. K3. Lineage (NCBI taxonomy): Bacteria > Pseudomonadati > Pseudomonadota > Alphaproteobacteria > Rhodobacterales > Roseobacteraceae > Ruegeria > Ruegeria sp. K3. The sequence continues at coordinate 114,342 of NZ_JBQFMM010000008.1, read as the reverse complement.
TTCGCCCAGCAAGCCGGATGGGGCAATGTTGGCCAGCAAGAGGAAAAGGGATTCTCGTGGACCGCCCCTCTTTGGCCTGATTTCTGGATGGCCTGGACCCCGGCGACGTTGGCGGTATTCGTGGGTATCTTCGCGGCCATCGCATTAATTGGACTATTGGAAGGGTTCAAGTTCCGCGACGGCCTTGAACGTCGCGGTGTACTTGGTCTGACAACCACGTTAGGCGATCGGTTGTTCATAACACTGCTCGGCTCGACCTATATCTTCCTTGCCTGGCTTGGGCTGGTAGGCCAACCTGTATGGACGCCTCTTTTCCTGTCCATCGGTTGGGGCGTCTTCGTCTTCTGGAAAGTTTAAGCTTTGAGAAACAGCGAAAGGATGCTTGTCTGTCAGGCATACTAAATAATGGCGACACCGAGATCGATGCGAAAGAAAAAGACAACAAATCTTCTGACCGACGTGGAACTTGAGTTCATGAACGAACTCTGGGCGCTTGGTCAGGGCTCGGTCCGTGAAGTCCTTGATCGCCTGCCACCTGATCGCAATCTGGCCTACACTTCCGGAGCCACAATTTTGCGTATTCTTGATGAAAAGGGCTTTGTCGAAAGCGAGAAGAACGGCAAGTCGCTGATCTACAGACCCCTTCTGGAGAAAGACAGGTATCAGTCGCGGTCGTTGCAGAATTTGTCCCGGACCCTGTTTGACGACACGCCCGCAACTCTGGTGGCAAGGCTGGTCGATGATGAGGGGCTGACAGAAGATGATCTAGAGGAGATTCGAGCACTGGTAGAGAGGAGACTGCAAAATGACAGCGGTTAAACCGGTTCTCGATGCGTTTCTCGAGTTCAACATAGTGCTTGGATTGTCGGCGCTGATCTGGCTGGCCGTGCGCGGAGGCCTTGCGCTGACGCCCATGCGGTACGGCTTTGTTGCTCAGCTTCGTTCGCTCAAGATACTCTGCATCGGCGTTATGCTCAGCCCGGTTCTGGCGATGGGTGTTTCGGGTTTTGTTGCTCAGGTATGGCCCGGACGGGTTGTTGCGCTGGGGGATATCGCAGTGGCAGCCTATTTGCGCGGCGAAATCGCAATGCCGGCTGCGCAGTTCGAAACCCTTCTTAACACGCGCGAACGCTGGGTTGATCATGTCATGTCAGGCGGCTCTGTTTTTGTGACTTGTGCGTTGATTACACTGGTTTTGGTGGCGGCTGTTCTGGCAATTCGGGTTGCCCTCAACGCGCTTGCAATTCGCAACGCTGTAAGCTCCAGCTTTCTATGGCGACAATCGGCCAAAGTGGACATTCGTCTTTCGGATCGCGTGACCGTACCCTTTGCAGTACGCGGCCTTCGTCGCCGCCACGTTGTTTTGCCCAGCCATCTACTGAACTCGCCACGCGATCTGCGCTTTGCTCTGGCGCACGAGTTTCAGCACATCCGCGCATTGGACGTGGAATGGGAACTGGGTTTCGAGCTTTTACGCCCGTTGCTGTTCTGGAACCCGGCCTATCTGGCTATGAAGCATCAGTTTGACCGGCTTCGCGAATTGGCCTGCGATCAGTCTGTCGTCTCGCGTAAAGGGATTGACGCGACCGACTATACCGCCTGTTTACTGGACTACTGCACACGATCGGTTAAGCTAAAAAGCCCTCGCATTCTTCATGTGGCCTTGGTTAACGGGCCGAAAGCAAAGCATGTTCTGCGACAGCGTGTGATCGCCCTGACCGATGCACCAGTGACGACGACCCAATTGTCGGCTATTTTCGTTGGGTCGGCGCTTTCCCTTGTTGTTGTGCTTGCAATTGGTTCGGCCTCGGTTCGTCAAACTCAGGATTGGAGCCATGATCGTCTTATGCTTTCGACGGTTGTAAACCTTGAACGGCTGGAAGCTCGTAATCAGGGGAATTAACTGGCCGTAGTGTATGTCCAATGCGGGCTGGGGGGGTTACACTTGCGGTTACTGCTAGCAAGTTAGTCACAGATTCTGCGCTAAAGTGCTGCTGATTTTCAATAAGTCTGGTTTTGAGGTATCGCTGTCAGCGGCTTTAACGCTGGCGTCCGCGTTGCTCGATATTGATCGACCGAGAACGATTCGATAGCAATTTATGCCATTCCAACCTGCTACAACGCAGCATCGCCATTTCTAAATCAAGGTCTGGTTATACTTCGGTGCTGTGAACGTTCCAAGTTTGGCAGAGAGCCCTTACAACGCCTTCTTATCCGCTATGCGAGCCATTGAAACGCCCCGAAGACGATCTGCCAGCGTACCCGGTCATTCAGCAGAGTGAGTGTGTTGTAAACCTTTGTTGTCCCAATTGATCGTGGACAACCGCGCCCGCAGTTGCGCCGGAAACATTCGATGATTTGATTTGCCTGTCGGGGCTGAACCCTTGGGATGCGAAGCAGCTTCTACTCAGAAACCCGCGAACTTCTCAGCGCTGTTCCATTGAAGTTCGCCTTCTATCAGCCCTGACTGCACAAATCACGGATGGAATGCCATCATCAGAAGTGCCTTATCGCCTCAATTGAAGCCGGTCATATACAAATCGATTACGCCCAGGTCGTTCTTTTCTTCACTGCACATTTTCGCATCTCATCTGATTTTGGGAGCGAAGCAGTCAAGTAGTCACAGCGCCTAATTGGAACCTAACGAAGGTATCGCATCCTACCGCCGTTGCCATTGTAGGCGGGGTCAGCGATCAGCCATTTGGGGTATCTATATCGTCGCCCTGGAAAGCTAAACCTCGCATGCTAACGAACTTGACACCCATTCTGAAAACAAGAAAAGACCGTCCCAACTGGGACGGCCTTTCATTCACTGTCTCTCGAAAGAGGTTCAGGCAGCCAGCGCGGCCTGTGCTTTGGCGACGATCGCGCCGAACGCTTCCGGTTCGTGCACAGCCAGGTCGGCCAGAACTTTGCGGTCCACTTCGATACCGGCCAGGTTCAGGCCGTTAATGAAGCGGGAATATGTCAGTGCCTCGTCATGCGAACGGACAGCGGCGTTGATACGCTGGATCCACAGCGCGCGGAAGTTGCGCTTGCGGTTCTTGCGGTCGCGGGTTGCGTACTGGTTGGCCTTGTCTACGGCCTGACGGGCAACCTTGAAGGTGCTCTTGCGGCGGCCATAGTAACCTTTGGCAGCCTTGATGACCTTCTTGTGACGGGCGTGAGTTACGGTTCCACCTTTAACGCGGGACATCTCTTAATCTCCTCTTAGCGGTCGTAGGGCATGTAGCCCTTGACGATCTTGGCGTCGGGGGCGGACAGGGTGGTGTTGCCACGGGCGTCGCGGATGAATTTCTTGGTCCGCTTGATCATGCCGTGCCGTTTGCCGGCCTGGCCAGCAAGGACCTTACCGGTCGCAGTCACCTTAAAGCGCTTTTTGGCGCTCGACTTTGTCTTCATCTTAGGCATTTCCGTCTCCTTTCGGGGTTCGGTTTCAGACGCGACTCGGCATGCCATCTCGGCCGGTCACGCGATCAGAAGCGCCGTTTACGCAAGTTCGGTCATACTGGCAAGGGGGTTTGGGCCAGAATCTGCGCTTTTTGCAGGCTGGCTAGGCACCGGGGCGACGCGCGCCGCCCCGGAGGTTTGGATTAATGTTCGAATTTGCGGATTTCACCGCTCTTCAAACGCTCTGCATAAGATGCCAGTTCCTGACGTACCACTTTCATCAGGAAGTAGAGCGCGAAGACGTTCACAACCGCCATGGCAAAGATCGCCGCATCCGAGAAGTCGATAACGGGGCCAAGGTTAGCCGCTGCACCGATGACTACGAAGATGCAGAAGATGACCTTGAACACCAGTTCCTTGGTGTGACCCTCACCGAACAGGTAGGTCCAGGCCTTGAGGCCGTAGTAGGACCAGCTGATCATGGTCGAGAAGGCAAACAGAACTACTGCGATTGCCAAAACGTAAGGGAACCAACTGAACGCGCTGCCAAAGGCGGCTGAAGTCAGGCTGACGCCCGAGTTTCCGTCAACCGTTGCGATGGCATTACCGGCTTCGTTCAGCATATAGTTTCCGGTCTCCGGATCGACGATCAGCTGCTGCGTGATGATGATCACCAACGCGGTCATGGTACAGATCACAACCGTATCAATGAACGGCTCCAGCAGCGACACGAACCCTTCGGTGATCGGTTCTTTGGTGCGAACCGCCGAGTGGGCAATCGCCGCTGAACCAACGCCCGCTTCGTTCGAGAACGCCGCACGCCGGAAACCCTGGATCAATGCGCCGACCATACCGCCAGCAACACCAAGACCGGTGAAGGCTCCTGCGAAGATCTGGCCAAAGGCCCAACCGATCTGATCCGCGTTCATCAGGATGATCACCAGCGCCGCGGCCACATACATCACGCCCATGAAAGGAACGACTTTCTCAGTCACGCGCGCGATGGATTTCAGGCCGCCCACGATCACTGCAAAGACGATGCCTGCAAAGACCAGGCCAGTGATCCAGCCCGGGTAATCTCCGACGATGCCTGCGATCTGCTGATGTGCTTGATTGGCCTGGAACATATTGCCCCCACCAAGCGCGCCAAGGATGCAGAAGATCGAGAACAGAACGGCCAGAATTTTACCGCCCGGCAGGCCCAGTTCGTTGAACCCTTTCGACATATAATACATTGGACCACCAGAAACGGTGCCGTCATCATATTCGTTGCGGTACTTTACACCCAGCGTACATTCGGTGAATTTCGAGGCCATGCCCAACAGGCCCGCGACAATCATCCAAAAAGTTGCACCTGGCCCGCCGATACCGACGGCGACCGCAACACCAGCAATATTACCGAGGCCAACTGTACCGGACAGCGCCGTTGCCAGCGCCTGAAAGTGGCTAACTTCACCCGCATCATTGGGATCAGAATAGTCACCTTTCACAAGGCTGATCGCATGACCGAAGAAACGCAATTGTACAAAGGCAAAATAAAGCGTGAAGACGGTCGCGGCGATCACCAGCCAACCCACGATCCAAGGGAACCCGGTGCCCGGAAACGGGGCAAAAATAAAGCTGACGAAAGGCCCGGTGAAATCAGCAAAGGCCTGGTTGATTTTATCGTCCAACCCGACCGCCTCCTGTGCGGCAGCGGGGCTCGCAACCAGAGCGGCAAGTGCTGCCAGACTCAGTTTGTTCTGAATATTCATCATAATCTCTCCCCTCAGTTCACGACCGTAACCGGAACATCGGCGTGCATGACAAGGTTCTGGGTCGAACTGCCAAACAGGCGTTTTTTAAACCCATCTGCCGAGGCCCGACCCACAACGATCTGGGAGCCACCGTTTTCAACCGTGATTGCATTCAGCGTTTCCGCCACATCTCCGTGACGGACGATGCCGCGCGCCTCGAATCCTGCAGCCTTCAACGCTTCGACCGCTGGCTCGATGATCCGTGACGTAGCTAACGCAACCTCTTCTTCGCGCCGTTTGTGCCGCAGGGCGTTCTCTTCTGGTGTCTGGAATGTGAAAGGAGACCATTCGATGACGTAAACCGCCAGAAGCTCGCATGAACCGATACGCCCGGCCAAGTCTTTGGCAAAGGCGATCGCGCGTTCTCCGGTTTCTGTCCCGTCCAGTCCTATGACAATTTTCGTTGTCATGCCGTTCCTCCGTTATTGTTGCTTTGGCCGGGGCCCTCGCCCCCGGCAGGGCAGCCGGAACCTGGAACTTGCTTGAGTAGACCGCCCTAAGGGCAAGTATCCCGAAAAAACACGCAAAAACAGAGAGATTATTGCTGGATACAACCCTCAAACTTCTAAGACACTGTAAATAAATATTATTATATGCCCAAATATTAGGCATACGCCTGGTATCAAACTGAAATTAGTAGTGGTGATCCGGGCTTAGCCCGGATCAGTGTTGTAGATCAGCCGTTCATCACAAGGGGCGATACGTAAGATGTTGGTGGTGCCAGGAACATTGAAAGGGACGCCGGCGGTGACCACAATCTGATCAGTCTCAGCGGCGAAACCACCCGAACGGGCGGCGCGAGCGGCGCTGACGACCGCACCTTTGAACCGCTCTTGTTCAGGGGTTAAGACGCAATGACAACCCCAGCTCAGGCAAAGCCTGCGGGCGGTGCCAGTGGCGGGGGTCATTGCGATGATAGGCACACCGGGACGCTCACGGGCGGTGAGCAAGGCGGTGGTCCCGCTTTGAGTGAAGCAGCAGATGGCTTTGATGTCAGTCTTTTCGGCAATCTCACGTGCCGCAGCCACGATACCATCAGCGATGGTCGTACCCTTGGCGGTACGCGACGCGGCAATAATCTGAGTGTAGGTTGGGTCAGCTTCAACTTCGATGGCAACCTTGTTCATCGTCTGAACCGCCTCGATGGGATAAGAACCAGCAGCCGATTCAGCACTCAGCATGATTGCATCGGTACCCTCGTAGATCGCGGTGGCCACGTCCGAAACCTCGGCCCGTGTGGGCATTGGGCTTTCGATCATGCTTTCCAGCATCTGGGTTGCGACAATCACAGGCTTCGCGGCTGTACGGCATTTACGCACCAGACGTTTTTGGATCGGGGGGACTGCCGAAACAGGCAGTTCGACGCCCAGATCACCCCGCGCAACCATGATCCCGTCTGAGGCGTCAAGGATATCGTCAAAAGCTTCGACCGCAGCAGGTTTTTCGATCTTGGACAAGATCGATGCTCGGCCATCCGCCAGTGCGCGCGCCTCGAACACATCCTTGGCACGCTGAACGAAGCTCAGCGCCAACCAGTCCACACCCAGTTGGCAGACAAATTCCAGATCGTCGCGATCCTTGGCCGACAGCGCTGCCAATGGCAGCACCACGTCAGGCACGTTCACACCCTTGCGGTTCGAAATCGTGCCACCGACTTCGACCGTGCAATGTGCAAAATCCTGACCGCAATCCTGCACGATCAGACGAATCTTTCCGTCATTGACCAGTAGGCGCGCACCTGGCTCCAATGCGGCAAAAATTTCGGGATGTGGCAGGCAGACCCGGGTGATATCCCCGGCTGCCGGATCAAGATCCAGACGGAATGCGGCGCCCTCCTCCAGTTCTTCCGCATCATTTGCAAACACGCCAACGCGCAGCTTTGGCCCCTGCAGATCAGCCAGAATCGCGATCGGGCTTTCCAGATCCTTTTCGATCTGCCGGATTATACGGTGCCTCTCGCGAATCTCATCGTGGCTGCCATGGCTCATGTTCAGCCGGAATACATCGGCCCCGGCCTCATGCAGCGCACGGATGGTGTCATAGTCATTGGACGCCGGTCCCAGCGTCGCCACGATTTTCACATTTCTCAGGCGTCGCATTGATCAGGCTCTCCTCAAACGCGTAAATGTTACCGCAAACATTGCTCAGGCTGCTTATTGCGCAATTCCCTTTCCAACGCAACTGTCCTACACCTGCGACAAACAAGATGACAGGCTCATGACATACTCTCCGTTTTTTGTTCACGGCGCGGATCGCCCGTCGCGTTGGCTGATTACTTGCGACCATGCAACCAACATGGTGCCGCCCGAAATCAGCGGCGGAGACCTGGGCCTGCCGCGCGAAGATATGGAACGCCATATCGCTTATGACGTGGGCGCCTACGAGGTCTCAAAGCATCTGGGTGAGGTTCTGAACGCCCCCGTAATCGCAGCCAACTTCTCGCGCCTCGTGATTGACCCCAACCGGGGCGAGGACGATCCGACGCTGTTGATGAAGCTCTATGACGGCTCGATCATCCCCGGTAACCGACACGCAGATGCGACCGAGCGTGAGCGTCGTCTGACCATGTGCTACCGGCCCTATCACGATGCGCTGGCAGAGCTTGCAGCCCTGCCGCATGCGGTCATCATCTCGATGCATTCCTTTACGCGCCAGCTCCGTGGCCGCGATCCTCGGCCGTGGCACATCGGCGTCTTGCACACACCGGATGAGCGGTTCTCGCGCCCGCTGATCAACCGGTTGAACGCCGAGGATGATCTGTGCGTTGGGGTAAATGAACCCTATACAGGTGTGCTACCCGGCGATGCGATCGACAAGCATTGCAGCAGTTTCGGCCGTCCTAATGCACTGATCGAGCTGCGTAATGATCTGATTGCGGATCATGACGGGCAACGCAGCTGGGCCGAACGATTGGCCGTTATTCTGCAGGATGCACTGAACGATAGCGGACTATGACGTAAGGTCACTTCATGCCGCTTCCGATCCTCGAAATATTGTGAGCCAATGTACTGACACCCATATATTAAGGGAAAGGAGACGACCATGACTCAGGAATTCCTGACAACTGTCTTCGGCTGGATGACCGCCCTTAACATCGCTGTTTTGTTGTTCAGCACACTTATGATCCTCATCATGCAGGACTGGATTGCAGGCGTGCATGGCAGAATGTTCCAAATGGAGCGGGCCGACGTAAAGAGGGCCTATTTCAGATATCTTGCGAACTACAAAATCCTGACAATCATTTTTTGCCTTGTGCCGTGGCTGGCCCTCAAACTGGCATAAAGCATCCAAACCTGACGTTCCAAGGGGCCTTAGGCCCCTTCCTGTTCGTTGTAACATGGCCCACGGATTGCTAGGTCAGGTCCAGATCGCAAGACAATCATTCGGAGCCCGACAATGGACAAGCAAACTGAAATCGAACTTCAGGCCGCAGCGTTTCGCCGTTTGCAGCAGCATCTGATGCAGGATCGCACCGACGTACAGAACATCGATATGATGAATCTGACCGGGTTCTGCCGCAATTGCCTGTCCCGCTGGTATCAGGAAGCAGCCAATGCCAAGGGCATCAACATGGACAAAAACGAAGCGCGCGAGATTTTCTATGGCATGACCATGGATGAGTGGAAGGCCAACTACCAGACCGAAGCGAACGCCGAGAAACAAGCCGCCTTCAAGGTCGCGTTTGAAGAGAACGTCACAAAAAAAGGCTGACGCCCCGAAAACGAAAAATGCCCGCCATACTGGCGGGCATTTGGTTTAGATTGCAGCCTTTCGGCTTTCGTCCAGATAGATCTCGCGAAGGCGTTTGGCAATCGGGCCCGGCGTGCCATCACCCAGTGCCACGCCATCAATCTCAACCACCGGCATGACAAAAGCGCTGGCCGAAGTGGTGAAGGCCTCATCCGCCTCTTTCGCCTCGTCGATGGTGAACAGGCGCTCCTCAATCTCCATCTGCGCCTCGGCTGCCATGCGCAGAACCGCCTTGCGGGTGATGCCGTGCAGAATGTCGTTGGACAGCGGGCGGGTGACGATCTTGCCGTTCTTGACGAAATAGGCGTTGTTGCTGGTGCCTTCGGTGACATAGCCGTCTTCAACCAACCAGGCATCGTCACAGCCAGCCGCTTTCGCCATCATCTTGCCCATGGACGGATACAGCAACTGTACGGTTTTGATATCGCGGCGGCCCCATCGGATGTCGTCGATCGAAATAACCTTGGCCCCTTTCTTCGACGCGGGGCTGTCGGCCAGACCTGGCTTATTCTGCGTGAACAGAACAAGCGTAGGCTTGGTATCCGCTGACGGAAACACAAAATCCCGGTCGCCGTCACTGCCGCGCGAAACCTGTAGATAGATCAGACCTTCTTCGATGTCGTTCAGCTCGACCAGTTTGCGATGGATTTCCAGAAGTTCTTCTTTGCTGCAGGGTTCAGCCATCTGTAACTCGTCCAGCGAGCGTTTCAGCCGCACCGCGTGGCCTTCGAAATCGACCAGCTTACCATCCAGCACACTGGTCACTTCGTAGACGGCGTCTGCAAACAGGAAACCTCGATCAAAGATCGAGACGCTTGCCTCGGTTTCAGGCAGGTATTCGCCATTCACATAAACGGTGCGGGTCATGTTCTTCTCCTCAGCCCCAAAGTGCCGCTTTGGGCGGATGCACTCCGGCGTCATCAAAAATCAGGGGTGTGTCGCGGTCTTCTGCCAACAAAAGCGGTCCGTCAAGGTCCGTCACCATCGCACCCTGCGCGACCAGCGTTGCAGGTGCCATGGCCAGCGAACTTCCAACCATGCATCCGACCATGATGCCATAGCCCTCGGCCAGCGCGGCCTTGCGCAGTTCGAGCGCCTCGGTCAGACCGCCGGTCTTGTCGAGTTTGATGTTCACCACATCATATTTGCCTTTTAGCGCAGGCAAGCTGGCCCGATCGTGACAGGATTCGTCGGCACATACCGGCACCGGACGATCCATGCCGATCAGTGCATCATCCTCACCGGCTGGCAGAGGTTGTTCAACCAGAGCAACGCCCAGTCGCACAAGATGCGGCGCAAGATCGGCGTACACTTCAGCAGACCAACCCTCATTGGCGTCGATAATGATTTTGGACTCCGGCGCACCAGCCCGCACGGCCTCAAGCCGGGGCATGTCGTCCGGTGTACCAAGTTTGATCTTCAACAAGGGTCGGAACGCATTTTCTGCCGCCTGTGCCTGCATTGCCTCGGGAGTGTCCAGGGAAAGAGTATAGGCCGTAACTTCAGGCCCCGGTGCGGCAAGTTCCGCCAGCTCCCACGCCCGTTTGCCGGAGCGTTTCGCCTCAAGGTCCCAAAGCGCGCAATCCACTGCATTCCGAGCCGCGCCGGCAGGCAGCAGATCCATCAGGGAATAGCGAGAGAATACGTCGGGCAGGCCGGCAATCTCGGCCTCGACTGAATCCAGCGTTTCGTCATAGCGCGCATAGGGCACGCACTCGCCCCAACCATGATGCACACCATCCGAGATCCGAACCGTCAGGACCTTTGCCTCAGTCCGTGAGCCGCGCGAGATAGTGAATACCTGCGCCAGCCGAAATACATCGCGGGAAACGTCAATCTGCACGCGTTCAACCTTTCATCGAAAGTGATGTCTGTTGCCGACAGCAAGGGGCGATCGGCAACCTGCTTAGATCACAGTGCGGCCAACGCATCCACCAGTTTACCGGCACCAAACCGGTAAGGATCGGTTGCTGGGATACCCATCTCGGTCTCAACCTTGGCGATGTATGCGTGTGCGTCGTCTTCGCTCAGATGCTGGGTGTTGATCGACACGCCCGCAACCTGACATTCCGGGTTAGCAACACGCGCCAGCGGCAGTGCTGTGTCGCGCAACTGCTCCAGCGTCGGCAGCGAATACTCAGGCAATCCTCGCATATGGGTCCGGGTCGGCTCGTGGCACAGGATCAGCGCGTCGGGCTGACCGCCATGAATCAGCGCCATGGTGACGCCAGAATAGGACACATGGAACAACGAGCCCTGCCCTTCGATGTGATCCCAGTGATCCGGATCATTGTCTGGTGTCAAATACTCAACGGATCCCGCCATGAAATCGGCGATAACCGCATCCAGCGGGACGCCTTGACCCGTGACCAGAATTCCGGTCTGACCGGTGGCCCGGAAGGTGGATTTCATGCCGCGTTCGCGCATTTCAGCGTCCATGGACATCGCAGTGTACATCTTGCCGGCAGAGCAGTCGGTTCCAACGGCCAGGCACCGCTTACCAGTACGCTTGCGGCCGTTTGCGATAGGATATCCTACGGTAGGCACACGGACGTCGTGCAATGTGCAGCCGTGAGTCTGTGCCGCAGCAACCAGATCGCCTTCGTCGCGCAGCAGGTTGTGCAGGCCCGACGCCAGATCATAACCCATCTCCAGTGCTGCGATCAGAACCTCTTTCCAGGCCTCACTAATGACCCCACCTCGGTTGGCAACACCAATGACAAGAGTCTTGGCACCAGCAGCTTTACCTTCGGCAAGTGTCATTTCGGTAAGACCCAAATCAGTCTTGCAACCATCCAGCCTTATTTGACCCACTGCATTCTCAGGACGCCAGTCGCGGATACCAATGGCCACTTTGGCCGCCAACAAGTCGGGCGCATCGCCCAAAAACAACAGGTACGGTGTCTCGATCATTGCGGTGCACTCCTTTGATTCTGGCTTAAGCTAGAGAACCGTTTTGACGAGGGTTTCTCAAATTCTTCTTGCCTGCCCGCCCACAGCGGGAAGTTTTTGCGTATTTGGGCCTTCTTGCACAAGATTGTTCGAAGTTTTTAAACTGATCAAACTTTAAGCACCCCATTTTGCCAGTATCTTCAATCATGCTGCATACGCATTGCCGCATATGCACAATCACGCTTGCGCAGCATTGCGCAATTTAATATCCCATGACCAACCCTAAACGCAATTTCCTTACTCTCATGAGGTCCAAATGAGCTTCCGCATCCAACCTGCCGCTCCGGCCCGGCCCAATCGCTGCCAACTGTTTGGCCCGGGCTCGAACACCAAGCTATTTCCCAAGATGGCTGCATCAGCTGCAGACGTCATTAATCTGGATCTAGAAGATTCGGTGGCTCCTTCCGACAAGGATACCGCTCGCGCTAACGTAATCGAGGCGCTGAACACAGTCGATTGGGGCAATAAATACATGTCGGTTCGGATCAATGGGCTGGATACACCCTATTGGTACCGTGACGTGGTTGATGTGCTGGAACAGGCAGGCGACCGTCTGGATCAGATCATGATCCCCAAAGTAGGCTGCGCGGCCGATGTCTATGCCGTGGACGCGCTGGTTACCGCAATCGAGCGTGCCAAGGGCCGAACCAAGCCAATTTCATTCGAAGTGATCATCGAATCTGCCGCCGGACTGGCGCATGTCGAAGAAATCGCAGCCTCATCCCCGCGCCTGCAGGCCATGAGCCTTGGCGCCGCAGATTTTGCAGCCTCAATGGGCATGCAGACAACCGGCATCGGGGGTACGCAGGAAAACTACTATATGCTGCGCGAGGGTGAGAAGCACTGGTCCGATCCGTGGCACTGGGCGCAGGCCGCAATTGTCGCCGCTTGCAGGACTCATGGCGTGCTGCCTGTCGACGGCCCGTTTGGCGATTTCTCCGACGATGAGGGCTATGTCGCGCAGGCCAAACGGTCTGCCACGCTGGGGATGGTCGGCAAATGGGCCATCCACCCCAAGCAAATCGCATTGGCCAATCAGGTCTTCACACCGTCGGATGAAGCAGTGTCCGAAGCGCGCGAGATTCTGGCCGCCATGGAACAGGCAAAAGCCAACGGTGAAGGCGCGACGGTCTACAAAGGGCGTTTGGTCGATATCGCTTCGATTAAGCAAGCCGAGGTTATTGTGGCGCAGGCAGAATTAATCGCGGCGGGTAGCTAAGAAAAAAGGCGCTCAGCTGAGCGCCCCAATCGATCTGATCAGCGTCCAAATACATTGTTTGGTGTCCATGTTAAACGCTCACCCTTCTTTCCTGATTTCATCATCAGGCACGAGGTACCGTATTTCTGAAAATACTTGATTTTGATTGGATACCAACCCGCCTGCGGCACCTCGACCTCGGTGCGTTGGTTGGCTTCGCAGCCCTGACGGCCGTTGACATAACCGATCTGCTGACCGCCGACCCAGGCGTCAATCCCATCGTTCGACCAGGTCTCAAGCTCGTAAACACCGGGTGAATCAAAGCGGATATACCCACTGATTTCCGCGGCAACATTGAACGCCTGATTGTAGGTCAGGACAGGATCACCTTCGTTCGTGTCTCTGTAGTCCAAACCTCGGAGGGGCTGACCCGGCTTTGCCTTCTTCAATAGATGATTGACCTTCGAGAGGTTCTGGATTTTGCGAGGCGGGTTACCTTCCCAACTGTATTTTACATTCAAGCCGGCTTTTGGGCTGGGCTGAGGGCTAGCTGGCTGTAACTTCAAAGGTGCTGCTGTCGCAGCGCCGGCAAACATTGCCAAGGCAGCCACCAGCGCTCCGGTGCGGAAAAATGTCATGGTCTACTCCCTGAATTTGCGCCTGCTTCGGGGTTAATCCCTGCCGACGATCCTGTTGAGATGACACTAGGCGCTGAACTTTGACCTCGCAAGATGGTTAAAAATCACTTTTTAATGGTCACGCACGCATATCCTTGGGCGATCCCATCACAACATATGAGGTGATCGAGGTCACATGCGGCAGTGTACCCAGCACCTCGGTGTGGAAGGTTTTGTAGGAAGGCAGATCGGCACATTCGACCCGTAACAGGTATTCGATCGTGCCGGTGATGTTGTGACATTCCACCACTTCGGGCGCTTGTTGCAAGGCCCTTTCGAACCCTTCCTGCGCCGCTTTTGTGTGCTCGCCCAAACCAACGCCGATATAGGCAACGAAACCCACCCCCAGCGCCGCCGGGTTCAGCACCGCTCGGTAGCCGGAAATGACCCCTGCCCGCTCAAGCTCCTGCACCCGGCGCAAGCAAGCGGATGGGGACAGGCCCACCCGCTCGGCAAGATCGAGGTTGCTGATGCGACCGTCCCGCGAAAGCTCTTGCAATATATGTTGGTTGATCTGATCAATCTTCGCCATTTATTGCAACATTAACCTTTGAACGCACGAATACGCAATTTCATTTGCCGGGTTCAGCGAGAAAATGCAGCCATGACCTACGATATCCTGATGGCCCTGATCGCGTTTGCTTTTGTCTCGTCAATCACTCCAGGCCCCAACAACCTTATGCTGATGGCATCAGGTGCGAATTTCGGCTTTCGCCGCACGATCCCGCATATGCTGGGTATCGGTTTGGGCTTCACCTTTATGGTGCTTCTGGTGGGGGCGGGGCTGGTTCAGGTCTTTGACCGGTATCCGATTAGTCATACCGTGTTGAAAGTTCTTTCGGTTCTGTATCTGCTGTATCTGGCATGGAAAATCGCGCATGCAGCGCCCGCTAAAGGTGCCGATGCTGCGGGCACCCCGATGACGTTTCTGCAAGCTGCAGCCTTCCAATGGGTCAACCCAAAAGCCTGGGCGATGGCGCTGACCGCGACAGCCGCCTATGCGCCCGACCAAACGATCAACGCGATTCTGCTGGTCGCGCTGGTGTTCGGAGCCATCAACCTGCCCTCGGTCAGCACCTGGACGGTTCTTGGACAGCAAATGGCGCGAATCCTGACGAACCCGCACCGATTGCTGGCATTCAACTGGACGATGGCGGCCCTGCTTGTGGCCTCGCTCTATCCGGTGCTGTGGCCGAATTAGGTTACCTGAGCGGCAGGCAAATTTCTGTCAACAGATCCTCAGGGGCCGTTTCTCGTGGATCGTTGAGATAGATCTCATAACACGGATGGTCCGCAGGTTCTTCGCCAGACTCGGGCAACCAATTGCCAAATAATGTCTGATACGCGCCGTGAAGGCCGGAATAAGGGCCCTTGAAGGTCAGCACCGCTGTTTTGCCACCCGGAATTTCAAGGTCTTCCATCCCCTCGGGCGTATCATCACCGCAGAATTCAGCATCTGCAAAACTGCGTAAATCATCCTCGGGCACATCGTCCGGACTGTCGAGATACAGCCCGATCATCGGGCCGACTTGCGGCCACAGCTTGCGGGATTCGCACAGGGCACCAAAGGCCTCAAAGCTGCGGCCAATCTCGGCATACGCCCCTTTATGTGGCAGCGCTATGACTCGGCGGGACGGTTCGGTTCGGGTTGTTACGGGATGCATCGGATATCCTCCGGTTTTGAACATTGGATGGGCCGGCAGTATTTGCCCCGCACGTCGAAACGCGGTGGGGCTGCTGCCGTAGGCCTCGGAAAAGCCCCGCGCAAAGGATTTTTGGTTCGGATAGCCAATGTCGGTCGCGATCCGCGTAACCGGTCTGTCTGTTTGCACCAGCCAGCAGGCGGCACGGTGCAGGCGTATCCGACGGGTGGCCTACGCGCAGGTCTCGCCAGTAATGGCGCGAAACACGCGATGCCTGTGAAACCGCGACATGGCTGCGACCTCGGCCAAAGCATCCAGCGACAGATCCCCGGCGGGGTGATCATGGATGTAGGCCAACACGCGCAACACGCGATCTTTGTAGCTAGCGGCCATCGGTATCCTTCCTTCTCTTTGCCCGTCCGTGGTCGCATATTCCGCGACCACAAATCTTGCTGAGTTGCATCCCGGACCACCTTTGGTCATATAGCAGGGAACTTCCGCGTTGAGAGGCGTCATGACCCAGTATCTGGATTTCGAAAAACCGCTGGCCGAGATCGAAGGCAAAGCTGAAGAGCTGCGCGCGCTGGCCCGTGCCAATGAAGAAATGGATGTGACGGAAGAGGCCGCCGCGCTGGATGCCAAGGCCGCCAAGCTTCTGGACGAGCTGTATGCCGATCTGACCCCATGGCGGAAATGTCAGGTGGCGCGTCATCCTGAACGTCCACACTGCAACGATTACGTGGATGCGCTGTTTACCGAATTCACCCCACTGGCAGGTGACCGGAACTTTGCCGACGATCTGGCGGTAATTGGCGGTCTGGCGCGGTTCAACGATCAACCCGTCATGGTGATTGGCCACGAAAAAGGCAGCGATACCAAATCGCGGATTGAACGCAATTTCGGCATGGCCCGCCCCGAGGGCTATCGCAAGGCTGTGCGCCTGATGGAAATGGCAGGCCGCTTTGGCCTGCCGGTAATCACCTTGATCGATACAGCTGGGGCCTATCCCGGCAAGGGGGCGGAAGAACGTGGCCAGTCCGAGGCGATCGCGCGCTCAACCGAGATGTGCCTAAAGATTGGCGTTCCTTTGGTGTCCGTAATCATCGGCGAAGGTGGTTCGGGTGGCGCGGTCGCCTTTGCGACTGCGAACCGCGTAGCGATGCTGGAGCATTCGGTCTACTCGGTGATTTCGCCCGAAGGCTGCGCGTCGATCCTGTGGAAAGATGCCGAGAAGATGCGCGAGGCCGCCGAGGCGTTGCGCCTTACCGCTCAGGATCTGCACAAGCTGGGCGTTTGTGACCACATCATTACCGAGCCCAAGGGCGGTGCACATCGCAACCGCCCGGCGGCGGTCGAAGCCGTGCGGTCTGCAATTGCCTCGATGCTGGAAGAGCTTGATGGGAAAGACGCGGCAGCCCTGATCAAGGACCGCCGTCAGAAGTTCCTGGATATCGGTTCGAAAGGGCTGGCGGCTTAACCCGTCAGCCACCCAACCGCTGCAACAGAGCCACCGAAGGCTGGCCAGTCACGGACAACCCGTTGGCGCGCTGGTAGGCGCTAATTGCCGCCTCAGTATTCTTGCCGATAACACCATCTGCGCCTTGTGTGTCATAGCCCGCGGATGTCAGGCGGCGCTGCAGTTCTTTACGATCCTCCAGCGTCAAACCGGTCGCATCCGGCCCGAATGACGCTTGGAACGGCGCGCCGCCAGCAATGCGATCAGAAAGATGACCTACGCCGATCGCGTAGCTGTCCGAATTGTTGTAGCGCTTGATCACCTGAAAATTGCGGAACACAGCAATACGTGGGCCGGGCGTCTGCGGTTGCAGCACTGCCGCCGGCGTGCCCGAAACCGTGCCGACTTCACCGCCCCAAGGCTGCCCTCGCACCCAACCGGCACGTGCCAGATAAGCCGCCGTTGACGCAAGTGAATCTGCTGGGTCATCGGACCAGATATCGCGCCGCCCGTCGCCGGTGAAATCGACCGCATAAGCAAGGTAAGACGTCGGAATGAACTGTGTGTGGCCCATCGCTCCGGCCCAGCTGCCGGTCATGTTAGCCGGGGTCGTATCGCCCTCTTGAATTATCTTCAGCGCTGCCACCAGTTGCTTCTCAAAAAACGCTCCGCGCCGCCCGTCATAGGCCAGAGTCGACGTTGCCGAGATCACCGGCACATCGCCGCGCCGTGCACCATAACGGCTTTCCAGGCCCCAAACAGCCACGACGACCTCCTTGTCGACACCGTATTGGGCTTCGATCTGCGACAGGGTTCCTGCATGCCGCACAAGCATTTGCTTGCCAGTGCTGATCCGTTCATCCGAGGCAGCAATCGCCAGATAATCCTCAAGCGAGCGTTTGAATTCGACCTGATTGCGATCGCGTTCGATCACGTCGGGTAGATATCCTGCGCCTTGAAACGCTCGGCTAAGGGTCGTCTGTGAAATGCCCTGTGACGCTGCCCGGTTTTTGAAACTGGCCACCCAGGCATCCCATCCTGCGTTCGGAACCGCACGCATCCGCGAAGCCGGAGCACTGTTGGGTGCGGTGCCTGTGGAACAGGCCGCCAACAGGGTTGAACCAAGCCCTAAGGAAAACACTCTTCGATTAATCATAGTTAAATCTGCTCTTGTTGTGATTTGCGTTCAGAATAGCGCAGCCCGGTCGCTCAAGCCAGCAAAGCGACATCCGAAATCAACTGAATTGGAAGATGGGCAACAAGCCGCTCAGGTCACAAGCAGCCGCAAGCCCTGGGTCACATCCGAACGCACTGCTAGTCGCAATCCAGGCTCATCCCCGGCCTTGAGCGCTGCGATGATCAGACGATGGTAGTGCGGTGGCTCGGTCCTCCGCAACCGACCGTATAGGGCACGCATCGTGGGACCCAGCTGCAGCCAGACAGTTTCGGCCATGGCAAGCATCGCGGGGGCCTGTGCGCGTAGATACAGCGTGCGGTGAAATTCCAGATTTGCACGGATATATCCCACTGCATCGCGTTTCGTGACCATCTCGGCTACTGCCATGTTGATGCTTTGCAACCGGTCAATCAGCGCCATATGCGCGCGCGGCAGGGCCCGGCTGGCCAGTTCAACCTCAAGCAGCGCGCGCAGCGCCGCCAGCTCTTCGATCCGATCGCGCGTGAGTTCCGGCGTTGATACCCGACCGGAGGTGGACAGGAACAAAGCACCTTCTGCCGCCAGACGTCGCACCGCCTCGCGCGCGGGAGTCATCGACACACCGAATTCCTTGCCAATCCCGCGCAGCGTCAACGCCTGCCCCGGGGCAATCTCTCCATGCATGATGCGGGATCTGAGGGCGCGATAAACGCGATCATGGGTTGCCGTATGAGACTCGGCGGGGCGTGAGGTTAACATGAGTTTATGTGATCACAAATCGCGCTGAGGTCAAGCGACGGAGTCGAAGCGATATCTGTGCAGTTCAGCCCCGTTGTCTCGCAGCCAGCGGCGTGGTTCTTTGTAAGGGCCAAAAATACGCTCGACCTGCGCCCAGAACGCAGGTGAGTGGTTCATTTCGGCAAGATGCGCCACTTCATGCGCGGCCACATAATGGAGAACCTCTGTCGGGGCGAGGATCAACCGCCACGAGAACATCAACCCGCCCGCAGAACTGCACGACCCCCAGCGCGAACGCGTATCGCGCAAAGTAAGGCTACTGTACGACCGCCCCAGCATCGCCGCGTAATCATCGCACGCACCGGTCAGACGATCGCGGGCAAGCTCTTTTAGAAACCGCGCTAGTCGCCGTGCTTCGGCACCGGGCGGAACCCCGATCGCATCGCCACTCAGCAAGACCCTCCGCCCCGATGCAGGAACGATTCGCCGCGCCGTACCCTCGATCGGAATGAACTGCCCTACGCCAACTGCTTCAATGCTGGGTCGATCCTGCAGGTGCCCGCGGATCCAGCCCTCTTTCTGCTGTGCGAAATTCAGCGCTTCGGCTTCAGCCACCCCTGTCGGGTAGGTCAGCGTAACCCGTCCATCCAATTGGGAAATTCGCAAACTGATCCGCCGTGCGCGCGCCGATCTGCGCAGTGTCAGCGGCACCGGAGGTGTTCCGGGCAATGCGTGTCGCCCCATGGGTGGGCCTCCTTTGCGCAAAGGCTTTGACAGTGCCTGCCGCATGTGGCAGGTGACCTGAATCATTGATGAGATTCACCTGATATCAAGGGGATTTGATATGCCCAAGGAAGAATGGGGCGTAAAGCGTGTCTGCCCGACAACCGGCAAACGGTTTTACGACCTGAACAAGGACCCGATCGTCAGCCCCTATACGGGCGAGGTCGTGGAGCTGGATACCGGAAAAAGCCGGATGATCGCCGCGGATGCTGAAGATGCCGCATCGGTCAAGGCGCGCGAAGCGTCGTCGGACGAAGACATCGTTTTGGATGATGACGATAATGTCGATGTCGAATTGGATGACGATCTGCTGGACGACGATGACGACGGCGACAACGTTTCACTAGACGATATAAAGGACATGTCGTCAGAAGACGAAAACTGATGGATCCCGAGGCGGCCCCGCCGCCTCGACCCGGCCTGCGAGGTCGGTCTGAATTTTTTGCGGATTCCGATTTTAGGACTTGCACTCATCGACGGCGTCTCATAAACGTCCGTCCACCGTTACGACGGTACATTTATGGGGCCTTAGCTCAGTTGGGAGAGCGCTTGCATGGCATGCAAGAGGTCAGGGGTTCGACTCCCCTAGGCTCCACCAAAACCTAACAATACAACTAGATAGCAAGCATTAGAGCGGTGTGACACACAGGTGTGACACAAAATGAAGCTGCATGCGTATCTCTCACTGTCCAGACATGGCATCTACTACTTCCGTTGGCCACTGCCCGACACAAGGCCAAACTCGCCTAATTACGACTGGCACATGACCAACCTCAACAATTATGTAAATCTGACCGCTATCGGCCTTCCCGAAGTCGAAGCTAGCGGCGTCACCTTTGCCCCGCTGGGCGCAGGAAGCGGGATGATTGGCCTACCCGGTGATTTCACACCTCCTTCGCGGTTCGTCCGCGCGGTCGCATTCTCTCAAACGGCACGTGAGACAGAAGGCGGATATGACACTGTGCGCGAGGCCTTCCGAATACTCGACAACTTCAACATACCAGCCGACGCAGCAGAGGGTGCTCAGGACGATGTACAGTCTGAGGATTTGCTATACAGCGCGACACAGGTAACGACTGCGAGCAACTCACTAGACCTGACCTACTACTATCACACGATGTACGACCGCACTGTGCACATGGTCGATCTCAAACAAATCGACTTCGAAGGGATGGGTGACGAGATGATAATATTCCCAACAAGTGGCAATCGCGAACCCACAATCGTCGATATGACACCGACCAACTAGTCACATGCGCACTTGGGCCACGGAAGCAACAGAGTGGGAACGTGGCCCAAGACATCAGCCCAAACGTACTAGTTGCCTATGTTCGGGTGTGACATTAAGGTGAGACACAGTACAAACCACCACACTACAATAGTGTTTACTATCAGTGCATTAGGCGTCCGGCGGCGTTTCCCCTAGGCTCCACCAAAACCTAACAATACAACTGGATAGCAAGCATTAGAGCGGTGTGACACGCAGGTGTGACACAAAATGAAGCTGCATGCGTATCTCTCAATGTCCAGACATGACATCTACTACTTTCGTTGGCCATTGCCCGACACAAGACCAAAACCCCATACCAGACCAAGCACTACACGTAGGACCATTCGGGTGTCTTTGCGTACGAGATGCCCTAAAGAGGCTGGCACTCTGGCACGGCGTCTTGCAGTGTGCGGCGACACAATAACAAAGCACATAGAAATATCGGGCATGAACCACGGCGAACTGCGCACAAAGGTGCATGAGCACTTCACGGAAGTACTAAAGAAAGCAAAGGCGCGTAGAAATGAACTTGGCCCCTACACCGAACTAGAGAGAGAGCGTATCTTCTACTACATCTTGTCGTGGTTGCGGCTGCGGAACTTTTGACCACGCGGCGCATGGCGGATCCCATGACATCGCGCATAGCCAAGGAAGCGTGGATGAGGGATGCGGACCGGGTTCGTGCGTGGGCGGCAGAGAGACTATCCATCAAGGCAAACAACGTCGTCACTGTTGCTGATCTGTATTCGAATTTCCGTCAGTGGTGTGCCGCAGAAGGTGTATCGGACAGCCGAATTCCTGCGCGCAACAGCTTCGCTCGACGCTTGCGTCATGTAGGGCCCCGTCTAGTTCCAGGACCCAATAGCAAAGGCGCTCGGTTCGAAATTGCTATCCTCAAGACGGCCTGATTTAAAGTGGGACAGCTTGTAACGAGGCCAAACGAACTAGGCCGGCCATTTCGTTTTGGGTGGACATGCAATAAAACCTCCCAACTTCCCTGTCGGGCGTTTGGTTGGGAGGTTGGGATGTTTTGTGTCTCGTCCGTCTGTATATTTTCTGTTGTTCACATCAAGCATAATGCTGCTTTTTAACGCCCGACGTTCATTGCAGCGCTGCGGTGCGACCCCGCGAGGACCTCCGTGTTTCGTCCAGCGCCTGACGCATTGCTGCCAAACCAGCCCGCTCGACATACTGGTCCATCGGGTCGAGTTCATCCCAAGTGCGAGATGCGGCAGCAGGCCAGATCTGCGGATGACTGTGCCGCATTTGGCTGAGCCGCCATTCATGGTGGCAGAGTTGCGGTGTCATAGCTTCAGGATCGCTCAGGAAGCGCGCAGCGACACCACAGCAGGCCTGCCACTGCCGGTCATGCACAATCGGGCTTTCCTCGCCGCTCGTTGCTGTTTGGGCTTCACAGTAACGGCATCAAAGTTGGCCCGACAAAGTGGCAACGCTATTGGAGTGCTTTAGTCAATGCAGAGACCAGCGCGTTCGGATCTTCCTCCATGCGGGGGAGAAGTACTGTTTTCACGACGTCGTTCAATGCCCTATCCGCTTGGGCAGCGGCTGGGTCATCGTGATCGACGAAGACTTCGAATGCTTCAGTGGCGGTTAAGACTGCGCCCGGCACATGCGCCACGCCCTGTAGCAATGCGCTAATGCCCAAATGTTCCACTTGATTGCTATTAGTAGGGGGGCCGACGAACGCGGGATTGAACCCGTCAACTCCCCAAACCTGGCTCGCGGTAAGGCCTTCGCCCGTTGCATATTGATGGATGTGAGGCACACTAAAGTGGCCGATATAGCCGTGGCTCCACAGGGGGCGGTGCGTTAAGGGATTGTACCTGCTTGTGCCTGATAACAGAGCTTGCCAGATCAACAGAGTGGCCTGTCCCTCTGTCTTGGCATGGCGTTCGCGCTCTGCTCGCGCACTCTCTGGCAGCGTTTCGACATAGTTACGGGAAAGCGGCAGCAGCGCCAATGCGCCTTCCAATGCATTGGGCTTGCGCTCGAGAAAAGCCGCGTAAGCATCAGATAGAAGTGCGACGTGAATTGCTCCGGCATCTGATGCCATTGCGTCGGTGAGTGTGTATACAGTCCAGCCCGCCTCACGAAGCGCTGGCGTGCTCACATCCCAAAGCGTCGGCGGCAAGGCTTGACCGCGATCCGCGCTGACTGCCGACAATTCCGCTATGGCATCGGCATACGCGCTCAGTGTAGCTGCGTCGACCTTGTCGGCTTCCAGCCGAGCAAGGTGGTCATCGACGCCGAGATCGCTTAGCTGACCGGTCGGGTGAAGGCCGACTGCCAGAAGGCGTTGCTCCAACTCTGATGCGTTCAGGAGCGCCGGTTCAGGCGGTACTGCCTCCGCCAAGTCTCTGAGTGTTTCAATCCGTAAAAGAGGGCGAGATACAAGCCAAATAGTGCCCGCCGCTATAAGAAGCGCAGCCGCTGGCCAGAGAAACGCTGACCGCTTCATGAAGTCTCCGACCCGCGCCACGTTTTTGCAAAAGACGGCACGGTTCTTGTCCTATTCCTGCGCCAGATAATCTTCAAAACCCTTCACCGCGCCGTCAATGATTGTACAATTACCTGCCGCGCGTATTGTTGGGTCGTCCCAATACACATTCCAGAAAACGACGATACTTTGATCGTTCAAAATGCCCGGAAATACGGAAATTGCGGCGTTTGGCAGGTCAGCATATTTGGGTACATCCCACAAATAGTCGTGGCACAGTTGAAGCGCGTCAGTCGTTTGACGATCAAATGCATGGGCAGACGATGCAAAGCCAATCGCCAAAATCGTTGCTGTGATCAGGGCCTTCATTGGACTCTCCATTTGCTTAAGCGGTCTTCAATTCTCGACACTATGCAAGCTGCCGTCCGGCATCAAATACGGTAGCCTTAGATCCGAGACGCATGTGCCATCGATGCCTGCCCCGGGGTTTTCAAGAAACGCTTCACCAATATCGCGGGCGCATTGGCTGAAAACAAGGGCCCCGTGCCCTGTTTCCGGGAACAGGAACGACTGACTGTTGTGCAAAGTGTCTGCCGCTAGTCCACCCCAGGAAGATGCGGTCTGTGTGTCAATCTCACCAGACAGCACCAGTACCGCGATGTCGGAGAGCACGGGTTCGAGGTAGTTGTCTCGAGGTGCCGGTGTGAACTCGCTGCAATCTGCAAATAGGCTCGGAATTTCAGCTAAAGCCGCTGTCATCAATGGACCGTATCCCAACTCTGCTACTAAAGCGCCAAACCCCGCCGCCGAGTTGAAACCGTCTACAAAATCTTCCTGACATGCGTAAAGCAAGAGCTCGAACTCACCCTCCATAATTGTTTGCAAAGCTGCGTTATCTGTCGCGATCAAGCTGAAAACACGCTCGACATCTTCGGGGCTTAGTAAAGCGATCAATGAGGCTAACCGTCCTGCTGTCGCCTCATTGAAATGGGCGCGGACTAGGTCCAGCAACGCTCCAGCACGCGGCGTTTCAAACCGGAGGTTTAAATAGTCTTTCGCAAACATCAAGCGATCCGCCCGATCAGGTAACCCGGCCAGAGCATCTTCAAGAGCATCGTCAAAGAACTCTCCCAACGAAGCCGGTTCTAGATCTCGGTCGCGATCCGCTTCAAGCTGCTCCAAAGCCGAGGACGCAGTGTCGGAAGCAATTTCCATTTGCGACATGGCGTTGATTGCAGCTTGCGCCAGAGCCTTTTCATCGGTGCTCAGGTCTAACGTACCCGCCAACAACGTTTCTGCGGAGGGCTGGGGTGGAAGGTCACCGTTGATGATTTGTGCGATGAGGTCGACCGTTCCGTCCTCAAGCTCTCTGACCAGTGCGGGCGCGTAAGTGGTGAAGCCCCGGATCGTTGGGTCGGACCAATCGTTTCTGCCGGAAAAAATGCTGAAAAGCACTTGCCCGGATATCTCGATCCCCGCAGCCTCCAATGGACGTGCCTCCAAGTCTTCAAGGAGGTTAAAATACCGCTGCGTTATGTCGGGATATGCCTCCGCACAGATAGGATCCGCTTCACACGGTGCGAACGTATTAAAAATGGCCTCGGTGTGTGGGACGAACAGAGTGTCGTAAAGCGCGATTTGGGGTGGAGCGACGCTGTCTAAAACGACTGCACGCACACCCTCTGGCGCAGAGCGCATGAGTTCTAGCGCGAGCTTGGTGCCATATGAAACGCCATAAATATTGTACTCAGCGTAGCCAAGAGCCGACATTACAGCTCGCACATCTAAAGCATTTTGGGTCGTGTTGAACTGCGGAAGATCGAAGCCTCGTTCGGTCAATTCAGAAATGCAGTCGCGAACAAGTGCCGTCTCCAGCTGAGGTAGGTCAGCCCCGCCCAACTGATCGACGATTGGCTCCAGGTTTTTTGCCAGAGTCCCGAAGCAATCCATATCCGGGGCGCTGGCATCGACGCCGCGTTGATCGAACGCCACGACGTCCCTTCGCCCCCGCAAATGGTCAAAAAACAGACTGAGCGAGCGCACAGATTCAACTGAACCGCCGCCCGGTCCCCCGTGAAGGTAGACAACCGGGTCTGCCACGGGTGCCAGCGAATGAGCCTTGAAAACGATGAAGCTCAGGTCCAGGGTCCTGCTTTGAGCATCTCTGTGGTCCTCAGGTACTGCCACGATACCGCAGATTACAGTTTCTCCGTCAATCTCATCGGGGACGACGGGGCGCGTGCACGGAGTGATTTCGACCGGATAGCGCGTATCTGCTCCACCCGCGAATTGAGCTTCAAAAGCCGTCGGATCAGAAGGCTCTCCAAGCAAAGCAGACAGGACGGCAAATATTTGTTCGGGATTCATGGTCACACCACATGAGGCTGTTGATTTTTCTATAACCTTAGATCAGTGGACTGCAATTGCGAACCGATTGAAAGTTGTCCTTCCGTCGCTTCAAATCCAAACACTACGGATTGAGAGGTTGTGTCAGAGCATCTTTGCAATGGGCACCACCCTGTAGAATCCGGAGATCGAAAACTAAACAACCAACGACAGCTTTGTCCGCAAAGTAGACGTTTACGCAAGTTGCCGCGATCGAATGCAATGCGGACAGAATTGCCTTTTGCGGCAACGCAGCAAATGCACGCTGTGGGAGAACTAGGCGCAAGAACCCACTGAGTCCCGGCAAGGTTCGATAACCAAGTGTCATTTCTGTCAAAGGCAATGCGGACGTTTTGTCGCCAAAAACCGTCTGTGTTTACAGCGTTTTCTTGATTAACGCCCCGTATCTCAGCATGATCCCATTATGGTAGTTGAAATCCACAAATGGCTGAAAGATCTCGAACTGGATCAATACGCCGACGCTTTTGCCCAGAATGATATCGACGAG
Source organism: Ruegeria sp. K3 (assembly GCF_056531845.1). Lineage (NCBI taxonomy): Bacteria > Pseudomonadati > Pseudomonadota > Alphaproteobacteria > Rhodobacterales > Roseobacteraceae > Ruegeria > Ruegeria sp. K3. The sequence continues at coordinate 88,182 of NZ_JBQFMM010000008.1, read as the reverse complement.
CGTGTCCTGCCATTGCTATCAAACGAAGACCTTAAAGAACTTGGGGTTAGTCTGGGTCACCGAAAAATCATCCTGGAAGCGGTTCAGGACTTGATTAGCCAAAAGCGACAGTATCATCCACCAAAATCCATAGACGCTGATGAAGACGAAGTCGGTCGCCCCCCCATTTCCAATGGGTCGCAAGACGAGGCAACATCCGCGAGGAAGCCTGCTTCATTGGGGATTGCAGAAAGGCGTCACTTAACAGTTTTGTTTGCGGACCTCGTCGCCTCGACGGAGTTGACTAATCGGTTTGACCCCGAAGACATGCGCGAGCTGCTGCGGAGATACCAGGATGCGGTTGCAGGAGCAGTTAGCAGGTACGGCGGCTACGTCTCGAAATTTTTGGGTGACGGCCTTTTGGTGTTTTTCGGCTGGCCGACAGCCTATGAAGATCATGCAGTTCGCGCCGTAAAGGCTGGTCTTGAAGCCGTTCGGCGGGTCAGAGAGCTTAAAACACCTGACGGTGAGCGTTTGTCAGCCAGGTTTGGCATCGCGAGTGGCGACGTGGTAGTTGGCGATACGATCGGTGAAAACACCTACGAAGAAGGAGCGATGACGGGTCCGATCGTCAATCTGGCAGCACGGCTTCAGGAGCACGCAGAACCAAACTCGGTTGTATTGTCTGCTGAGGAAACCGAAGAAACTTTGCATCGGCTATTTGAGTTGGCGCCTCGTGCATTAACTAGATTGAAAGGCTTCAAAGAGCCGCGGAACCTTTTGACTGTCGTATCAGAACACAGCGCGGAAAGCCGATTTCGAGCGTCCTACAGGGACGAAATCGGCAGCGTTATGATTGGCCGCGACTACGAAAAAGGTATCCTTTTGCAATCATGGCTGCGTGCTCAGAATAGTCAGGGCGAAGTTGTTCTGCTTGCCGGTGAAGCTGGGATCGGTAAATCGCGATTGGCGGAAGAATTTCTCGCTAACGCTGTAGCGACTAGCGAAGCTGATATTATCAGGCTGAACTGCTCTCCTTACCTTACCAGCAGCCCGTTCCACCCTGTCGCCCAGAGGATTTCTCAGGACGCTGGTGTGGGGACAGATTTTGATGACGATCAAATTCTCGATCTTGTAAAAAAAATGTTGGAAAGCCGGGAAGGCTTGGACTGGGAACAGGTTCTACCCGTCTTTGCCGCGCTGGTTGCGCCCCACAGTGCTCTTGCCCGAAGCGTACTCGATATGTCACCGCAGGAGCAACGTGACCTCACGATTCAGACTTTGATCCAAACGGTTCAGGTACGCTCAAGAACGCGCCCTGTTATTCTTTGCGTTGAGGACGCCCATTGGATTGATCCTTCCACCCAAGCCCTTTTGGATCGCTTCAAAGCAATTTGTGCAGATCTGCCCTTAATGATTTTGATCACCCATAGGCCCGGCTGGGAACTTGTCCGTGATGATGGGGAAGCGCACGTACATACGCTCCAGCTGCGTCGGTTTGATACAACCCATGTCTCGAACTTGGTGCGCAATGTTATCGGAAAAGTACCCGACGATGCACTGATCGCCACAATTATTGAGAAGACGGACGGTGTGCCGTTGTTCGTAGAGGAGCTGGCCCGAGCGATTGTTGAGGCGGGCGAACACAGGCAAGTTCACATACCTTCGTCTTTGAAAGGCACATTGATGGCACGTCTTGACGCGGTCTCGCCAGAGGCCAAACAGGTCGCGTTAACAGGTGCCGTCATTGGGAGGGAGTTCGAGCCTGGTCTGCTGGCATCCGCAATAGGTCTTGCCAGTGCGGAGACTCAGTCTCGTATAGAAGAGCTGTCCCGAACGGGTTTGATCTTTGAAAGCGGGCACAATCGAGGGCATTTCGTTTTCCGTCATGCCCTTATTCGGGACACCGCCTATCAATCCATGTTAGGCTCCACCCGCCGACAACAACATGCAAACGTGGCTCGTGCTTTGATGCAGTTGCGTTCAGCAGAGATTGAACGTCGACCCGAGCTGGTTGCCCGCCATCTTTCAGAGGCCGAAGAATGGCGTGCTGCGTTCGACAAATGGCAGACGGCGACCGAAATGGCATTGGCGCGATCCGCTAGCCAAGAGGCGATGGTCAACGCTAAAGAAACGCTCAAAGCTGCCGAAAATCTTGGGGACGATAACAGTGTCGAAACGATTAAAGCCAAAATCCTGATTGGTCGAAGCCACGACAGCCTGGGTCAGTTGCCGGAGGGGATAGCGGCCTTGAAAGAAGCCTCGGACGCCGCCCGTGGAATACGCCATGTAGCGCTCGCCGCTGATGCCGCGAACCATTTTGCGGACTCGTGCATGATGTCGAGTAAGAGACATAGCGAGGCTATTGAGCTTTGTAATAGAGCTCTGGACGACCTTGCCGACCATGATGAAGTTAGGCAGTGCAGATTAATGAGCCAACTTGCACGGGCACATATGTTTGTCGGCCAGTTTTCTGAAGGCGCACGCTTTGGCCAGCAATCAATGGAACTGGCCGCGAAACTGGGGGACTATAAATCCCAGTTCTCGGTGATGATGATGCATTATGGGGCGCCATTCGTTGCGCGCAAAGGAAGAGAGATACGTCATTGGCGTGAAAACCTTGATGCAATGCATCGGGTCGCCGAGAACCTAGGGAGTATTGATCAGGGTCGGGACCGGACACTTAGCCTGTTTGTCGGGGCTGAAATGGCCGACCGCGACTTGATGGATCATTCACTCGAATTGCTGACGGAGATTTCGGAAAAGGACAACCACCTGCAACTCTACTGGGTACAGAAACATGCGCGCGCCATGGTTGCAATTATGGACGGCGATTTTGAGCAGGCAGAGAAGCATGCCAACGAAGCGGTGAAAATTGGTCGGGAGACACACGGAGAACATGTTGAGGGCGTCTTCGGTGTTCAGATGTTTACCATCCGCCGCGAACAAAACCGACTGCACGAAGTCGCACCGGTTATCAAGAGGCTGATGACTGAAAGCCCGGAAGACATTTCTTGGAAACCTGGTTTTGGCCTTATTGCCGCCGAGTTGGGTTACAAGGAACCAGCTGAACGCATACTTAATGAAATGGCAGAGAAAGGCTTCGATCTGCCCGCTGATGCTATGTTTTCAACTACATTGTCTTATCTTGCTGACATTTGCGTCGCAGTCGAGCATCTGGGACATGCTGGGACACTCTATGACATGCTGACCCCATACGAAGAGCTGACGGTCACCGCAGGTGCAACGACTGTTTGCGCCGGGGCGGCTGCAAGACGTCTGGGCAATTTGGCAGCGGTGCTGAAAAATTGGGACACCGCTGAGAGGATGTTCCAAAAGGCCATCGAAATAGACACGCGCATGAAGTGCCCTCCTTGGATTGCGCACAGCAAAGCAGCATATGCATCCACACTTAGGCGACGGGGCCGCACGAATGATTTGGAACTAGCGTTTCAACTGGAAGGGGAAGCGTTGGCAATTTCACAGCAATTGAGTATGGTTTCCCTTAGGTCAAAGCTCGAAGGAGTAGCTGTTTAAAGCCATTTACATGCTTGGGGGAGCATTATGCCAAGATACATAATCGAGAGAAATTTTGCGGAACAGCTGAACGTCAGCGACGACGACAAAATTCACATCAAAGAGATCAATGACGAAGTTGGGGTCGAGTGGATTTTCTCGTTCCTCAGCGCAGACAAGCGTAAAACATACTGTTTGTATGAGGCCCCCGACGAGGAAAGCCTCAGAAAAGCGGCGGAGCGCCTTAACATTCCTGCCGATGTCATTACACCGGTAGATCATATAGATCCTGGTATTTTCGCCTGACTATTTGCACCTCAAATCCTAAACCGAGGCGATTATTCTGCAGGACAAAGCCTCGGGCTTCACATCTACATGAGGCAGCTGCGCAAGAAGCCTGACCTAAAAACAGGGAGGCCTATGCATGTACGACATAAAAACACTCGACGGAAACACGGCAAGTGTGGATCAAGACGCCTTGGACGCGCTTAACTCTTCTCTTCGCGGCGGCGTCTACTTAGTGGGCACTCCGGAATACGAAGACGCAAGAACAACATGGAATAGCATGTTCGAACGTCACCCTGGGTTTGTGGTACGAGCGATGGGCGCAAGCGACGTGCAGAAAGCGGTGGACTTTGTAAGAGACGCCGATCTCATAATGTCAGTCCGATCAGGTGGGCATCAGATTGCGGGGCACGCTGTTGCAGACGAGGCCGTATTGCTCGATCTGTCCCAAATGCGATCGGTTCACGTGGACCCTGTCAACAAGACCGGTCGGGTTGCGCCAGGCGCGTTGCTTGGCGATGTGGATCGTGAAACTCAAGCTCACGGGCTTGCAGTCCCTGTCGGCATCAATTCGACAACTGGTATCGCGGGTTTGACCCTTGGCGGCGGTTTTGGGTGGACGACGCGGAAATTCGGAATGACGATCGACAACCTTCTATCGGCAGAAGTCGTGACGGCAGATGGGGCGATTGTTTCCGCCTCGCCCACAAGCCATCCGGAGCTTTTCTGGGCCATCCGCGGAGGAGGTGGCAATTTCGGCGTCGTGACCTCATTCGAGTTCCAGTTGCATGATCTTGGGCCCGAGGTTTTGTCCGGCCTGATCGTTCACCCGATCGCAAAGGCAGCAGAGCTTCTTGCAGAATTCGCAGTCATTGTAGATGAATCACCGGATGAGCTGACGGTCTGGAGCGTGATGCGAAAAGCTCCTCCCCTGCCGTTCCTACCAGAAGAGTGGCATGGGAGAGAGGTGCTGATTTTCGCAGCTTGTTACAGCGGCCCCATAGACGAGGGTGAAATAGCCATGGGGGCTTTGCGCGCGCTTGGAGAACCAATAGCCGACGTTATCTCACCTCACAACTTTGTGGACTGGCAAGCAGCATTCGACGCATTGCTTACACCTGGTGCTCGGAACTATTGGAAAAGCCATGATTTCGATGCGCTTTCCTCGGATGCGATCACAGGTCTTCTCGAGGCGATTTCCAGCCTCCCCGACCCTGCGTGCGAAGTATTTATTGCCCATGTAGGTGGCGCAATGGCGCGCATCGAATCCCACTCAACAGCTTATCCGCAACGATCTGCACACTTCATAATGAATGTTCACACTCGTTGGGAGGACCCGAACAAGGATGGTGAGTGCATTGCGTGGGCGCGGCGACTTTATGATCAGATGCGACCCCATTCGTCTGGCAGCGCATATGTTAACTTTATGCCCGAAGACGAAGCGGATCATATGGCTGGCGCGTACGGTGTGAATGGTGAGAAACTTTCGAAAATAAAGGGCAATTATGATCCAACAAATCTGTTCAGGATTAATCACAACATATTACCCAAGTAGGACCATTCAATCTGGATAGACTGATCCATACGGACCCTTGGAGCCTATGCTTGATTTTTATGACAAATATCTGGTTGCTTACTCAGACCTCCTGATATTTTTGCCGTCCAAGATATGGACGCTCGTGTTACTACTGTTAGGCGAAAGTCCTGTCCCGCTGCAGAGGCAAGGGCAATGCCGAACATTTGGCCGCTTTGGGCTCAACTTGGTCATTCGCAAAATCGCGATGTAAGTCCACTTTGCGGAACTAACCGTCATTCGAATTCCATACTTCGCTGACGCAGCATTCAGTCGCAAGTGTAGAAATTTGTTGTCGCTGCGCAGCGCATGTCGCCAATACGTTCATTCACGGGCGTAGATTTGGTCGGAACCGAAGACTCAGTGCAATTCCCTCACGCCGACACAGATCGGCAAGCGTGGTGTTGAATCAGGCTGAATGAAACAAACTTTAATACCCATCAGACGCTTCTTACCAACCTCAAGGAGTTCCTTGAACCTATTGCAGTAGAGGTTCCCTGCGACACTCTCGGCGGCAAAGAGTTAGAATTGATTCACTTTCGATACCATCGCTTTGGGTGATACATCGAAGATGCCTGATATCTAAATAATCTTAATCACGACCCCAATGTACGAAGGAAAGGTTTTGGTAAAGCGCCGATCGAAGCAGTACCGAAACGGCCAAGATCTTCGGAATCCCTAACAACTTTTCAGCCCGTTTGTTGTTGCGCAGGCGGTACAATTTGCCTTTCTGGTCGTTCGCGGGTGGAGCAAGCTTACAGAACCGCTTCATCCCCACCCATTAAGATCAAATCATCGCGCCTTCATTTACTACATCAGCGAAGGACTTGAAGAATTTTCCAGCGAGCTTCTTGGCTGTGCTCTGGATCAAACGACTGCCGAGCTGAGCCAGTTTCCCGCCAATCTCGGCCTTTGCTTCATAGCGCAGGATCGTTGTGTCGCCGTCTGCACTCAGCGTCACATCTGCGCCACCCTTTGCATGACCAGCGGTACCACCATTGCCCTGACCAGACAGAGAGAATGCATCAGGGGCGCCGGTCTGATCCAGGGTGACATTGCCTCCGAACCGCGCCTTTACGGGCCCTACTTTTAGCAAGACCTTGGCCTCCAATTCAGTATCAGAATGCTTGATTAGTTCTTCACAACCCGGGATGCATTGTTTCAACACCTCGGGATCATTCAGTGCCGCATAGACGCGATCTTTCGGGGCGTTGATGATGATTTCGTCCTTCAGTTCCATACTCTAGTCCTTCTTAGCAACAGGGAAATCTTATGTTGTCTGCTTGTTCAGTGGTCATTTCGAGCGATTTAAGACGCCTGCGCATCCAGATCAGAAGTCGGCTCATGAGATCGGCTCCTTCGCGGTTTCCAAATGGGTCGCATAGTAATCCGGGGTATCGACATCGGTGTAGAACCCTGGCGATGGCAGCGTAGCGGCTTGTACATGTTCGGGATGATCGCGCGTAAAGCCCAAGCAGCCGGGGCGTACGGGGTTTTCCAGCAATCGCCGGCGCAATAGCTGCGGGATAGTAATTGGATTGCCTCGTGCGCCGTTGTGGACAGGTATCGTCACTTTAGTCGCATCACCTGCAACGTGAGCGGCAATCAGATCTTGCAGATCCTGAGTGGTCAATAGCGGCTGATCACCCAAGCCGATCAGAAGCAGATGGGCGTCAGGTGCACAATGCAATCCCGTGGCAACCGAGCTCTGCTGGCCGCTGGTGAAGTTTGCATTGTGAACCAAAGAAACAGCTAGCCCTGATAATGCCCGGCGCACGGCGCTCGCCTCATGTCCTGTTACCACCGTCAGGTCAGTATCAATGGCGCCTAAGTAAGCCATGGCTACACGGCGGATCATCGGTACGCCGTCTATTGGTAACAGCAGCTTGTTTTGCGCCCCCATGCGCCGGGAAAGACCGGCGGCCAGAAGGATCGCGGCAACATCAGCCATCGGCAAGCCCCACAGTCTGCCGTCTGACACGGACTAACTGCGCAAGGATCGACAGCGCTATTTCCTCGGGCGTGACCGCCCCCAGGTCCAGACCCGCCGGGGCGTGGACGGTGTTGATGGCCTCGGGCGTTATGCCGGCGGTCTTTAGTTTTTCAGCCAGTGTCGCGAATTTCCGAGCGCTTCCGACGAAGGCAACATAGTCGGGCAAATCTGTCAGTACGGATTTGAGCGCGTCCAAATCTCCTTGGCCTTGCGTCGCAATGACAACGAAGCGTCGTCGATTGCACGTCGTATCAGTCGACGTGGTGCCAGAAACCGACCAGTGGAATTGCGGTGCCAGGGAACCAAGCGCTTGGGCCACAGGGGATGCGCCAAGCACGACAAGTTCGGGCATTGGCAAACAGGGCTCGATAAAAATGTCGACGGTGCCTTTTGACGGGCAACCATTGCGCGCAAAGCGCGTCCCGTCGATCTCATCCCCCGCTATCACGCCCATTTCTTCCAGGAGTTCCTCGGGCGCGACAGAAACCAGTTGCGGCTGACCGGCGCGCAAAGCCTCTACCGCAGCGCGTTTGACCGCGCCACGCGTGCATCCGCCACCAAGCCATCCATGCAGGATTGTCCCGTCCGCGCTGAGCAGCGCTTTAGCACCCGGCTTGGCCGCCGTCGCCCCCGCAGTGCGCACGATTGTCGCGAAGGCGAAAGGTTCTTGCCGGTCACGCAGGTCTTGTGCCGCATCGGCAAGGTCCGTGTCTAGGATCTCTGCCGGACTCATAGCGTCACCAATTTTGGTTCCAGGGCGGCAAGATCGGCAAGGGTGTTGGCCGGTTGAAAAAGGTCGAGATAAGGCAAGGCCGCAGCCATTCCGCCAGCTACGGGCGCGTAGTCGCTCCAGCCCTTCAATGGATTGAGCCAGATGATCTTACAGCCGCGTTTTCTCAGCTTCTCAAGCGCTGCTGCCAGGATTGCGGGTGGCTCGGTATCATAGCCGTCCGACAGGATCACTACGACAGACCGGCCATCTACAAAGCGCCGCGCATAGGTATCGGCAAAGCGTTGCAACGATGGCCCGATCTTTGATCCACCGCCGAAGCCATCTGCCATCAGCGACATCCGACCAATTGCACGCAGTGCGTCTTTGTCGCGCAATGCTTCAGTGATGCGAACCAGCCGTGTGTGAAAAAGATAAGCGTCGGCATCTTTGTCAGCGCGCATCAGCCCAGCGAGAAAAGCAAGGAAAACTTGTGCATAGACGCTCATCGATCCCGATACATCGCAAAGCGCTACGATTTTGCGGCTGCGATCTGGGCGAGACTTGCGCAAGAGCTGCAGAGGTTCCCCTCCTGTCGCAAGGCTCAGGCGAATGGTCTTGCGAAAATGCAGGCGGTCGCCTTTGCGGGCGGCGATCCGACGGCGCGAACGTCGGTCGCGCAAAGCGGCACCGATGCGACGCGCAACTGCTTCGGCCTCTGCGATATCATCCGCGCGGACCAGATCACGCAGATCGCGGCGGCTGAGATTGCGTTGCTGAGTTGCGATAAGTTTACCGGTGCCGTCGCTGTCGGCCTCGCCGTCACCGGAATCAGGAGCGATGGCGCTGCCCGATGCGCCCATATCCTGACCCTTGGCTTGACGAGAGGAATGCACGTCATCGCTGAGCGCAGACTGCGCTTTGGGCACGGCCCTTTGCTTCACCCGACCGGAATCCATCCAAAAACTATCGAAGAGGCTGTCGAACCGTTCGGCCTCATCCTTGCATCCTGTGCAGATGGCCCGTAACGCGCGACGGCTTTCATTCGGGACAACGGCATTGACCTCGCCGAGGGCAAGCAAGGCAAGCTCTGCCTCTGCCACACCTAGGCGCAGGCCGTTCTGGCGCAAATGCGCAATGAACCCGGCGACACGGGCCGCTGGCCCCGGATCACGCGCCGCAAATTTGGAAACCCGGCTCATGCGGCCTTCCCCGCGATACGGGCCGCGACTTCGGCGGTGATCTGTGCCTGATCGCTTTGAGTTTTCAGCAGCGTGGTTAAGGTGGAGTGCAACACGGTTGGATCGTTGGTCAGATCCGCAATCCCAAGTCCCATCAAGGCGGCAGCAAAATCGAGCATCTCAGCGATGCCGGGTGTCTTTTCCAGTTCCTCCTCGCGAAGCTTTTGTACAAAGCCTACGACTTGCGCGCCAAGACGCGCCTCAATCGCAGGGCAGCGGGCTTTGAGGATTGCAAGTTCTGTCTGTCGGTCCGGATAATCGACATAGGTGTAAAGGCAGCGACGACGCAGTGCATCGGATAGATCGCGTGTGCCGTTTGATGTCAGGATCACGATCGGCTTACTAGAGGCCGTGATGGTGCCGAGTTCTGGCACAGTCACTTGATAGTCGGCCAGAACTTCCAGCAAGTAGGCTTCGAATTCCACATCAGCGCGGTCAATTTCGTCAATCAACAAAACAGGCGGCGTGTCCTGGGTAATGGCGGCCAATAGAGGGCGTTCCAACAGGAAATCACGGGAAAAAATACGCTCCTCAACGCTTTTGCCCGTCTCACCATCTTCGGCGGCGGCGCGGATCGTCAGCAATTGCCGCTGGTAGTTCCATTCGTAGATGGCCTGCGCGGCGTCGAGCCCCTCATAGCATTGCAGTCGGAGCAATTTAGTGTCGCGCGCATCGCTCAGGGTGCGCGCGACCTCTGTCTTACCTACGCCCGCGGCGCCCTCCAGAAGAAGGGGCCGCTCCAACGTCAGCGCCAAATGGAGAGCAACTGCTAGGTCGTCGGATGCGACATAGCCCTGCCCTTCAAGAGCGGATTGTAAATCGGTCCAGGTCATGTGTGTCTCCGGGCAGAGCGGAACGTCTCCGCCCTGCCTTTCGCCTTTAGCCATGCAGGCCAAGCTCATTGGCGGTCTTCCAGATCCGCCAGTGATCATGTGGCATGTTGGTATGCCGCAGACCAAAGGCCCGGAACGCATCCTGCACCGCGTTGGAGAAGCATGGCACCCCGCCCACATGCGGACTTTCGCCCACGCCCTTCGCACCGATGGGATGATGTGGCGACGGCGTGACGGTGTAGTCGGTCTCGTAATTCGGAACCTCCCATGCAGTCGGCAGGAAGAAATCCATCAGCGTGCCCGTCTTCACGTTGCCCTGATCGTCATAGGCGATTTCCTGGCCCAAAGCGACGGCGAGTGCTTCGGTCAGGCCGCCATGCACCTGTCCTTCGATGATCATCGGGTTGATCCGGGTACCGCAATCGTCCAGCGCGTAGAAGCGGCGGATGTCTGGCACGCCTGTATCCACATCAATATCCATCACGCAGACATAGGCACCGAACGGATAAGTCATGTTCGGCGGGTCATAGTAGCTGACCGCTTCAAGCCCTGGCTCAATCCCTGGAATGGCCTGATTGTAGGCGGCGAACGCGATTTCTTTCATGGTCTTGAACCGCTCGGGCGCTCCTTTGACCACGAAACGGTCGACGTCGAACTCGACGTCATCGTCATGCACTTCCAACAGATAGGCCGCGATCATTTGCGCCTTGGCGCGGATCTTGCGGCCAGCCATGGCCGTAGCCGCCCCGGCAACCGGGGTCGAGCGCGAGCCGTAGGTGCCCAGACCATAGGGCGCGGTATCGGTGTCACCCTCTTCGATGGTGATGCTATCGGCAGGTAATCCGATCTCGGAGGCCAGTATCTGTGCGAATGTCGTCGCGTGGCCTTGCCCCTGCGAAATCGTTCCAAGCCGTGCAATTGCAGAGCCCGTTGGATGGATGCGAATTTCGCAGCTATCGAACATGCCGAGACCCAGGATATCGCAATTCTTCACTGGGCCGGCACCCACGATCTCAGTGAAGAAACTGAGACCGATTCCCATGAGCTTGCGCGTTTCGCCCCGTTTGAACGCCTCTACACGCTCGGCCTGTTCCTTGCGCAATCCCTCGTAGTCGACGGTGCTGAGCGCTTTGTCCCATGCAGTGTGATAATCGCCAGAGTCATATTCCCAGCCAAGCGCAGCCTGATAGGGGAATTGCTCTTTCTTGATGAAGTTGATCCGGCGCAAATCTGCCGCGTCCATGTTCAACTCGATCGCCAGCACCTCGATCATCCGTTCGATGAAATAAACCGCCTCTGTCACGCGGAAGGAACAACGGTAGCTGACCCCGCCCGGCGCTTTGTTGGTGTAGACGCCATCAACCTCAAGGAATGCAGTCGGGATGTCGTAAGATCCGGTGCAGATATTCATGAAACCCGCCGGGAATTTGGTTGGGTCGGCGCAGGCGTCAAATCCACCATGGTCCGCTGTCACATGGCAATGCAACCCGGTGATCTTGCCGTCCTTGGTGGCAGAAATGCGGCCCTTCATCCAATAGTCGCGGGCAAAGGCGGTGGTCATCAGATTGTCCATCCGGTCTTCGATCCACTTTACCGGTTTGCCGGTGACGATGGAGGCGACGACCGAACACACATAGCCCGGATAGGCCCCAACCTTATTTCCAAACCCGCCGCCAATATCGGGAGAGATCACACGGATATTGTGTTCCTCGATCCCGGAAATCAGGCTGACCACAGTGCGGATAGCATGAGGCGCCTGGAACGTGCCCCAAAGAGTCAGCTTGCCATTGACCTTGTCCATTGAGGCGACACAGCCGCAGGTTTCCAGTGGGCATGGGTGCGTACGGTGGTAATACATGGTCTCTTCGGCAACGACCTCGGCATTGTCGATTGTCTCGAATGTTGGATCCTTGTCGCCCGCTTCCCACGTAAAGATGTGGTTGTGATGCTTTCGAGGACCATGTGCTCCATCGATTGGTTTGCCATCCTCGCCCACGGTGTCTTCACGCAGAACTATCTCTGATTCCATCGCCTTGAACGGATCGACCAGAACCTCAAGCTCTTCGTATTCGACCTCGACGGCCTCGATTCCATCTGCCGCCGCATAGCGGTCTTCGGCCACCACAAACGCCACTTCCTGGCCTTGAAACAGAACCTTGCTATCGGCCAGAACCATCTGCTTGTCGCCGGCCAGCGTCGGCATCCAATGGAGGCCGAGCGGTTCAAGGTCCTTGGCGGTCAGCACAGCGAGAACGCCGGGCACTTCAAGCGCTGCCGCCGTATCGATGTTGGTGATCCGTGCGTGAGCGTAGGGAGAGCGGACGAAATCTCCAAAGAGCATCCCGTCAAGCTTCACGTCATCGACGTAGTTGCCCTTGCCTTGAGTAAAGCGGGCATCTTCGACCCTTTTGCGCGAACAGCCCATGCCCTTGAGGTTCGCGGTGCGTTCCTCACGATCTGGTGTCATGTCATTCATTGGGCCGCCTCCTTGGCTGCATTCATCTCGGCCGCTGCGGCTTTGATGGACTTCACGATGTTCTGATACCCGGTACAGCGGCAGATATTACCTGCCATGCCAAAACGGATCTCTTCCTCGGACGGGTTCGGGTTCTCTTCGAGCAACTTTGCCGCGCGTGTGATCATGCCCGGTGTGCAGTAGCCGCATTGCAGCCCATGATGTTCCTTAAACGCCTCTTGCAGCGGGTGCAGCGCGTCAGGCCCGCCGATGCCTTCGATGGTTGTGATATCCTTGCCATCGGCCTGCGCCACGAACATGGTGCAGGACTTGACTGATTTACCATCAATGGTGACGGTGCAAGCGCCACAATGGGAAGTCTCGCAACCAATATGCGGGCCGGTGATGTTGAGCCGCTCGCGCAGCGTGTAGATGAGAAGTTCGCGTGGCTCGGCAAGGAATTCCTCTTCCTTGCCGTTCACCGTGATCTTGTAGTGTTGTTTCTTTGACATCGGACGATCTCCTCACGCACGCGACCAGGCGCGCTCAATGGCGCGGGTCAGAATGATACCTGCCACGTGTTTTTTGAAAGCGACGGGGCCGCGGTTGTCCTCGGTGGGGTCAATATCACCGAGCATGGCGGCCACAGCGGTCTTAATGGCATTTGCATCGACGCCGGTGCCAACCAGAGCGGCCCCAGCCGCCTCGGAAAAGACCGGTGTGTCGCTCAGATTGGTCATTGCAATCGAGGCGGAGGCACAGGTGCCACCTTCTTTCACGATCTGGACTGCAGCAGCAGCGGTAGCATAATCACCAATCTTGCGCTTTTGTTTTTCATAGGCGTAACCGCCATGCGGCGTTGGGATGGTGACTGAAGTCAACACTTCTTCGTCTTCCCGAGCGGTCATGTAGGCGGCTTCGTAAAACTCGCGGGCAGCGATGTCGCGTTCCCCGTCAGGACCCTCGACAGTGAAACGCGCATCCAGGCACTGCATCAGGCCGGGCATGTCATTGCCGGGGTCGCCATTGGCCACGTTGCCACCAACTGTACCCATGTATCGGACTTGCGGGTCTGCGATCTGAAGGGCAGCTTCGCGCAGAATCGGAGCGGCGTCAGCCAGTGCTTCGTGATCAATAATCGCGTGCTGGGTGACCATCGCACCGATGCGGATACTGTCACCTCCGATCTCGATATCAGACATGCCGCCAACATCCTGAAGATCGATCAGATGCGGCACATCCGCCATCCGCAGCTTCATCATCGGAATCAGGCTGTGCCCACCGGCCATGACGCGGGCATCATCGCCATGCTCTTCCAGGATCGACAGCACACCGGCCATGTCCCTGGGTCTGTAGTATTCGAATGCCGCTGGAATCATCGGCTCTCCTCCCTTCAAGCAAATGTTCTGGCTGAAAGGATCACTGCATGCGCTTGGTTGGCGACGCTTCAGTAAATCAACAAAAAACAGGTATTTTGCACGAAATGCGCCCTAGGTCGCACGAATTGCGCCCACCTGCGATGCAAGCGCATCCTGAACCGTCTTGAGTTTGGATCGACTGACCGGTGCGGGTGGTAAACCATCCCCGTCGAACAGGCATCGGCCCTTATCCTTGGTACGCTCAAACCGCGCCACGCGCTGAGGATTGACAAGGTAGCTGCGGTGGGTCTGGAGAAATCCGGTGGGCACTAATCGCTTGGCGGCCTCGGTCACTGGCCAGACACAAAACAACCGATCCGTTTCGGTGTAAACTTGGGTGTAGTGCCCATCCGCGCGCAAAAACAGAACATCTTCGGCAGAGATGAAGACCTTTCCACCATCCCGTTCGCAAGGAATTTGCAGCAATGGTTTTACATCCACGGTCGCTTCTGTTGGCTCCGGGTCTTTCCTCGAAGGTCCTGGCAGGTAGGTCACGCTGACCCACAAGCAAGCACCAAATATGATGAAACTGAACAGGATTACGCCAATGGCCAGCGTCTCGTTGCTCATCAACGGGCCAAACTCAACCCCACTTGGCACGGCGACGAAACGGGTGCTCGCCAGAGCAAGAAAATGAACGGTGCAAACCGCCACTGCAAAACACAATGTGCCCAGCAAAATGTTTCTGTTTGTTCGCTGCCCGTAGGCAATCGCGAAAGCCAGCATACAAAGCGCTATTGCAGCAATCGAGGACAAGATGACGCCACTGGGCGTATACACTGCCCGGCAAAGCTCCAAGCCAGCCATGCCAATATAGTGCATCGCCAAGATGCCCAACCCAACGACGCCTCCTGCCATCGCAATCGTGGCGCGGTTGCGTTCGGTGAAATGCAACAGAATAAGCGCAGCCCCGACGAGCAGGATCGCGACAAGGGCAGACACAAGTGTGATTGCAGCGTCGTAATAGAACAGGATCGGCATCTGAAGCCCGAGCATGGCCACGAAGTGCATGGCCCAGATTCCACCGCCAAGCGAAACAGCCGCAAGAGCCACCGAGGCCTTCTTTTCAAAGACCGGCTTCGTCGAAAGATCTCGCGTCATCGACAATCCTGTAAACCCTGCCACGAAGGCAACGATGCAGGACATGGCGACGAGGAAACTGTTGTGGCTGACGTCGAGAAACTCCATTGTCGCAAATTGGCTAAAAAGTATGCGTTTGGCAAATGGATCAACGATGTCGGACGTTCAAAGAGCGGTTACACATTAGGCGATGCCCAGCTCCGAAGCATTCGTGCCGAGGTGGCTAGCATGCTGCTATTCGGCGGCTTTGAGGCCAAATCCGCCGTTCATATTGATTGGGTGAAAACCACAATTTAAGGCTAATGAAGATCTGCTCGGCCCCACGCGCCGTCATCATTTGATGTTTAATTTGTGACTTCCAAAAGCTGTTGGGTGGAATGGCTAGAGATGCCTTTAGACCGCTCTAAAAACTTGCCAGTCTTCGGATAAGCCCTTCAGTTCTTTTGTTCCAAGACTTTCGAAGTCCAGACCGTACCCAGCCACCAGATCTTTTACTGTTCTGGAAACGACGATGTCGCCGCCTCCGCCCAATTCAGAGATACGCGCTGCAATGTTAACGGCAATTCCGCGCACATAATGCAAAGAAACTTCGACTTCGCCTGTGTGAACCCCTATGCGAACTTCCAGATTCAGCGTGGAAATGGCATCGCCAATCGCCTTGCCACGATGGATCGCCTGGCCGGGTCCGTCAAACGCAGCGAGAAAGCCATCGCCATATACTTGGTAGGCAATGTGCACCTCATCACTGTGCCTCCTTAGGACAACCCTATTGGCAAAGAAAGGCTATGAGGCACGCTTGGTTCAACCAATATCTTTTCAATCAGCAGTGAAGGCCAGAAGGCCAGTCCGTTAACCGATGGTTCGATCCCTATAGCAATCGATTATCCACAATAGTGCTTATGGTTTCGCTTTTTGTGCTAGCGTTGGGCAGTTGCGAGCACGCACGTTTGAGTATGCTGACGAAAGTGGGAGTGTGGAGATGCTGGTTGACCGATATGGACTGACGTTGACGACCAGCCTGCCAGAGGCGCGGGATGCCTATGTCGCGGGGCTTGATCACATCCTTGCAGCAACGTTTGGTGCAAGCGAAGCTTTTTCCGCCGCCATCACGGCCGATACCGGCTTCGCCCTCGGTCACGTTGGGCTTGCTCGAGCTCGAATGTATGAAAACGATATGTCTGGCGCTCAAGAGGCAATGGCGTCGGCCCGCGCCTGCGCATCTGGGTTGACTGAGCGCGAGGAGGGTCATCTCGCGGTATTCGATCTCTTGCTTCAGGGACGTGTTTCACAGGCACGAAGCGCAGTTCTGAAGCACGCTGCTCATCACCCCCGCGATGTCCTTGTCGCGCAGATCTGTACCAACATTTTTGGTTTGATTGGGACATCGGGTGAGCCTGGTCGGGAAAGCACGCAACTTGCCTACACGACCAAATTATTTGATGCCTTGGGCGAAGACTGGTGGGTTATGAGCGTACACGGTCAGGCGCTGTGCGAAGTTGGGCGGCTTGATGAGGCCATGTCCATGATGGACGGCTCGCTCGCTTTGAACAACGCCAATGCAAACGCGTCACACTTCAAAGCGCACACACTCTACGAGCAAGGTTATGGAGAGGCCGGTCGCGCATACCTTGCCGACTGGATCGCGGATTATGATGTGCGCTCGGTATTGCACGGCCACTTAAGTTGGCATCGCGCTCTGTGGGCCTTGGAGCAAGGGGATGAGGCTGAGCTATGGACGATTTACGAGGGGGCTATCGCACCCGCAGCGTCCTATTCGTTGCCGATAAATGTTCTAACCGATGCTGCTGCACTTTTGCACCGCACTGAGATTGCGGGTCTAACAGTTGCGCCCAAACTTTGGCGCGACCTGAGTGAATACGCATCACGGTTTTTTCCAAACCCAGGCATGAGTTTTGCAGACATACATGGCGCACTGGCTCATGCAATGGCAGGGGAAGGAGAACGCCTTGCGGTTCTGACCGAAACAAGCTTGGGTTTTGCGTCAGATCTTGTTCGCCCGGTGGCCCGTGCGTGGGGCGCGATTGCGCGACAAGATTGGACGGATGCGCTGCAACAGCTGACACCGGTCATGGCAGATCACGCTCGTCTGGGTGGCAGCCGCGCACAGCGTGACCTTTTGGAGCTGACTTACCTGAATCTGCTATTGAAATCCGGCCATATTCAAGAAGCTCATCGAACGATTACAGCGCGACGCCCGATCTTCAGTCATAATGCGCCCGTTGCAGGCTTTGTCTGAATTCACAAAGCTCTAGTTTATCAGCTCTTCTTACCCCTCCTTTAGCTAGGCTACGCACGACCGGAATGGACTGGTTACTTCCTGATTACAAATCCCGAATCACGCCATTTATGGTATGCAAGCCTGATCAATCGCTCTGCAACCTGGTCGTAATTTCTGACAGGCGAGACCGGGATTGTAAGGTGACGGGCAAAGCAAGTGCGGCTTCCGCAAACTCCCACGAATAGCTGATAATCGAAAATATCATGCCCGGTGTCGCATCCAGGTTTTGGGTCGCGAACCACAGGTTGAATAGGAGCAGACCTATTAACAGAATGAAGATTACGCCATACAGAACGGCTTCGGTATCCGAGAGCTTTACTTCGAACCGGCGCAGTTTACTCAGGTGGACGAAAACCGGACGGTCACGTCGTTGTTCCAGAACACTGATCTGATGCTCCATTTGCTCATTCAGCGCACGGTTCCATTGCCAAAACGTCGAATGAAACAGAGCGTACACAGATATCATTCCGACAAGAACTCCACAGGCAGACAGGGCCAGAACTGGCGAGAAGTAAAACAGCAAAATTGCTGATACGACGAACTGCACCACCCCCGCGATTGCCGAGGGCAGGATCTCCTCAAGAAAGTCGGCCAGTTCGCGCCCCATGCCGATCCGGGCGTTCAGCGACGAAATTGGAAGATTTGAAAACCGCGCGGCAAGCGCCTTGCCCAATTCGACACGGATCATACCGTAGACACGTGTATCGTAAATCCGCCGGATCACGCTGATCATAGTGAGGGCAACCATGAGCGCACCTAACTGCACAAAGGGCTCAAAATCTTCGCTCAGCAATCCATCTATGGCGAAGCCGACGAACAGCGGAATCAGAACCGTCATGGCAGTTTCAGCCAGGATCAGGAACCACGTAAGCCCTACGCGCCAGCGGAACACACTCAGAAGCGTGCCGATTGTTAGTTGTCGATCTGTCAGCATGGCGCACTACTGATCATAGTGAATGCGAACACGCACATCGCCCGGCCAAACCGAGGCAGCCTTGAAATCCGGCTCGTCCTGAGGGTCTGAGGCACCTGTTGAACCCAGCCCCTCCAACAGTTTTGTCTCAGTCATGTTCAGGTCATCGTCCTTGTTTTCGTCATGAAACAACAGCACAGCGTATGGGCCCGCGTTCAGGTCAGAAAACTCATGGCTGACGCTGCCTTTACGTGACGGAATCTGGGCGTAGTCAATGGCGCTCCAGACATCCAAACTGTCAAAGGCGCGCGCGTTATCGAATACAAGGATCACGATGTTGCCCTTGGCGTTGCGGATGCCGTCCACAGTCACATTCAGACCCTCGGCGGAGGCCGGTGTCGCAAGCGTTATCACGGCGAATGCAGGGGCTAGAAGGTTCCGTATCATGGCTTTGTCCTTTCTTCAGGAGGCTGCGGAAGGGGTGACTTGAGAATGGCAATGACATCCTCGGTGATGGCGATCAGTACCGGCACCAGCAGCAGCATGAGGGCTGTGCCGAAGAGTTCTCCAAAAGCTAAAGAGATTGCCGCAGGGATCAGATACTGCGCTTGCTCAGAGGTTTCGGTCAGCAAAGGCAGCAGACCAATCACTGTAGTTGCGGTGGTCAGAAAGATCGCCTTGAAACGTCCAATGCCTGCGCTTCTCAGCGCCAGATTCACGGGCTGACCTTCCTCTCGCGCCTGATTGTAGCGGGTGATCATGACCAGACTGTCGTTCACAATCACACCGGTCAGAGCAAGCATGCCGAAGAACGAAAACAGCGACAGCGAGACATCCATGATCAGGTGCCCGACGGCGGCTGCGATAAAGCCGAATGGCACGATGGCCAGAATGACGAAAGGCTGCCAATAGCTTTTCAACGGCACGGCCATCAGCACATAGATCAGAACGGCTGCCAGCAACAGCGCGCGCTTCAGGCCATCGCTTATATCGGCTATCTCTTCCAGTTCACCGGCCGGCAGGACGGTTACGCTGGGATATTTGGCACGGAGTTTCGGGACCAGCTGCTCGAACACCGCCTGCCCCACCTCTTCGGGAGCAACAAGGTCGCGGTCGATGGACGCGGCTACGATGTTCATGCGCTTGCCGTCACGGCGATCGATAGTGCCAGAGGCATAGGTGCCCTCGATTTCGGCGACGGTCTCAAGCGGCACCCAGGCGCCGGATGCGCTGCGCAACCGGGTCTGCACCAGATCCGCCAACGTATCGCGGTTTTCACGCGCGTTCTGTACGACTACGCGGACTTCGGACCCATCGCGTCTGACCTTGGTCACCTCGGCCCCGCCGAACCCATAGCCAATCTGTCTGGCCAGAGCCTCGGCGTTAAAACCAAGGTGCCGCGCGTCCGGGCGCAGGCGGAGTTTCAGTTCAGGTTGGCCGCCCACCAACCCATCCCTTACATTTGCCACGCCCTCGATGTTCGACAGGAAACCTTTCATTTCAGCGCTGGCTTGCTGCAGAAGATCTTCGTCTTTTGACGCCAACCGGATTCGGAACCCTCCGGCAAGCGTTTCCAATCCGGTGAACTCCAACTCGGTGGCGCCCTCGACCGCACCGACCCGGTCGCGCCATTCGCGGACCACAGAAAGGATCGGGACATTCGGACGCTCAGCTACCGGGATCATTTCAGCGAAAATTTGCGCATTTCCAGCGCTGTTGATGATGGTGAATACTGTCTGAACGGGTGGAGCAGACATGCTCGCCTCTTCTGCAAGCTCGACGTTCAGCTCGTTCAACACGGCTTCGATCCGATTCACGTTCCTGCGGGTCAGTGCAAAGGGGGAGCGGGCATCCATTTCCAGGTTCATCGTGATGACCTGACCGGGCACCTCGGGAAAGAACACCGTCCTGACCTTGCCCTTGTACATCAGGCCAAGCCCCAGCGTTGCGGCGGCAATGAACAAGATCAGCACGGCGTAGCGCTGACGCACCGCCGCGACGAGCAAAGGCTGGTAGATGCGATCCCGCACCCAGTACAACCCGCCCTGCGCAGAATCCTGTACCCGCCCCCACAAGCGGGTCGGCAAGTATCGACGCTCTTGCCGCATCGAAACCTGCGCCAGATGGGCGGGCAGGATGAATTTGCTTTCGATAAGCGAAAAGATCAGCGTCAGGATCACGATGCCCGCGAACCCGGCAAGTACCTTGCCCAGCGGATTGTCGATCAACAGCATCGGGAAAAAGGCTGCGATTGTGGTCAGCACGCCAAAGACGGTCGCAACAGCCACGCGATGCACGCCGCGTTCCGTGTCCCTAATCGGGTCCTTCCCCTTGCGGCGTTCTTCAAAAACGCTTTCGCCGACTACAACGGCATCATCGACCAGAATTCCCAAGGCAATGATCAGACCAAAAGTCGTGACATCGTTCAGCGAATAGTCCACCCATTTCGAGCCCGAGACAGCAAGCGCCCCCATGACCGAAACGGGAATGCCCATGGCAACCCAGAAGGCCAAACGCACGTTCAGGAAAATCGACAGCATCAGGGTCACAAGGATCAAACCCTGCACCCCGTTTGAGCGCAACAGCGCCAGACGGTCCGAGATGTAGCCAGCGCTATCACCCCAAACCTCGACCTGTACCTGCGACGGCAGCTGTCGGCTGAACTCGTCAACCGTGCTGCGCACGACATCACTGATCTCCAGCAGGTTCTCCTTCTGCCCGACCAGAACCTCCATCCCTACGGTTGGTTTGCCGTTCAGGCGAAACAAGTACTCGCCGTTCTGAAACCCGTCTTCGATTTTGGCAATATCGCCCAAAGGCACATAGGACCCGTCGTCACGTTCGATAATCGGCAGAGCTGCGTATTCCGGCACGTATTTCGCCCTGTCATCGGCCCGCAGATAAATCGTACCGCCATCGGTCCTCAGACGACCTGCCTGAAAGGCCAGCGAATTCCCTTCGATCGCACGGGTCACATCCGAAACCGTCAACCCATAGTGGCGCAGCAACGCCGGGTCGATTTCGATGCGCAATTCCCGCGGTATCAGGCCCCAGATTTGCAGCCGCGACAATTCCGGTTGCGCCAGCAACTCTTCTTTCAGGCGTTGCGCCAAGCTCTGCAATGTGGCGGGGTCTGTTTCTCCGAACAAGTTCAGATACAGCGCCGGGAAATCGAAACCCGAGGCTTCGATCACGGGTCGGCGCGCAGTATCAGGCAGATCAGTCAAACCGTCGATCCGAATACGTACACGATCCAGGACGGCTTGTAGCTTCTGGCCACCTGCGCGGCGGACAGTCACGACACTTAGGTCATTTTGGGATCGTGATGTCACACTACGCACGCCCTCCAAACCTTCGAGGGCCTGCTCAACTTTCTGGGTCACCAATTCATCAACCTGTTCGGCTGTGGCGTCCGGAAACTCAATCGCGATTGTAACACTTTCCGGCGGAATGCGGGGGAAGCCTTCGATCCGAATGTTCAGCAGCGTTTGCACCCCAAGAAATAGGATCAGCGCCATCAACAAATTGGCAGCGACCGGATTTCGAATAAACCAGGAAGTCAGAGCGTGCATGGCTCAGCCCCCATCTGATTGCGGCGTCACCCGCTGACCCGGTAGAAACGAGGCCAAAGGTGTTTTGCCCACGCGCCACGGGCCGGTCCCTTCGGGGGCCGATACCGTCACTGTACCTTCGCTGCGGAACAGGATGTTCGGGCTAAGCCTCTGCAATTGGTCCTTATCGTCTACAAGCCAAATGTATCCCGCACGGGTCAGGACGCTTTCGGGTAGGGTTAATGTGTCCGAGATCCGGCGTCCGGGTATGTGAACCTGCAGGAAGTCTCCGGCGAGTATGCGTTCATCGGGCTTTGTGACATCCAGAAAGACCCGCACCTGCCGTGTGTCTTGATCCAGAAACCCTCCTCCACGCCGGACTTGAGCCCGCCCCAACGCTCCGCCCGAGCGCTGTGTCAGATCAGCAGTGGCGCCAGAGATCGGATGATCCAACAACGCCCAGTCCGCCTGACTAAACTCGGCGACCAGTTCGAATTGCTGGTCGTCCGAAAGGTGTATCAGGGCATCGCCTGGGTTGACCGTCTGGCCCAGACTGGCAAAGCGATGGGTTACAAATCCCGAAAAAGGGGCGACAACCTCCGCGTCCTTCAGTTCATTTCGCGCCGCATTCAGCCGTGCCTGCGCAGCTGCAACGGATTTCTCGGCAATGCGCAATTGCGGCAGATTCACAGCCAGTTCGTTTGGCGGTTCTGTTTCATCCCGGTCAAACTGTCGTTGCGCGACTGTCACTTTGTTCTGCGCGCGCAATAACGCCAGTTCCGCTTGCTCAAGCTCCATCTCAGCGGCTGCAACGGCGCTTTGATAAGGTGCATTTTCGATTGAAAACAAAGGGGCACCCCGTTCCACCTTAGTCCCTGCCAAAGCAGCGTTGTGCACTGCAATGATGCGCCCGGACACAGCAGATCGCAGCTTGGCATCCCACCGAGGCCGAACTTCGGCAAACGCCGAAACCCGCGCTTGTACGGTTGCTGAAGCAACTGTGACGACCGAGACGGTCGGTGGCGGAGGTGAGGTCGTTGTTGCCTGAACATCAATTGTATCTTCTGTATCAAACAGGAGGATGGCGATCGCTACAAACAGTGCCAACGATAGTCCAATCCAAAGCCACCGCCGGGTCGGTCTTTGCCGAGTTTCCAAAGTTTTGTCTGTCATAGACCAGTCTTTCCTGTGCCGCCGAATCCATTGCACCTTGCGGCATTCGATAGAGTGTCATATACTATGAACGATCGTTCGTTCAATATTAAGTTGAAAAAATGACCGAAGACACCAGGAAGCCGGAATCAATCCGGGAAAAGGCAACAGCCAAGCGTCGCAACCAGATTTTGGAGGCCGCAGTTATGTGTTTCCTTGAGCGCGGCTATCATCAGACAGGCGTCCGCGATATCGCTGCGCGGGCGGGCGTCAGCCTTGGAAATCTCTATAATCATTTTCGCAGCAAACATGATGTGCTTGTAGAAATCGCAATACTTGAACGCCGCGAGATGGAGCCGTTTCTGAAAATCCTGAACTCAGATGCGCCCGCGCCCAAAGTCATAAGAAAGTTCATCAAGGCCTACGCAAAATACCTTGCTGCGCCAGAAAACGTTATTCTCACGTTGGAAATTTCGAGCGAAGCAGTTCGTCAACCGGACATCGCGCAGCTGTTCGTCGAGAACCGATCGAGTTTGACTGAGGCCCTGGAAGCCGTAGTGAAGCGAGGAATTACTGGCGGTGAATTGCGCACCGTTCCGGATCCCCTTCAGGCGTCACAACTGGTGATCGAAGTTCTGGAAGGTAGTGCATATCGTAGTGTACTGTCAGAAATGCCTATGACCGGGATCATTGTGTGCGCTGAAGACTTTATTATGAGTTCCTTGCTGGCACGTCATTAGCACGTGGGTAGCGTGTCGTTTTGGATTTCGTGAATGTCAGCCAAAGGGAACTGCCTGAGACATTCATTTAGGCAGCAAAGATCGACTTTGAGCCGGCCGAAACGCGCGGGAGGTCAAAAGAAAGTTGGAATTGCAGTTAGGACTATTGGCTAACGCAATATCATCCGAGGTTCGGTTACCAGACTTCGTTTAGTCACAAGACAAAGCGGTGGCAAAGCGCATGCAGATTCCAACCACCGGCACAGCGCCAGATCGTTTTTGATGCGATTGACGCACTGATCTATTGATACTGTAGGGATCAGGCGATCAGATACGATGGCAGATTTCTCAAGCATCCGCCTTTATCAGGTCGCTTGCCTTTTCGCCAATCATGATCGCTGGTGCGTTGGTGTTGCCGCTGACGATTTCCGGCATGATCGAACAATCAGCCACCCGCAGGTTCGAAATACCGTGTACCTTTAGTCTTGCGTCGACAACAGACGTCTCGGCGTTCCCCATCGCGCAGGTGCCGGTTGGGTGGTAGATCGACACGCTGTTCGATCTGGCCCAATCCAGAGTGCCTTCATAATCTTCGCAGCTCAGCTCTGCCGTTGGTCGAAACTCTTCTGATATCTTCGAGGCCAGAGGGTTTTGTTTGGCAATCCCGCGCGCGATGTTCACGCCGTCGACAATGGTTCGGCAGTCCGTTTCAGTAGACAGATAGTTCGGGATGATCTTGACATGTTCGGATGGGTCCGGTCCGTTCAGGCGCAGCTCTCCCCGACTTTCCGGACGCAGTTGGCAGACCGACATCGTGAAGGCCGAAAACGGATGCACACCTTCGCCTGGGCTGTCGGCGGACCAGGGTTGCACGTGGAACTGAATGTCGGGCGTCTCAACATCGGGCCGGGTTTTCATGAAACCAGTCGCAAGGCTGGCGGCCATTGTCATCGGACCCGCACGAAATAGTGCATATTTCAGCGCGATTCGCGCCTGATTGAACAGGCTGCGAACTTCGTCATTCAGTGTGGGCTCATTGCATTTGAACACCAGCCGCGCCTGCAAGTGATCCTGAAGACCTTTGCCAACACCCGGCAGGGCGTGCAGCGGTTTGATACCATTTTCCTTTAGATGATCCGGCTCTCCGATCCCTGACAACATCAGGATTTGGGGAGAGTTGATCGCCCCGCCGGACAGGATGACCTCGCGCCGAACAGTCAGTGTCTGCTCGTTACCAGAACGATCCCGGTAGACCAGCCCGGTTACTTTTTTCCCATCCAGAACCACACGCGACACAAGCGCTTTGGTGATGATGTTGAGGTTCTGACGACCGCGAATGGGCTTGAGATAGGCGACGGCGGCGCTACAGCGGCGCCCATTGCGCGTGGTCAGTTGGAAGTAACCCACGCCTTCTTGCTCGGCCCCGTTATAATCTGGGTTGAACGGGTAACCGGCGGCCTGTGCTGCTGCGACCCAGGCATCGCAGATCGGGCGCTGAATGCGCATGTTGGACACTGACAAGGGGCCATCGACGCCATGATATTCATCCTCGCCGCGTTCTTGATCCTCACAGCGTTTGAACAGGGGTAGCACATCGTCCCAGCCCCAACCCTCGTTGCCCATTTGCCGCCAGCGGTCGTAATCTTCCTTCTGGCCACGCACATAGAGCAACCCGTTCAGCGAAGATGAGCCACCCAGTACCTTGCCCCGCGGCCAGTCGATGGATCGACCGTTAAGGCCGGGGTCGGGCTCAGTGCGATAGCACCAGTCAACCGAGGGGTTATGCATCGTTTTGAAATAGCCGACGGGGATGTGAATCCACGGGTTGGTATCGCGGCCACCTGCTTCGAGCAGCGCAACAGTTGTGTTGGGGTCTGCGCTCAACCGATTGGCAATGACACAGCCCGACGATCCTGCGCCAACAACTGCATAATCCACCTCCATGACCGCCTCCTTCCAAACTCGCTGAAAAAAACTCTATGCAAGATGCAAGAATTATACTAGCCTTTTTTGATACAAAACGTCTCAATAATTGCGATCAGGGAGGTAAGCAATGGAGATCGGACGGAAACTAAGTGGTATTTCACGGCGAGATTTCTTCCGCGTGGCCGGGCGTTACGGCATGAGTTCGACACTGCTGGCGGCAGGCGGGTTCGGCGGCGCGATGAGTCTGGCGAATCTGGCGCAGGCCGCCGAATCCACCTATGAGAAGCGCTTTTCGAAAGAGCCGAAGCACACGCTGAAATTCGGCGCGTCGGGTTTCAACACCCGCAACCTGTTGATTGAGCGCGCCGGCGCAATCGAGTTCGCGCGCGACCTGGAAGAACGCACGGACGGCGAGATTCGCATCGAATTCATCGGCGACAACCAGATCTGCGGCCAGCTGAGCTGTGTCGAAAAGACCCAACAGGGGATCGTCGATATTTATGCCGCCTCAACTCAAAACTCGGCCGGAGGCGCACCTTATCTGAACGTGCTGGACTATGCCTATATGTTCCCCAGCCGCGCGGCGCAGTATCACTTCTTCTATAGCCCGGCGAGCCAGCGCATCCTGCGTGATCCGCTGGAAAAACGGCACGGGTTGAAGTTCCTGTTTACCCATTGTGAGCTACGCGGCCTGCAAATGGGTTCGACCTTTGCCGACAAGCCGACCGTCACCAAACTGGAAGAGTTGTTTGGTACCAAGAACCGCGTGACGGGTACGCAGTTGGGCCGGATTGCAATGCAATTGCTGAATCTGAACCCAGTCCCGGTGGCTTGGGAAGAGACACTGGATGCGCTTAAGACAGGTCTGATCGATGGGGCGGAAACCTGGGCCTCGGCCGTGGCTTACGCCAACATGGCGCCGGTGGTTTCGCAGTCGGTCAATCTGAAATTTTTCTGCGGCACTGAACATACGTCCATGTCGGCCGAGGTCTTTGACGGTCTGAGTGGAGAATTGCAGGACGCAGTTATGGAGTCTTCCTACTTCACTCAAGCGTTGATCCAGGGTGCGAATGAAGCCGCATTGCTGAATACGGTAGGCTTCTCGGAGCCGCAATTGCCGGACACTATCTTCGCCGAAAATGGCGTGCGCCCGGCATTCCTGGCTGACGATCAGATCAAGCTGGCCGAAGAGATGTGCGCTCCGAACTACAACCCAGAGCCTTGGGCCCAGTGGCGCGAACGTCTGAATAAATGGGCAGGCGGCATTGATACCTATCAGGAAATCTACGACATCGCGCGCGAGATTCCGGCCGACACCCTGCCGGAAAATGTCGAACCGCGCCGTTGGTGGAAAGGCGAAGCCTGATAGACTGTTACGAACCGGCCCTGAGCGGGCCGGTTCAACTTTATACCGACTGGGAGGACGGGGTTCATGTCGTTTTGGGCAGACATCGGCGCGATTTTCAGCGCCTTTCTCAGCCAGGATTCGTTCGAGATTCAATCCGCACTGGAATCCGACGCCGCCTGGGTGTTGGGCGCGATTGTCTCGGCGATTGGCGGAATCGTGATCATGTTGATCTATCGGGCGGTGCCCTTTGTTGAACGTCATCTGGAACGGTCGGTGATGGTGTATTCCTACCTTGCGATCGCATTAATCATCTTCTGGGGCGTGATCGACCGGTTTGTGTTCAACGATCAGGAACCCTGGTCGACCACCATCCCCCCGCTGCTGTTCATGGTCATGGCGTGGTTTGGGGCGTCGTATAACGTCCGCCTGCGCACACATTTGAGCTTCAGCGAATTCCGCACTGCAATGCCGAGGGCTGGGCAATTGGCTTGCCTGATACTCGACGCGATATTGTGGTTCATCTTTGCGGTGATCGTCATCGTGACCACAACACGGCTGGTGGCATTGTCGGCATCAAACTTTCAGATCGTTCTGGGCACAGACAATATCATGCAGTGGTGGTTCCTTTTGGCCGCACCGCTGTCGTTCTTTCTGATGGTCGGGCGCGTGTTCCAGAACCTTGCCGATGATCTGAACAACTGGAAAACAGGCGAGCCGCTGATCAAGCAGGCCGTGATCGGAGCAGACTGATGACAGACGGAACTATGGTCACACTGATCTCTCTTGCGGTCACCTTTCTGTTCATGCTGGGCGTGCCGGTTTTGCTGGTAATCGGCTATTGGGTCATCGGCTGTTCGTTTGTTCTTGGCCTGACGCTGGACAACATGGGTGCTGAACTTCTGAACGTGTTCAACAAGGGTTTCGCCTTGCTGGCGATGCCGCTTTTCATCCTGACCGGCGACCTGATCAATAAATCGGGCATCGCGCGGCGGCTCAGCGATTTCGCCTATGCCTGTCTGGGCTGGATACGCGGTGGATTAGCGATGGCGTCACTCGGCGCTTGTGGGCTGTTTGCTGCGATCTCGGGGTCGAACTCGGCAACGACAGCCACCATTGGCTCGATGCTGCACCCCGAGATGGTCAAAGGGGGTTATGACGAACGGTTCAGCGCGGCCACGGCGGCGGCAGGCGGTACGGTGGGGATCATCATTCCTCCCTCGATCATCTTCATCGTCTATGGCTTCCTGATGAACCTGCCGATTTCCGAGCTATTCGTGGCGGGTATCCTTCCGGGCGCGCTGATGGTCTTTGGCATGCAGTTCGCCTGCTGGATCATTTGCCGCATGAACGGCTGGGGACATCTGATTCCGCTGCAACTGAACCGGGTGCTGAAAACTGCATTCGGTGCCTGGCTTGGATTCTTTGCCATCGGGCTGGTGCTGTGGGGTATATACACAGGCAAATTCTCACCAACTGAGGCAGCCGGAGTGACGGTCGGCTTCTGCGTTATTGCAGGGTTGGTCAGCTATCCGATCAATCGGATCATGGGCGCGCGGAACGACATCTCACCCACCGAAAAAAGCTATGCCGAGATGTTTGTCGTCGAAGGTTTCACGATCCCCGAGATCCCCTCGATCGTGATCCGTTCGGCCCAGATCACAGGCATCCTCGCACCGCTAATCGCAATTTCTGTGGTGATGCAGCAGATCCTGTCTTTGCTTGGCGCTCAGCAAACCATTGGGGATTTCGTAACCTCGATGGGTGGCTACCATGCGGTTCTGTTTACTTCAATGGTGATCGTTTTCTTCTCGGGCATGGTACTGGAAAGCCTGCCTGTCACGATTATCCTGGCCCCGATCCTGGCGCCGATTGCAGCCTCGGTCGGGATTGATCCGATCCATTTCTCGGTGATCTTCCTTGTTGGGGCGTCGATCGGATTCATTACCCCGCCGTATGGGCTGAACCTTTACGTAGCCTCGGGCGTGACCGGAGTACCCTACTTCAGACTGCTGAGGTATACAGTGCCTTATCTGGTGTCTCTGCTGTCGGTTTGGATTTTGGTGTCGCTTGTGCCCGATCTGGCCTTGATCCTGCTGCCGAATAACTAGACTGTTCCGGGATGGCCGAGACGGAAACACAAGACAAAGAAACTCAGATCCCAACTAACTTGCGCCTTCTCCTCATCCTTGAGGAGGTGGCGCGACGCGGGGTAGCCGTCAAACCATCGGACCTGATCGAGGCACTCGGTCTGGCGAAACCAACAATCCACCGTTTGTTGCAAACAGCAGAGGCCGAAGGTTTCCTGCAGCGCGATCTGGATGGCCGCTCATACGGTCCCGGGCACCGTCTGCGGTTGCTTTCAGTCAACACCATGTCGTCCGAGCATCTGCGCACAGCGCGTTTGGCGATCTTACGCAGTGTCGCCGAACAGGTTGGTGAGACCTGCAATCTCGCCATCCCCGACCGAGAGGGCATGATCTATCTTGACCGGGTCGAGACGAAGTGGCCTTTGCGCATTCAATTACCGGTCGGGACACAGGTTCCCTTTCATTGCACCGCCAGCGGTAAGATGTACTTGTCCACGCTCCGGCAGAAAACACTGGATGGATTTCTTTCAGCAGGAAATCTGCAGCCACAGACTGAAAGTTCACTGACCGACCCGCAGTCATTGCGCACGGAAATCCAACATATCGCTGAGAACGGTTATTCCACTGATGATGAAGAGTTCATGAGTGGAATGGCAGCCCTAGCAGTACCCGTTCAAGATGGGCAAGGCCGATTGGTGGGCACACTTTCGGTTCATGCACCGACACAACGTCACAACGTCAACAGCCTGATGTCGTTTCTGGGTATCCTGAAAAAGGGAGCAAATGAACTTTCGGCTCTGTTAACCACGTGACCAGAACCTGAAAGACAGCCGCGACATAATAATTTTTGCTCGACTGCCACGGCAGGTATCGTCCGGTTCGGGGCATTCTGCATCGCAACGGATGAGCCGCACACAAAGGCCTTCCTCACAGCAATCACTCTCACAGCTTTCTTAGTCTGCTAGCCATAAACTCTGAATCTAAGAAATACTCACACCAGTAGTTCAAGTTGGATTGGCCGTGCATGCCGAATCCGAGTCGTACATCGTTGATAGATTCGAGCGGGTAGATTTCCAGAGATAGCCCTCAAGGTCGGGATCACTCAATAGTGCGAGCAGGACCGAGTGATTGACGTAGTCTTATTTCTGTCGGCAACTCAACACTTTGACCGCTGTGCGCATCACGGAGTATCTGGATCAGCATCCCTGCAGCGCGACGACCCATCTCGCGATGCGGGACATGGACCGTTGTAAGAGCGGGTTCGGCGAGCATTGCAATTTCGATATCGTCAAAACCGGTAATTGAGAGGTCCCTGGGCACCTCAAGCCCCATTTCCCGAGCCGCACGTAAGGCTCCGACCGCCAAAACGTCATTGACGCACATCACGGCAGTGGTTTCTGGTGCGGCTGTCATGACCTCGCGCAAAGCAACTTCACCAGTTTCAACGCCGTAAGCGGTCTCGACAAGAAACATTGTATTCGGGTCTTGACCGGCCTCTTGTTTGGCATCCCGAATGCCTTGAACGCGTTCCCTTGCCCGATCATTCGAAGCGGTTGGTGCAGAGATACACGCGATATGCCGATGCCCATATCCAATGACCTGCCGGGCAAGGGCAAACATCGCAGCCCGATTGTCAAAGCCGATGGCCGGCGGGGATTGGTCAGGATCAAATGACCAGGCGATCAAAGTTGGTACACGCTGCTTTTTCAGAAACGCATAGATTTCCGGTTCGCGATCGTACCCAATCAGCAGCAACCCATCTGCACCCCGCGCTACCAACGCACGCACCTGTTGTTCTTCCAGCTCTGAATCATAGGCGGACGAAGCAACCAGAAGCGTTTTACCATGCCTCACCAGCTCTTCCTGAAACGCCTGTAATCCGCGTGCAAAAACAGCGTTCTCCATAGTCGGTATCACGGCGGCGATGGTATTTGTCTGCCTTGCTGCAAGGGCTTGGGCTCCGAAATTTGGCGCGTACCCAAGTTCTCGTACGGCTGCCAGAACTCGTTCCCTTGTGCTTTGCCCTACCCGCTCTGGCGAGTTCAGGCACCGCGAGACAGTTGCGGTGGACACGTTCGCATGTCGGGCAACATCTGCAAGGGTTGGGACTGTGTTTTCGTGACCGCTTTGAGGCATGGTTTTTCTTGTCATTTTGGATGGGCAACTAGCTCAAGACGAATTCTATCAAAAGCACGATTTGTCGGGAACCTACAACACATGTGCAATGTAAGCGCTTGCATAACAAAATGTAAGCGCTTACATTGCGGGCGACTCAGTGCGAGGCATTGGATGGGTTGGGGAGGACGCATGCCATACTTGATAGCTGGAATATTGCTGCTCGCGTTTGTAGCGAACGTAGTGATCGGAGCAGTGTCGAATGCGCCCTTGGTCAACAATATCTGGGAAATGTTGATCTTGTTTGCCGCGGCCATCGCCTTTTCGATCGGCATTCTGCGGAGCGAAGCAAAAGAAATTTCGGAGAAAAAATCAAAGGAATAAATCCGAAAAAAGTCCAACGGGAGGAGAACACATGGACAAGACTAAACAGGAGCTGGCTTCGGCCGAGCGTCGGAATTTTTTGAAACTCGCGGGCACCGGCTCGTTCACGGCAGCTATGGTCGCCGGCGCGGCTGGGACATTGTGGTCCAGCGAAGCGGCAGCACAGACCGCCGCCGAGGAACGCGATCGCGAAAACGCGGCTGAATTCAAGATGACGTTGGCAACGGCCTATGTTCTGGGCGCGTCTCGCAGCTATCCGATCATGCAGCTGGACCTGAAAGAAAACATCCAGAACATGACGAATGGCAAGGTCTATGTGAAACTGGCGCCCGGTGGTCAGCTTGGTGCAGGTGGTGCGTTGGCGCAGGCGGTTCAGGGGGGGACCATTCAAGCCGCGCAACACTCGTTGTCAAATTTCGCGCCCTTCGCAAGCGTCGTCGACCTGATCAACCTTCCATATTTCTGCGGGTCCAACCAGCGGTTCACGAACCTAACTTCCTCTGAAGCTTGGAAGGCGGAAGTAGACCCCAAGATCGCGGCATCCGGCTTTAAAGCGCTGATGTATATCGTGATCGATCCGCGCGTCGTCGCTGTTCGCCAGGGAGGCAACGCAATTATCACCCCCGGCGATATGTCCGGTGTCAAATTCCGCGTACCCGGATCAAAAATGCTGCAGCAGTATTATGGCATGGTGGGTGCGAACCCGACGCCTGTTGCGTGGGGTGAGACTCCGTCAGCGATCCGGCAAGGCGTCGCAGATGCGCTTGATCCCTCGGTGGGCGCGCTGCATGTCTTTGGCTTTGGTGAGATCCTCAGCCATGTGACCTTCACTCAGGCGGTGCCGGACAGTCAGGTCTATTCGATCAACCTTGAATGGTTCGACAGCCTGCCGATGGACGTCAAAGAAGGTATCGAATTTGCGGGCGAAGTCACCCAGCAGCAGAACCTGTCCAAAGTGCCTTCGGCACGGGCCTACGCCATGTCTCAATTGATCGCGAACGGCGTCGAGTTCCACTCGCTCAGCGAAGATCAGTTGGGCGAATGGAAAGAGGTCGGTGGCTATCAGCGCAGCGAATGGGACAGCTTCAAGACCGAGCTGGCCGGATCGATGGATGCGTTCGCCAAGCTGGAAGAAGCCGCAGACACGCGTGCGAAATACTACGTGCACGACGCCTGATCGCGTCTTCGGGCCGGCGCGTCCAGCGTCGGCTCATCCGATGTTTGCCCATTAAAAACCCACTAGAACACGTCGCCGCCGCGTGACGGTAGTGAGGATGCTATGTCTCAGCTCTTTCGAGCGATTGATAAAAATGCCGAACGTTGGCTGCTTTTAGTCTTCTACGTCATGCTCGTCGGCACGATGTTTATCGAAGTGGTCCGGCGCGAGGTCTTTGCCTACTCGTCCATCTGGGGCGAAGAAATCGTCCGGTATGCGTTCATCTATCTCGCATGGATCGGTGCCGCCGCTGCGGTAAAGGAACGCGGGCATATCCGCATTGATGTTCTGATGCACTACGTCCCGCGCACGGTCAAAACGCTGCTCTACATCTTCGGCGACATCGTGATGTTCATCGTGGCACTCGTCGCGATCTATTGGTCGTGGGAGACAGTCCACGTGTCCTGGAAATTCGGGTCTGTCACACACGGCCTGCGGATCAGCCAGGTCTTTTTCCTCATGGCGGTGCCGTTTGGCTTCGCGCTGGTCATCTTTCGGCTGGTGCAGTCCTTCCTCCGCGACATTGCCGACCTTCGAACGGGCCGTCCCGTCTACGAAGGCGACAAGCTGTTTGATTAAGGGAGGGCCTGAGCCATGATGTGGCAACAACTCGGCGGTCAAACGCTTGAACTTGGGTGGGATTTCTACGCCTCCGTCATTCTCTTCGTCGCTCTTGTCGCGCTCGCCGTTCCGGTCTGGGCAGCGATCGGCGCAGCATCGATCACAATGCTGATCATGTCCGGCGCATTGCCGCTGAGCCTTGTCGGCGAAAAGCTGTTCTCGGGCATCGATGCCTTCGCGCTGACAGCTGTGCCGTTGTTTATCCTGACCGGAGACGTGCTTGTCCGAACCGGGCTCAGTCGAAAGTTTCTGGACGTCGCCGAAGCCCTGACCTGCTGGGCCAAGGGTGGCTTCGGTTCGGCCACCGTCCTGGTCTGCGGCATGTTCGCGGCGATCTCCGGGTCGGACGCAGCAGGTGCGGCAGCGGTAGGGCGCATGACTATCGACCGGCTGGTCGAGAGCGGTTATCCCCGCCCCTACGCCTGTGCTTTGGTCGCAGCAGGAGCCTGCACCGGCATCCTCATCCCGCCCTCTATCGCCTATATCATCATCGGCCTCGTGCTGGGCATAGCGGTCTCGACCTTGTTCCTTGCTGCGCTGATCCCCGGCCTTTTGATCCTGACGGCCATCCTGATCACCAACGTCGTGATGAACCGGCTGAACCTTTGGGAAGGTGGCGGCATGATGACCGCAGCTGAATGGCGCGCGAACCTGTGGAAGACGGTCAAGTCCGGCTGGTACGCTTTCCTTGTCCCCGGCATCATTTTCTACGGCATCTTCTCGGGGAAACTGACCCCGACCGAGGCAGGTGCCGTGGCGGTCGTCGTGACCATCGTCATCGGGTTTATCCTAGGCACACTGAAATTGTCCGACTTCCCGGCCATGCTGGTCAGTTCGGCCAAGGTCAACGGTGTGATCCTTCCGATCATCGCCTTCTCGATCCCTCTGGCCGAAGCTCTGGCGATCATTGGAGTGCCGCAAGGATTTGTCGGAGCTTTGACCTCAGTCAGCAGTAACGAATTCGTACTGATCGCCATGATGGTCCTTATCCTAATCATTGCGGGCTGCGTTATGGAAACGACGCCCAACATCGTGATCCTGGCACCGATCCTCTACCCGTTGGCGCAAGAGATTGAGATGAACCAGATTCAGTTCTGCATCATGATGATCACCGCGCTGGGGGTCGGGTTTATTACTCCACCCTTGGGGCTGAACTTGTTCGTGGTGTCGGGGATTACGGGCGAGTCGATCCTCAAGATCGCCTACCGCGCCATCCCGTTTGTTTTCTTCATGCTGATCGTGACGTTGATGATCGCCTATATCCCGGCGTTCTCTACCTCGCTGTTGCCTGATGTCTATCGATAAGCCGCCGAAAGACGCGGTAGGAAAAGGACTCGATACATGACCCGTGAATACCTGAAGAAAGCCACGCTGACCGCGCGCAGCGGAGCGTCGGATGTCAGTGAAATTGTGCAGGGAATCCTGACTGATATTGAAGCAGGCGGTGATGCCAAGGCGCTAGAGTACGCTGGCAAATTCGACAAATACGAAGGTAACGTCATTCTAAGCGATGCCGAAATCCAGGCCGCGATGGATGCCGTGCCAGAAAAGCTGAAGCGCGACATCGAGTTCAGTCACAGCAACGTCAAACGCTTTGCCGAGGCGCAAAAGGAATCCATGACCGACATCGCGGTCGAGGTTGTGCCGGGCCTGACCGCTGGCCAGAAGATGATCCCGGTGGATGCAGCCGGTTGCTACGTCCCAGGCGGGCGCTACAGCCATATCGCCAGCGCGATCATGACGGTCACCACGGCAAAAGTAGCGGGATGTAAGCACATTGTCGCGTGCTCACCGCCGCGCCCCGATGTCGGTATCGCGCCTGCGATCGTCTACGCCGCGCACATCTGTGGCGCCGACAAGATCATGGCCATGGGCGGCGTGCAGGGGGTTGCGGCGATGACCTTCGGGTTGTTCGGGCTTCCCAAGGCTAACATCCTTGTGGGGCCCGGCAATCAGTTTGTGGCCGAAGCAAAGCGTATCCTGTTCGGGCGTGTCGGCATCGACATGATCGCGGGCCCGACGGACAGTCTGGTCCTTGCGGATGTCACTGCTGATCCGATGGTTGTTGCAACTGACCTCGTTGGGCAGGCCGAGCACGGATACAACTCACCGGTTTGGCTGGTGACAGACAATCGCGACCTCGCCGAAGAGGTTATGCGCTTGGTGCCAGTGCTGATCGAGGACCTGCCCGAAGTGAACCGCGAAAACGCTACGGCTGCGTGGCGCGATTATGCCGAGGTCATCCTGTGCGCGGATCGCGAAGAAATGGCGGCGACATCGGATCAATACGCCCCGGAACACCTGACAGTCATGGCCGATGATCTTGATTGGTGGCTGGATCGGCTGACGTGCTATGGGTCGCTTTTCTTGGGCGAAGAGACCACGGTTGCCTTTGGCGACAAAGCCTCGGGCACCAATCACGTGCTGCCCACGAGCCGGGCGGCCACTTACACCGGTGGCCTCAGCGTCCATAAATACATGAAGATCGTGACCTGGCAGCGCTCGACCGCTGATGCGATGAAGCCGATTGCGCAGGCGACGGCCCGTATCTCACGCCTTGAAGGTATGGAGGGGCACGCGCGTACCGCGGATATTCGACTGGCCAAGTTCTTCCCCGATGAAAACTTTGACCTGACAGCCGAAGACTGACCCAACCCGTGACCTATCATCCTGATCTCACTGGACATACCGCTCTTGTGACCGGGGCCAGCTCCGGCCTTGGTCGCAGAGCGGCAGAGGTACTGTCGCATGCTGGCGCTAAGGTCGTGGGCGTGGCGCGACGTGCAGAAGCGTTGGCCGAGCTGGATCAGGTTCATGCGCTGCCATGGGATCTTTCGGATCGCGATCGGTTGGCAGAGCTGGCCGTTGCCGCGTCGCAGCCGTTTGGGGCACCGGATATTCTGGTGCATGCCGCCGGGATCAACACGCGCGAGCCTGCGGATTTGGTGTCACCAGAAGGATGGGACATAACAATCGGGTTGAACCTTGCCGTTCCCTTCTTTCTGTCGCAGCACCTAGTGCCCGATATGAAGGCCAAAGGCTGGGGACGGATCGTAAATTTCGCATCGCTCCAGTCCAGCCGAGCTTTTCCAGGTGGGCTTAGCTATGGGGCGTCTAAGGGCGGCGTGGCACAGCTGACCCGAGCAATGGCCGAGGCCTGGTCATCAAGCGGAATATGCGTAAACGCGATTGGCCCTGGGTTCTTTCGAACCGAGCTGACGGCTGCAGTGTTCAATGATCCTGAACGCGCGAACCGTAATGCTGCGCAGACCTGTATCGGTCGCAACGGTGAGCCCAAAGACCTCGACGGCCCGTTGCTGTTCTTTTGCTCTGATGCCTGTGCCTACGTGACCGGGCAAGTTTTGATGGTTGATGGGGGGTTTACAGCGAAATGAGAGCGTTAGTCTACACCGATGTAGAAACACTGGAATACCGCAATTTCGCGGACCCGGAGCCCGGCCCCGATGAGGTTCTCGTCCGTATCGATAGCGTCGGCATTTGCGGGTCCGACATGCACGCCTATCTGGGCCATGATGACCGCCGCCCGGCACCGCTGATCCTCGGCCATGAAGGGGCCGGAGTGACTGCTGATGGTCGCCGCGTAACCATCAATCCGCTGGTAAACGACCCCAACAGCGCGGCCAGCCGGTCCGGACGTGAGAACCTTTGCCCCTCGCGACAGATCATCTCAATGCCGCCGCGCGAAGGCGCTTTTGCGGAATATGTCGCTATCCCAGAGCGCAATTTGATTGAAGTGCCCTCGCATATCACGCTGGAGCAGGCCGCACTCGCCGAACCGATTGCGGTCAGCTGGCATGCGGTGCGGCTGGGGCTTGCGGCCCTGCACCCGGCAGACGAACGGCGTGCCCATGTGATTGGCGGCGGGGCAATCGGGCTAGCGGCAGCTCTCGCGCTCACTGCGATGGGGGTCGAGCAGGTGACCTTATCCGAACCCAATGCAGCCCGTGCGACCTATCTTCGCGACACCTGTGGAATCGCCGTTGTGGACACACCGGAACAGGACATTCCATTGGTGATCGACGCAGTGGGGTTTGCGTCTACCCGTGCGGTTGCCTCGGCGCTCGTCAGCCCGGGCGGGGTGATTTTGCACATCGGCCTAGGCAGTTCCGAAGGTGGATTGGATATCCGACGCATCACGCTGCAGGAAATCACGCTAATCGGCACCTACACCTATACCGCACAGGACTTCCGCGACACATGCAATGCCATGTTCAAGGGCCGCCTCGGGACGCTTGACTGGGTTGAAACCCGCGACCTGTCCGACGGGGCCTCGGCCTTTACAGACATTCGCGCTGGCAAGACGCTTGCGCCGAAAACCATCCTTAAACCATAGCAAAAACCGGAGACCTTCATGTCAAATCCAGCCCCAAATGAAATACCGCACCTTTTGGTGCATGAAGAGGAAGACAATGTCGGTGTCGTGGTCGTCGAAGGCCTGACTGCAGGCACCGACATGCTGTGCTGTATTACACATGACAACTCGACCTTTCGCCTGACCGCAGGTGCGGATGTTCCGATTGGCCACAAGATTGCGCTCACGGACCTCAAGAACGGCGATACGGCGATCAAGTATGGTGAGGATATCGGCAAGATCATCGCTGACATCCCACGCGGCGGGCATGTCCACACGCAAAACTGCAAGACCAAGCGCTGGTAAGGGGTTAATACCATGAGCAAATATTCAAACATGACTGTCATGGGCTACCGGCGCGAAAACGGCCGGGTTGGTGTGCGCAACCACGTGCTGATCCTGCCCGTCGATGACATTTCCAACGCCGCCTGCGAGGCGGTCGCCAACAACGTCAAGGGCACGCTGGCAATCCCACATGCTTATGGCCGCCTTCAGTTCGGCGAGGACCTCGAGCTGCATTTCCGCACCATGATTGGCACAGGGGCCAACCCGAATGTCCACTCGGTGGTGGTGATCGGCATCGAGCCGGGTTGGACCAAACGCATTGCCGACGGCATCCGCGAGACCGGCAAGGACGTGGCAGAGTTCTCAATCGAACAGAACGGTGACTTCGAGACCATCCGGCGCGCTTCATGGGCCGCCAAGGATTTTGTCCACAAGGCCACCGAGGTCCAGCGCGAGGAATGCTCGATCAACGAGCTTTGGATTTCGACCAAATGCGGTGAAAGCGACACGACAACGGGTCTGGGGTCCTGCCCAACCGTTGGCAACATGTACGATAAGTTACTACCCGAAGGGATCACCGGATTCTTCGGTGAAACCTCGGAAATCACCGGGGCGGAACACATCTGTCAGAAGCGGGCCATCAATGAAGAGGTGGGCGAACGCTGGTACAAGATGTGGAAAGCCTATCAGGACGATGTAATCTTTGCCCATCAGACCGATGACCTCAGCGACAGTCAGCCAACCAAGGGCAACATCGAAGGTGGCCTGACCACCATTGAGGAAAAGGCGCTTGGCAACCTCGAAAAGATCGGCCGGACTTCGCAATATATCGACATTCTGGAACCTGCCGAGCAACCTAACTCGGGCAAAGGCCTTTACTTCATGGACAGTTCATCAGCTGCGGCGGAATGTGTGACGCTGATGGCGGCGGGCGGTGCTGTGATCCATACCTTCCCGACAGGTCAGGGCAACGTGGTGGGCAACCCGATCGTTCCGGTCATCAAGATCACCGCGAACCCGCGTACAGTGCGCACCATGGGCGAGCATGTGGATGTTGATGTTTCAGGCATCTTGCGGCGCGAACAAACCATCGATCAGGCTGGTGATGCTCTGATCGATATGATCCGCAGGACAGCAAACGGCCGTAACACCGCGGCAGAGGCGCTGGGACATCGGGAATTCTCGATGACAAAACTGTATCGCAGCGCATAGTAACCTCAAGGCGGCCATCGCATATGCGGTGGCCGTCTTTCTCTTGAACCGAGGTCCAGAATGGGCGCGGCTCGAGGTGTTTGGCCACTAAGGCAGGGCGGGGTCCTGGGCAACAGATCAGAACCTTATAATTCTGAAAGTACTTATCAAGTTATGATGCACCAAGCCCTGCTCGTTGACATCGCCGAAACTCACTGGGAGTGCTTTACATGTATAAATCCATATTGATCCCCGTTGCCATTGATCATGAAGAGTTGGTTGCTGAGAAAATCACCACTGCCCGCAAGCTTTTGGCAGCTGACGGAAAGATCACACTACTTACAGTTCTGGAACAGATCCCGGGTTTTACGGCGGAATTCGTGACAGTGAAATCCGAGAACCATCTGACCAACAAAATCATGGGAACCCTAAAGTCGATCGCCGGAGAAGCGACCGATATAAACTGCCAGGTAGAAACGGGAAAGCCAGGGCTGCGCATTACCGAGTTCGCACGGGAAATCGGCGCTGATTTGATTGTTGTCGGAGCGCATCACCCATCGGCAATGGACTATTTTCTCGGATCAACGGCAGCACGTGTTTCTCGTCGGGCATCGTGTTCCGTCTTGATTCAGCGACCGCAATCTTGAAAATTCTCTAAGCGTCGACCCGAACGCTACAGCTGCGCTGCGAGAAGCAGGTGGCCACGGCACCACTCCATGGGTTCGCACCCCTGTTGGATGTTTTCAACCGTGTACGATCGACGCCAGCGAGAATTGCCCAGGTACACTATGGGAGCCGACGATTGCCTTCGAGATATGCGGACATTTACCCCTCGGAACCTTTACTAAACAGCGATGCGATCGAGCGGCCTTCGGCTGCAGGGTTGATGTCCGTTCGGTATTTCCGGGCTGAGCCGGATCAGATGCCCGAGGATGTTTTCAAAGAGCATCACGTGCTTCTCAATCTCCAGACCATTCCGCACAGAGTTCAGAACTGGAGGGATGGTGAGTTGCGGGATTTCATGTTTCACAAGGATGAAATCATCGTCACTCCGGCTGGTATGCGATCGGGTTGGCGGTGGTACGCGACGTCTGATGTCATCGTTATCACACTGGACCCGGCTAAGGTTGAACGCTTTGCTCAGTCCGAGCTGGGCATGCTGCTTGACCCGCAGCAATTTCGGGATTTGCCGCAGTTCTCGGACCCTGATCTGTGCACGGCTGGCGTTATACTGCGTGACGCATTGGAATCGACCGACATGTCTTCGGTCGTGATGTTCGAAGCCATGAGCCGCGTATTCCTAGTGAAACTGCTCCAGAAATATGGAAAACGCCGGATCGAAGATGTTCAGCTGTCATCCCGCTTCACATCCCGGCATTACCAGCGCGTTTTGGCCTTTGTACAGAACCGGCTGGATCAGACCATAACCGTTGAGCAGCTCGCGACCGAGGCGGGAATGAGCCCTTCGCACTTCGCACGCATGTTCAAAGAGACGTTGGGCACGACCCCGATGCAATATGTCATGGCCTACCGAATTGAACAGGCGATGAAGATGATGCAGGACCAGCAGCGTCCTCTGGGTGATATCGCTTTGGAATGTGGCTTTTCCGATCAGGCTCATTTCACGCGCAGCTTTAAACAGGTGGTGGGACAAACCCCCAAGGCTTATCGCGCGGCCAACATGGCTTGATGCAGGATCATTCAAAAACACAGCAGTCCGGTGCAATCAAGTGAACCTCCGGCAACGTATCTCTTTCGTCATCGGGCTTGCGCCCATCCAGACAGACTTTGGGAGATATCGCGATGAAAACCCTCGCTCTGAATACCGCTGCGGCTTTAATGGCCTCGACAGCTGCCGTCGCACAGGTCGAAACCCGCATTGTCACCTTTGAGAATGAAGGTGCCACCCTATCCGGCACACTGTACCTACCCGAAGAACGCGGCGATGCACCATTGCCAACGGTCGTGGTCACAGGGGCCTGGACCTCAGTACAAGAACAGATGCCGGCGAACTATGCCCGGGAAATGGCCGAACGCGGATTTGCCGCCTTCACCTTCGATTTCCGGGGCTGGGGCAAATCCGGCGATCTGCCGAACCAAGCGCGCTTTGTCGAAAGCCCCGAAGCCAAGACCTCGGACATCAAGGCAGCGATCGAATTCATAGCGACCCTGCCAGAAGTGGACGCCGAGCACATCAATGGGCTGGGTATCTGCGCCTCAGCGGGTTATATGGTCGATGCCGTCTCGGGCAACCCGCTGGTTCAGCGACTTGGTTTGGTTGCTCCCTGGCTGCAGAACGCCGAAATTGTTGAGGCCGTCTACGGCGGCGCAGAAGGTGTTGCCGGCTTGCTTCAAGTCTCTCGGGCTGCCGAAGCCGCCGGGGGCCAGATCATTCCTGCCGCGGGTCCAGAAGGTGCCGAAGGCGTGCTGATGCCGATCGGTGGTTACTACTATGAGGCTGACCGTGGAGCGATCCCGGAATATGATGACAAATGGAACAATGCAGGCTGGGAAGGCTGGCTGACCTACCATCCCGCCGACAACCCACAGCGTCTGGATAAACCGCTGACCATTGTTCACTCTGAAAGCGCAGCGATCCCGCAGGGCGTGCAGACCTTCCTTGCCGGATTTGCCGGTGACGCGACTGCGCAGTGGCTCGAGGATGTCACGCAGTTCGATTTCTACGACAACCCCGAGGACGTGACACGGGCGGCCGACGCCGTTGCCGACCACTTCCGCGCCGGATTGGATAATTGATCCTGCTGATCAGGCGTCGGGCCTCGCTGTCCGACGCCTCATTCCCTTGGAGACCCCTATGACCCGAAAACTTCAACTAGCACTCGCGGTCGCGACCGTTATGGGAGGCAACGCAATGGCCGATACCCCCGAAGACAATATGAAAGTGGTTCAGAACTTTTTTGCGGCTTACGGCTCGAACGACCTTGATGGAATCGCCGCTGTCATGGACGAGGACGTACAATGGCACATTCCCGGCCGCCATCCGCTGAGCGGCACCAAAAACGGTCGGGATGAAGTTTTGGCCTTCTTCGCCCAGTTGGGCGCAGCTGGGTTTCAGGCTGACCCGATCTACTTTGGCGCGGATGAAACCCATGTTGTAGATATTCACCGAGGCTGGTCCAACGCCGAAGGTAAGCCGAATGTCGATACCATCTGGGCTCTGGTCTACCGGATCGAGAACGGCAAGATCGTCGAGGCCACCAATCTCAGTGCCGATCAGGATGCGGCAAATGCGTTTTTTTGGTCGCAATACACCTTAGCGCCCGTGCCTGAACGCCTGGCTAATGAATGAAGCAGGCGCAGCAACGTACGTTGCTTTGTCCAACTCTGACAAAGGACCCGGATATGAAACGATCCCTCATCGCCATGCTCGCCGCCATAACAATGATTGGAGGCCCTGCATTGGCCGATCAAACCGACATCACCCGCACCCTAACGGATATCGCTGCAGGCGCAGACCGGCACGATTGGACCCGTGTAAGGGATGCCTTCGCCGATCACGTCACCATTGACTACACCAGCCTTTGGGGTGGAGACCCGGCAACCCAACCCGCTGACGAACTTGTTGCGGGCTGGGCCGCCTTCCTGCCCGGGTTCGACAGCACGCATCACATGGTGACCAACCACGCAATCACCTCAGTTTCAGAAATCGCCGCGACAGCGCAAGCTGATTTCACCGCCACCCACCGTCTTGACGATGGCCTATGGGTATTGGGCGGCCGCTATGACTATGCGCTGGAAAAAACAGGTGACCGCTGGGTTGTGACAACGATGACAATGACCGCTCTTTGGGAAACCGGCGACCGTGGTCTCGTCGCCCTCGCCGGTGAACGCGGGGCTAAGGCCAACTGACATCAGTTAACGCTGCATCGTTGCGCGCCGGCTGCCTTGCCAGAGCGATGTTGGCAATCTCACTATTAGGCTTTGCTTTCGGTTAACTGACGAAAATTCAAAGGAAACCTCATGACCGAACAACGTATCGCACTTGTGACCGGAGCCAATCGAGGCATCGGTAAAGAAGTCGCCCTACAACTGGCCCGCGATCATGGATTATTTGTTTTGGTAGCATCGCGCGACCCGCAAAAGGGACAAGCCACGGCCGAAGAGATTGGGCATGGAGCTAAGGCCTTGCAACTGGACGTGTCCGATCAGAGCTCGGTCAACGCTGCCTTTGATAAGATCAACTCCGAATACGGATATCTCGACATACTGGTAAACAATGCAGGCGTTGACTACGACACGGATCAGCACTCGCTCAGCGCCGACCTGGTGCGCGTACGCCGTGCTTTGAGACCAACTTCTTCGGAGCCTGGGCAACAACCATTTCGGCCGTTCCTTTGCTTCAAAATGGTCATGATGCCCGGATTGTAAACGTGTCTTCCGGCTCAGGAGCGCTGACAGGCATGTCATCCAGCACTCCCGGATATGGCATCTCGAAAACAGCGCTCAATGCGCTGACCATCAAGACTGCGGCTGATTTGAAACCCGAAGGCATCCTTGTCAACGCAGTGTGCCCCGGCTGGGTCGCCACTGACATGGGCGGGGGTGGTCGCCCGGTGTCCGAAGGGGCCAAGGGCGTCGTGTGGGCTGCAACACTGCCCGTGAACGGTCCAACAGGTGGTTTCTTTCGGGATGGGGTGCAAATTGATTGGTAGGATTTATCCCGGCACCATGAAATCGATCAGTTTCCTGACACGCTCGGGCAACAGGCGACGGCTGGGATAAACCGCAT
Organism: Ruegeria sp. K3; assembly: GCF_056531845.1. NCBI lineage: Bacteria > Pseudomonadati > Pseudomonadota > Alphaproteobacteria > Rhodobacterales > Roseobacteraceae > Ruegeria > Ruegeria sp. K3. Next base: position 44,171 of record NZ_JBQFMM010000008.1, on the reverse strand, counting down.
ACATGTCTCGTGTCAGCGGGACAGTATTCTCAACTTCCAGTCGTCGCAGATCGCCCTCCACCATATCCTTCGGCAACATCGCTATCCCCAGATTACGACGAGCGGCCTGTGCGATGACATCAAGGTCGCCAATATTATGGGCTATGTGGGCTGGATTCACCGTCTCTCCCGTTTCCAGTACCCAGGGTTGACCCGCTATCAGTGCAGGAAGAGTCTGGAACTTCGGTCGCGTTAAAGGACCCGAAAGTCCGTGCTCTCGAATGAAGCCCTGCCCTGCGCAAAAACAATATGGAACTGACCATAACCGCTTGGCAACAAGACCGGAGTCCGCAAGCGGACCGACCCGAAAGGCGAGGTCGATATTGTCCGCGAAAAAATCCAGCATGATGTTAGTCGTCGTCAGTTCAAGCTGGACCTGAGGATTTTGTTCGGCGTAATCCACCAGCTTTGGCCCTATCGTTGTACGAGCTGCCAAGGGTGGGGCCGTAATGCGAATCGTGTGGTGCCGCGTGTCATCGGTAAAACCCGCAACACGCTGAAGCGCTTCAATCGGATCCTGACAACGATCCAGAAGACGGCGCCCCTCTTCGGTCAGGCGCACCTGCCTTGTCGTGCGCTCGAATAGCTTAGCGCCCAGATGATCCTCTAACTTGGCAATCCTGCGGCTAATCCTGCTAAGCGGAATACCCAGACGATCTGCAGCTTTGGAAAAGCTGAGGTGGTGGGCGACAATAGTAAACAGGCCAAGGTCGTTGAAGATCATAATTCTGTCTATGAGATAATACCTTCTAAATTCAACTATTATCACGAAATGGCGTCATCGCTATCTTCTGCGAAACAAAAGGAGATGCATCATGCCGTACGCGATAGAAATCACCCAAACTGGCGGGCCCGAAGTTCTGCGAAGTGTTGGCCAAGCGGTCGCACAGCCCGGTGCCAGAGAAATCCTGATCCGTAATCATGCCGGGGCGGTGAATTTTATCGATACGATTATTCGCCGTGGCGAAATGCCAGAGGGCATGATGCCAGACCTGCCCCATGTACCCGGCGTTGAAGGTGCCGGAATCGTCGAAGCGACGGGCAAAGATGCCGTTGGTTTCGCCGTGGGTGATCGCGTCGCATGGATGGGGCCGATTGGTGCGGGCGGCTATGGTACGCATTCCGTAATAAGTGCACCTTATGTAACCAAAATTGCCGATACCATCGCCTTTGAAACCGCAGCAGCAATCCCTGTCAACGCAATGACGGCCTATCACATGCTGGTCAATCTGGGCGGTGCGGCGGCCGGAAGATCCGTACTGGTGCATGCGGCTGCAGGCGGAGTGGGCACGATGGCCCTCCACATCGCCAAGCATCTGGGCATGACTGTGATCGCTTCGGTCAGCACTGAAAAGGTCGGATACGCCCAGGCGCAAGGAGCAGATTTTGTCATCGACTATCGTACTCAGGACGTGGCCACGCTGGTGTCAGAGATCACAAGTGGGCGCGGTGTTGATTTGACGTTGAATCCGGTTTCCGGTGACTCCTTGAAATCAGACCTTGATGCGCTGGCTCCCCTTGGAACGGCTGTGCTCTTCGGATTCCTTGCCGGGCCGCCAGCTGGCGGTTTTGCCGAGGATCTGGCGAAACACTTCCAGAAATCTGTCTCAGTTCGGGTCAGCGATATTTACACGTATTTTTCCAACCGACCAACTGCATTCGGCGCGGACATGACCAAGGTATTCAAGCTGTTGGAAACTGGCATTCTGCGTCCTCAGATCACCACATACCCAATCGCCAAGGCCACGGAAGCGCATCGCCGCCTAGAGGCGGGCGAAACCACCGGCAAGTTGGTGCTCAGCATCGATTGACTCATTTAACAAACACGACAAGCAAGGAACCAAAGCAATGAACTCGGTTTTCGAAACGGCCCTCATCGGCAAACACGTTGTTATCATTGGCGGCAGCAGCGGCATGGGTAAGGCCACCGCAAAGCTGGCGGTGGCGCTTGGTGCGAAAGTTACCATCGCCAGCCGGAGTCCCGCCAAGCTGGAAGCAGCAGCGGCAGACATCGGAGGCGAAGTTCAGATCGCACCGGTCGATACCACCAACGAAACTGGCATGAAGTCCTGGGCCAGCGGCCTTGAAAAAGTAGATCATCTGGTCATCTCTGCCTCAAGCGCAGCGCGTGGGGCCTTCGCCGAATTGCCAACCACTGACCTGCGCGCGATGTTCGAGGCTAAATTTATCGGGCCCTATGTGGCGGCGCGTGAAGTCTTGCCTGTCTTGACTGAAGGCGGCTCCATCACCTTCTTTTCTGGCGTCCTCAGCCGCCGACCCTCTGCCGGTGCAACGGGTCTTGGGGCCGTGAACGCGGCGGTCGAAGCCCTGTCCAAGGGGTTGGCATTGGAGCTATCAAACCGTGCGCGTGTGAACTGCATCAGCCCTGGAATGGTTGCGACCGAGGCTTACGCGGCAATGTCGAATGAGGCTCGCGAGGCCATGTTCGCTCAGGTTGGTAACAGCCTGCCCGTCGGACGCATTGGTGAGGCAGAGGACATCGCCCAAGCTGTGATAATGGCAATGACAAATGGCTATCTCACAGGCGCTGTGCTGGATGTGGATGGAGGTCACCTGGTGCGTGGCTGAATGGCCAATGCGGATTGGCCTGATCCAATCAGGGCTCTTCCGCGTGATATAGGCCTAGCTGATGGCGACGCTTGTGAAAGGTCGCCACTCTTTCGACAATCTCGTCGCTGGCCACTGCAATGACGAAGGACAAAAGCGTTTCGAGCAATGCGATAGTACTTACTGATGACGGGAAGAATTGCGGCGTATCCGCCGAGATGACGAACCCGTGTTGTGCATTGCGCAGAACAGGGCTGGCTGGGCTGTCAGAAAGACCGACCACCGTCATGCCCTGCTCTCGGGCAACTTGCACCGCCTCGACCACTTCATTCCGATAAGGTTTGCAGGTCATCGCAATTAGCACATCGCGTTTGTCCGCCCATGCCAGATCGTCAATCGGATTTGATCCGGCGCGCGGGATAGCATGGAACTGCACCATGCCCGTCGAGGCCAGATAAACAAAGTTTCGCGCATTCGAATTGTTCACACCAACGCCCAGCACGAACACGTTACGCGAATTCCAGATATCTTCAGCGGCGGCTTTCAGCTGTTCGGACGAGATATTGGCAAACGTCTCCTCGACATTGCGCAGGGCGTCCTGAACCATATCCGCATAAAGCCCGCCCATATTGCCGGACTTACGAATATCCTGCAGCCAACGCGCGCGCTCCGGGAAATCGGCCTGCCCGCGCCGGATCGCCTCGCGGAAGGGAACCCGGAAATCTTCGTAGCCTTCGAACCCCACCTGCCGCGCCATTCGGACAATGGTATTGGGTTTCACATTGGCGGCTTCAGCAATTTCGCGTACAGTCGATACGCCCACGTCGCGCGGGTTCTCAAGCACATAGGTCGCAGCCTTGCGTGCCTCGGGTGTCAACTGAGACAGTTCTTCCGCCAGCCGTTCCAAAACTAAATTTGATACATCTGTCCCATTCATGATTGACGATGGTATTTTTGTTTGCATACGGTGTCGAGACCAAATCGACTCAGGGGGCCGGACCGATGTATTTCAGCTCACTCCCGCGTTTGATTGAGGTCACCGTAAATGCATCGACGGAGTTTGCCGCATGGCCCAATCCGAGACAATGAAGGCGATGGTCACCATGGGGCACGGTGATCTGGATAAGATGGTCTGGCACGAAAACTGGACCTGCCCCACTCCCAAACCGGGCGAAGTTCTGATCAAGGTTGGTGCCTGTGGCCTGAACAATACCGACGTAAACACTAGGTCCGGCTGGTATTCTAAAACAGTCAGCGATGCGACCACCGGTGGCGCGTTTGAAGAGGTCGGCACTGATGACCCAACCTGGGGCGGAGCGCCACTGGCCTTTCCGCGCATTCAAGGGGCGGATGTCTGTGGGCAGATCGTTGGAGTTGGAGACGGCGTGGATCCAAACCGCTTGGGCGAGCGTGTGATAACCGATTGCTGGTTGCGCGATCCGACCGATCCGGTGAACAAGGACAAAACCGGCTACTTCGGATCAGAGCGAGATGGCGGCTTTGCCGAATACACAACGATCCCGGCTGTCAATGCGATAGCCATCCAATCAACACTTTCGGATGCTGAGCTGGCAACCTTCTCCTGTTCCTACTCAACCGCCGAAGGCATGCTGACCCGCGCCAAGGTCACCGCGGCTGACACTGTTCTTGTTCCGGGCGCATCTGGCGGCGTCGGTGGCGCTCTGGTTCAACTGGCCAAGCGCCGAAATGCGCGGGTCATCGCGATGGCGTCGGAGGCTAAGCACGACAACGTGGCTCTGTTGGGTCCAGATGTCATCCTGTCCCGCGCCCCCGATGAATTGCGCAAATCGTTGGGAGACGAAAAGATCACGGTCGTTGCCGACGTGGTGGGCGGGTCATACTGGCCGCAGCTTATCAGCATTCTTGAACGCGGCGGACGCTATACCTGCTCGGGCGCCATCGCGGGCCCTATGGTCGAGTTCGATTTGCGGACGTTCTACTTGCGCGATCTGACCTTTACAGGCTCGACCGTCATCGACCCCGAAGTAATGCAAAATCTTGTACGTTATATCGAAGCGGGCGAAGTAAAACCGGCCCTGGCCGCAACCTACCCTCTAAGCCAATTGCATGAGGCACAAACCGCCTTCATCGCGAAGAAACACACCGGAAACATCGTGGTGATCCCATGACGTTGGATGATGTTTTAATGGCCGCCAGGCGATTGCATCAGAACCACCCGGATTTGGCGGGTTTTGGGGGTTGGCCAACGGATTTATCCAGAACGGACTTACAGCCCGCACAAATTCCGGCAACCCGGCTTGTCAGCAAATTTGGTCTGAGCGGTACGCCCGAAACACAGGCATTGGTTACGGCCATTGCAGCAACTGCTGAGCAGGCGCACTGGAAACTGACCTATTCCGAATCCGAGGTCGGTGCGGATTTCTTGTCCCGATACGGGTATTACGAATTGTTCGGACCCAGCGGGCATTTCCATTCGACCCAACTACGCGGTTATGTCGCCTATTGGGGCGCAGGTCTGCAGTATGACTGGCACAGCCATCAGGCTGAAGAGCTATACCTCGCGCTCGCTGGAAAAGCCTGTTTTAAGGTTGAAGGGAATGCACAGCTTGTCGGGCCGGGCCAGACCCGCCAGCATGAAAGTTGTCAAAGTCACGCCATGACTACAAGCGATCATTCAATCCTAACCTTTGTCTTGTGGCGGGGCGATGGAATGGATGATCTGCCTCGGATGGATGCCGCATGACATACTGCGTCGAGGTGAAACCAAAATGAAAATTACCGGGATTTCTGTCTTTCAAATCGACCTGCCATTGGAGCATCCATACTGGCTGTCAGGCGGGCGATTGAAGTTTGAGAAGCTGGATGCGACGCTGGTCAAGATTGAAACCGACAAAGGGCTTGTTGGTTGGGGCGAAGGCACGCCCTGGGGGCATACCTATGTACCCGCCCACGGCCCCGGCATACGGGCCGGGATCGAGACGATGGCACCGTTTGTTCTAGGCCTCGACCCGCGGCGAGTTCTGGATGTTGAACGCGCGATGGATCAGGCCCTACCCGGACATCTCTACTCCAAAAGCCCGATTGACATGGCGTGCTGGGACATAGCCGGTCAGGTTGCTGGTCTTCCGATTGCTGATCTGATGGGGGGAGGGTCGCGTACGCCGCGCCCTATCGCAACCTCCGTAGGAGCCAAGACAATCGAAGAAACCCGCGCCGTCATCGAACGATACCGGCAGCGCGGCTATATCGCCCATTCCGTCAAAATCGGCGGCGATGTGGCCCGTGATATCGCCCGAATCCGTGACATGGAAAGCCTGCGCAATCCCGAAGAAATCGTCCTCTATGACGTCAATCGCGGCTGGTCGCGGCAGCAAGCATTACGCGTGATGAGTGCGGTCGAAGACCTCAATGTCATGATCGAACAGCCTTGCGAAACACTGGATGACATTGCCGCGATCTCAGGCAAACATGCTTCGCCTGTTTCCGTCGATGAAAGCCTTGTGACCCTTCAGGACGCGACGCGCATAGCCCGCGATGGCATTGCCGAAATATTTGGCATCAAGCTCAACCGGGTCGGCGGGCTGACCAAAGCGGCCCGAATGCGTGATGTCGCGCTGGCGCATGGGATCGATATGTTCGTTATGGCGACCGGTGGTTCTGTATTGGCGGATACCGAAGCGCTGCATCTGGCGGCGACCATTCCGGATGCGAATTGCCATGCTGTATGGGCCTGTCAGGACATGATCACAGTCGATATCGCGGGGGGGCGTGGACCGCGAAACATTGACGGCCACCTGCATCTTCCCGAAACTCCCGGCCTTGGGGTTCACCCGGATGAAAACACATTGGGCGATCCGGTGGCGGTTCATAGGTGATGATCACCTGCCTAATGCACGGGACTTGACGACGGCCATTCTCCAAGGTTGACCTTATCCCGCTGCCATGGGAACGATGCGCGATGGTAAAACCGGACAGGATTCAGCGATGAAGATCGAACCCTTTGGCGTCGAAATCTGGATGGACGAATGGGAAACCCGCTGCGCCTATAACCTTGCGGAAACCTGCGTCGAGAGCCTGAGTATTGGCGAGCTTTTGAAGCTTTCCGGCAAAAACTCGGATGATCTGTCAGAATTGCTGGGGATGAAAATGACCTATGGCGCGATCCGGGGCTCGGATCGGCTGCGTGATGCGATCTGTGGTCTTTATGACCAGCAAAAGCGCAAAAACATCATCGTCACCCACGGCACGATCGGCGCCAACATGCTGGTCCACAAAACGCTGGTCGAGCGCGGCGACAAGGTGGTGGCCGTCGTGCCCACCTATCAGCAACACTATTCCATCCCGGCCAGCATCGGCGCGGAGGTGACGCAGATCCATTTACGGGCCGAGAACGCTTATTTGCCCGATCTTGAGGAGCTGCGCGCCGCCGTAACTCCGGGCACCAAACTGATTGCAATCAACAACCCCAATAATCCAACCGGCGCGGTGATGGATCGCGCCTTCCTGCTTGAGATCGTCGAAATCGCACGCACCGCCGGAGCATGGTTGCTGTGTGACGAGGTCTATCGTGGCACCGGGCAGGAAGGTTCTGGCATGACAGACGCAGTTGCAGATCTTTATGAGAAAGGCATTTCAACCGCAGGCATGTCCAAGGCTTTCTCGCTGGCGGGGCTACGACTGGGTTGGATCGCGGCTGACCCGGAATTGATCGAGGCGGTTTCGATCCATCGCGATTATGACACGATCTCGGTCGGCATGATCGACGACCATTTCGCTGCGCTTGCGCTGGAAAACCACGACAAGGTTCTGGCGCGCAGCCAGGCCATTACGCGCGGCAACCTCGCCATGCTGGAAGAATGGGTCGAAAGCGAGCCCAAAATCAGCTGGGTCAAACCCAAAGCAGGAACAACTGCACTTTTGCATTACGATGTCGACATGCCCACGCGCGAGTTCTGTGTGAAACTGCTGCGGGAAACCGGCGTGATGTTCACACCGGGCTCTGCCTTGGGTCTCGAAGGCTGTGTTCGGATCGGTTACGCCAATACTCCGTCGATCATTCGCGAAGGGCTGGAAAAAGTTTCCACCTTCCTTGCGAAGCTCGACTAGCGCCTCATCGACTGACCGTTGTGGAACAGATGCACCTTTTCGGGTGCCGCCGTGACCGAGACGGTTTTTCCTCGCAGATTGCGCTGAACACCAGGTAGTTTTGCAATCACGGCTTCCCGTCCATCCGGGACTGCAAAGTAAAGCAGCGTGACCTCACCCAAAGCTTCGGTGAAATCCACCAAGCCGGAATAAATTGGTGTTCCATCAGTGATATTTAAGTCCTCAGGCCGGACACCGATATTGACCTTTTTGCCTTCGTCAGCGGCATCCGTCGGGATCGATGAGATTGCCACGCCGCCATCATCCAGCGTCACAGTCGTTGTCTCTCCTGTCGCGGTAATAGTCCCGGGCAGCAGGTTCATTGCTGGTGAGCCGATGAACTGCGCAACAAACTCGTTATCTGGCGTCTCGTAGAGTTCCAGCGGCGTGCCGACCTGCGCGATCCCCTTGTTAGCCAAAACCACAATGCGGCTGGCGAGTGTCATCGCCTCGACCTGATCGTGGGTGACGTAAATCATCGTGCTGTCGGGCATCGCCTCTTTCAGGCGTGCGATCTCGATCCGCGTCGCCACGCGCAGGGCAGCGTCGAGGTTCGAAAGCGGCTCGTCGAACAAATATACTTTGGGGTCGCGCACGATGGCACGACCGATGGCAACGCGCTGGCGTTGTCCACCAGACAATGCCTTGGGCAGGCGATCCAGCAGGGGTTCGAGCTGTAGAATCTGGGCCGCGCGCTCCACGGCGGCATCAACCTCAGCACTGGGCAACTTGGCAATCTTGAGTGCGAAAGCCATGTTTTCGCGCACCGTCATATGCGGGTAAAGCGCATAGGACTGGAACACCATCGCGATGCCGCGTTGCGCAGGTGGCACATCGTTCACCACCTGCCCTTCGATCTCAAGCGTACCGCCAGTGATCTTTTCAAGGCCCGCGATCATCCTCAGCAAAGTGGATTTTCCGCAACCTGATGGGCCGACAAAGACAATCAGTTCGCCTTGCTCGATCTCGAGATCGATATGTTTCAGAACATCGACAGGACCATAGGATTTGGCCACATCCGTAAGCTTGAGTTCCGACATGGTTTACCTCTTTTCCCGAGCCAATAGACAGAATTGAGCGGCATCCAGCGTCAAGTTGCTTTCCCCGCGAACGCCGCCCAACTCCTCCCCGATCACTTGCCAGTCACCTTCTGGCAGGGTCACGTCAACCGGACAGTCACCCAGATTGAAGGCGCAGAAGACCTGCTCGGCTTCATCCTCTCGGGTGAAGGTCAATACCGAACCGACTTGTGACATCCCTGTCTGCGCGCCGGACATCAGCGCTGAGTGCGCATGACGCAATGCAATCGCATGGCGGTAGTGGTGCAGCATCGACGCTGGATCTTTTTCCAACCGATCCACCGCCCGCTCGGCCTGCGCAGCGCTGACTGGCAACCAGGGACGGCTCGTGCTGAACCCGGATTGTTCGTCCTGTGCGGCCCAGACCATCGGAGTACGGCAGCCATCGCGACCTTTGAATTCAGGCCAGAATTCAATGCCATAGGGGTCTTGCAAATCTTCGAACGCAACATCTGCCTCGGGCAGACCCAGTTCCTCACCCTGATAAAGACAGGCTGAGCCACGCAGGCACATCATCAGAACGGCGTGCTGCCGGACAGCTGCGTCGTCCAAACCCCAACGCGAAGCATGGCGTTGCACGTCGTGGTTTGAGAAGGCCCAGCATGGCCATGCATCACCCGCCTTGTCCTCAAGCTGGTCAAAAACCTGCTTTGCGTAAGCTGCCGTCAAAGCCCGCTTTTCGAGGAACTCGAAAGCATAACACATGTGCATCCGTTTGTCGCCGCTGGTGTATTCGCCCATAATCTCAAGCCCGCGCTGCGCGTCGCCGACCTCACCCAGACAGGCGCGGCCCTCGTATTCGTCAGTCAGGGCGCGCAGCCGTTCTAAGAAGGCGATATTCTCGGGCTGACTTTTGGAATAGAGGTGATCCTGATGGTTATACGGGTTCACCATCGGCGCAATTGATGAGTTCCTCTGATCCATCGGCAGGCCGGGATTGTCACGCAGCTGGGCGTCGTGGAAATAGAAATTGATGGTGTCCAGACGGAACCCGTCGACCCCCATATCCAGCCAGAAGCGCGCCACATCCAGCAGGGCATCCTGGACATCCTTGCAATGGAAGTTCAAATCTGGCTGCGAAGTCAGGAAGTTGTGCAGATAATACTGCAAACGCCGCGCATCCCACTGCCAAGCCGAGCCGCCAAAGATCGAAAGCCAGTTATTCGGAGGTGTCCCATCGGGTTTGGAATCAGCCCAGACATACCAATCGGATTTCGGGTTCTCGCGGCTGGCGCGGCTTTCGTTGAACCATGGATGCTGATCTGAGGTGTGGGATAGCACCAGATCGATCATCACCTTCAGCCCGTGTGCATGGGCCTCATCTAGCAACTCTTTGAAGTCCGCCATAGTACCGAACATCGGATCGACATCGCGGTAGTCGCTGACGTCATAGCCGAAATCCTTCATCGGAGATTTGAAGAACGGCGAAATCCAGATTGCATCAACCCCCAGCGAGGCGATGTAGCCTAGCCGCTGGGTGATACCCTTTAAGTCTCCGATCCCGTCACCGTTGCTGTCCTGAAAGCTGCGCGGATAGATCTGATAGATCACCCCGCCCCGCCACCAATCTGACGCCGACTTGGTTTTTTCGAATGCTGTCGCGTTGGTCTGCACGTTCATCACACGCCCTTATTTTACGGAACCGGCAAGCAAGCCGCGAACCAGATATTTTTGCATTGCAAAGAAGACTGCCAACGGCACCGCGATTGAGACAAACGCCGCCGTGGCCAAGATTTCCCAGTTACCGCCACGCGTACCCAGCAGCTCGACGATACGGTTGGTCATTACCGTTGTTTGGCCGCTGGCATCGATCAGGAAGACTTTGGCAACCAGCAGATCGTTCCATGTCCAAAGGAACTGGAAGATCGCAAAGGATGCCAGTGCCGGAAAGCTAAGCGGCAGGATCAACTTGGTAAAAATCTGAAACTCGGTTGCGCCATCTACCCGGGCGTTCTCAATCAGGTCACGAGGCAGCCCGGCCATGTAGTTACGCAATAGGTAGATCGCCAATGGCATCCCGAACCCGGTATGAGCCATCCAGACCCCGAGGTATCCTTTACCGATCCCGATATTGAGATGCAGTTTCAGCAACGGGATCAGCGCCAGCTGCAATGGCACCACCAATAGGCCAACCACCGCAGCGATCAGCAGGGCACGCCCCGGGAAATCCATCCATGCCAGCGCGTAAGCCGCAAATGCTGCGACAAGAATCGGGATAATCGTCGCCGGGATCGTCACCGTCAGGGTATTGAAGAACGCCTTGCCCATACTGTCGGAACTGCTTTCGTTGAACAGAACATGGGCATAGTTTTCCAAGGTGAATTCAGGCGGCAGAGTAGTCGTCACAAACACGCGAGGGCCGCGCTTGCCCGAAAACTCTTCTGCGTTTTCCATCCGATAGTCACCGTTGGCCTGAACCGTGATCGTCCCGCCACGACGAAGCTCAGCCGTTTCGCCCGGAGCAAAGGCATCAATCGCACGGGAATTCACACCCCATCGCGAAATGTCCGAGGCCCGATCACCATCGAAGATATTGCCTTCGATCACATAGAGACCATCCTGCAGAACCTGCGTTTCCGGCGCAGCCGCGCGCAGAGTCAGGTTCTGTTCCGACGGGAAGAGCGCCCGCCACCAGCCGCTGCTGGAAATCTGGTCCGCCGTTCTGAATGACGAGATCAACAAACCGAGTGTTGGGAAAACCCAAAGCACCACAAGCAGCACAACCGAGGCGTGAACGACCCATCTAAGGGCTGGGCGGGTTCCTGCAATATCGCTCATAACCCCGTCCTCCTACTGCATTTCTTTGCGCGCATTGCGCACGTTCCAGATCAGGATCGGCGTCACCAGCAACATGATCACCATGGCGGATGCCGATCCCACGCCCCAGTCATTGGCGCGGAACATCTTGTCGTACATGTAATTGGCCAGAACCTGCGTCTCCCACTGGCCGTTGGTCATCGCAAAAACGATGTCAAAGACCTTGAGGACCACGATGGTGATGGTGGTCCAGACCACCATGATCGTGGTTTTGATCTGCGGCACTTTGATCTTGAAGAAAATCTGGAACGGATTGGCCCCGTCCAGAATGGCGGCCTCGATGGTCTCTTCCGGGATGCCGCGCAGCGCGGCGGACAGAATGACCATGGCAAAGCCAGTTTGTATCCAGACCAGAACGATCATCAGGAAGAAATTGTTCCAGAAAGGCAGGGTCAACCAGGTGTGCGTTTCGGTTCCACCAAAGAAGATGTAGATCGCGTTCAGGACGCCGATCTGATCCTGATCGGCCGGACGCGCATCATAGACCAGTTTCCAGATTACCGAGGCGCCAACGAAAGAAATCGCCATCGGCATAAAGATCAACGACTTGGCGACGTTACCCCAGCGGATGCGATCCGTCAGCTGCGCCACGAGCAGGCCAAATGCGGTGGACATGGCAGGTACAACAATCAGCCAAAGCATGTTGTTGCGCATCGCCTCCCAGAATTTCGGCTCGGCTACCATCTGGGTATAGTTGTCAAAACCCGCCCATTCATATCCGCCTCCGGCTACGCGATCAGTCAGAGACAGGCGCAGCGTCTCAAACACCGGATAGGCAAGATAGACCCCAAGGGCGAGGATCGCGGGAAGCAGAAACAGCCAGGGCCGAATCATATTCGCGCGGTTGATATTGCGACCCGCGTTCGGTCCACGCGCAGGGAACAGGACTTTATCCAGAAATTGGTTGGACAGGTAGAAATAGCCCACGCATCCCGACACACCGATTACGATTGTTAGCAGGCCCTGAATTGCCGGATTCATGGCGTCCTCTCCCTTGCTAGGGTTTCGGGCAACCTGATTGAAAGGTTGCCCGAAGGTTCAGCGGATTACTTGATTGCGTCCCAAGATGACTGGATTTCGCCGGTGACTTCTTCGGCGGATTTCCCGCCAGTATAGTCAACCATGCCGGTCCAGAACGTACCCGCACCCACGGCGCCCGGCATTAGGTCCGAGCCGTCGAAGCGGAAGGTGGTCGCGCCCAGTAGAATGTCACCCAGACCGCGCAGAGTATCATCCTTATAGGCTTCAGTGTTCACGCCCTTATGCGGGGTCAGGAATCCGGTTTGTGCCATCATGACTTCATGTGCAATCGGTTGCTTGAGGAACTCCATGAACGCGCTGGTCGCATCCGATGGATTGCTTACCGCCATCAGAGTACCGCCACCCAGAACCGGGTTACCCAAGTCCTTGTCTGCGAAAGACGGCATGTAAAAGAAATCTGCATCCAGGCCGAACTCGACATCTTCGGGGAAGAAAGCCGGAACGAAGGATGCCTGACGGTGCATGTAGCACTGCGGCGGCGATGAGAACATGCCTTTGGGGCTGTCGCGGAAGTCAGTCGAGGCGACAGCATCTGACCCACCCGAGACCTTGGCGTCATCACGCGCGAACCAGCCAAACTCTTCGATTGCGGCGATAACGCGCGGATCGTCAAACGGGATCTCGTTTGTCACCCACTGGTCGTAAACCTCGGGCGGCTGAGTCCGCAGCATCATGTCTTCAACCCAGTCGGTCGCCGGCCAACCGGTGGCGGCACCCGATCCCAGGCCAATGCACCACGGGGTTTCGCCATCGGCGACGATCTGCTCGGTCAGGGCCTTCAGTTCTTCCATGGTCGTCGGCACTTCGTATCCGGCATCCTCGAAGTTTTCCGGGTTATACCAGACCAGAGACTTGACGTTCACATTGTAGAAGAAGCCATACATCTGGTCATTGCCGTCGGCGTCTTTGTAAGTGCCAAGATCAACCCAGGAATCGCCAGCCGCATAATTGTCACCAACCCAGGCCGCCATATCTTCACCCAGCGGTGTCAGCTGCCCTTTGGATGCCATGATCGCCGCCAGACCAGGTTGCGGGAAGACCGCGATATTGGGGGCTGATCCTGCCTCGGCATCGATAACGATCTGCTGCTCAAAACTGTCGGAACCGGTATAGATCACATCTGCGCCAGTCGCCTCTTCGAAATAGGCAATCATGTTGTTGAAGTAACCGTCTTCCGGGGTCAGCCACGGACCAAAAATCGTGACCGTCTGACCGCTCAGATCCGGGGCGCTTTCGGCCCAGGCATTATAGCTGTCCCAGTTGAACGGCCCCTCGCCCGGCGCGAAGACCAAATCTTGTGCTTGTACCGACCCGGCCAGCAGAGCGATCGCCGCCGCACCCGAATAAAGTGCGTGTCTCATGAGTTCTCCTCCCAAAATTTTCGGCGCAAACGAGATTCGTTTTCAAAGCGCTTTGGATGCCGTACTTTATCCGCTAACATTCAGACCCTGTCAATATCTCGCCTACAAACCCCTAAAAAACTGCCATTCTAAGGCATTCTCTCGAAACATGTTGACTGAGCCAGGTTTTCACAACAAAACAAATGGGAATCAATTTGAAGGCGCTTTGAGTGAAATGAACCTAAAGCAACTCTCTGAGATCCTCGGCCTTTCACAAACGACCGTCAGCCGCGCGCTGAACGGTTACCCGGAGGTCAGCGAAGGGACGCGCATCCGGGTTCAGGCTGCTGCGAACAAGCATGGTTACCGCCCCAACAGCCGCGCCAAGGGGCTGGCGACAGGGCGGTCTATGGTCATCGGCCATGTGATTCCCACCTCGTCCCGGCACGAAATGGTCAATCCGATTTTCGGAGATTTTGTGGCAGGCGCAGCCAAAACCTATGCGGCGAACAATTATGACATGATGTTCACGCACGCGCCGGACACATCAATTGAAGAATCCTATCGCAGCCTGTTCAATCGGGGCGTCGTAGACGGCGTGGTCCTGCAAGGCCCCAAGGTACGAGAGCCGCGCATCTCGGTATTATCGCGCCTCGGCGTGCCCTTCATTGTTCATGGCCGGTCGACCTACGCCAAAGAGCCCTATGATTGGATCGATGTGAACAACCAGCGTTCATTCGAACGCGCTACTCGGTTTTTGATCGATCTGGGCCATCGGCGCATCGCCTTGATCAACGGGCTCGAGGAAATGGATTTCGCGCGTCGGCGGAGGAACGGCTATCTGTCGGCGCTCAAAGAAGCGGGGATTGCGCCTGATCCAAACCTACTGCGCAGCGCTGAGATGACCGAGATTTATGGGCATCAGACAGCCTGCGACATGCTGAAGCTCGACGACCCGCCAACAGCAATTTTGGCCTCTTCGATTATCTCTGCGGTTGGAGTCCGGCGCGCACTGGAAGAAAGCGGCCTGAAAATGGGGCGCGATATCTCGGTGATCGCTCATGATGACGAGTTGTCATACATGCGCAATGGTATGGATGTTCCAATTTTCACCGCAACGCGCTCGTCGGTCAGACACGCGGGCGAGGTGGCTGCCGAAATGCTGATCGAGCGGATCAACGCTCCGGATGACCCACCCAAAACGCGCTTGCTGGAGGCTGAACTTGTCGTCGGCAGCTCGACGGGGCCAGCCCCACAAAGGATGTGATATGAAGTACAAACGCGCAGATTTCCCGCCAGATTTTCAGTTTGGCGTGGCGACGTCGGCCTATCAGATCGAGGGACACGCCAATGGGGGCGCAGGCAAGACCCATTGGGACAGTTTCGCCGCAACTCCAGGTAACGTCGCCAATGCGGAAAACGGAGATTTGGCCTGCGATCACTATAACCGGTTCGAACAGGATCTGGATCTGATCCGGGGCGCAGGCTTCGACTGTTACCGTTTTTCAACCAGTTGGGCGCGCGTGCTGCCCGAAGGGCGCGGACCGATCAATCAGCAAGGCTTGGATTTCTATGATCGCCTGACCGATGCGCTGCTTAAACGCGGCATCAAACCCTGCGCAACGCTGTATCACTGGGAACTCCCGTCACCGCTCGCCGATCTGGGCGGTTGGCGAAACCGGGATATCGCGAATTGGTTTGCAGACTTCACCGAGATCATCATGGGCCGCATAGGCGATCGGATGTTCAGCGTCGCACCTGTCAACGAGCCTTGGTGTGTAAGCTGGCTGAGCCATTTCGAAGGCCAACATGCCCCCGGCTTGCGCGACATCCGGGCAACCGCGCGCGCGATGCATCATGTATTGCTGGCCCATGGCCGCGCAATCGAAACTATGCGCGGATTGGGCATGTCGAACCTTGGCGCAGTGTTCAACCTTGAATGGGCGGAACCTGCTGACGACAGCGATGAGGCACAGACTGCGGCGGCGCTTTACGACGGGATTTACAACCGCTTTTTCCTGGGCGGCGCTTTCAAGAAATCCTACCCTCAAAATGTTCTGGAAGGATTGGAGCCGCATCTGCCGGACAAGTGGCAGGATGATTTCGACACGATAGCTGCACCTGTCGATTGGTGTGGGCTCAATTACTATACGCGCAAGTTGATAACGCGCGCAGATACGTCTTGGCCTTCCTTCACCGACGTCCCTGGCCCCTTGCCAAAAACGCAAATGGGGTGGGAGATTGATCCGGCAGCCTTGTCCCGTTTCCTGATCCGGACCGCGCAAGAGTATACTGGAAACCTGCCTATCTACGTGACCGAAAATGGCATGGCGAGCGCAGAACGTCAAAACGACGCTGACAGAATTGACTACTTGAACCAGCATCTTGCCGAAGTGTGTAAGGCCCTGGACCACGGCGTTCCGATCAAGGGATATTTCATCTGGTCCCTTCTCGACAATTACGAGTGGGCGCTGGGATATGAAAAACGGTTCGGGCTGGTCGATGTAGATTTCGAGACGCTGGAAAGAAGGCCAAAGGACTCCTACCGCGCGTTGCAGGCCGCATTGGTTCGGGATCAGTCTGGTTGACCGTCAAGCTTTGCTACTGCGGGCACACGCCGGTTCAGTTTGGCACCTTCAAATGTGGCGTTTGGCGTTCCACCGTAAGGTTCTGTGTGGCCGAGGATGACGTCAGTTCAACAAACAAGCGCTCGGCGCGCGCAAACCGTTCGAAATAGGTGAACTGAATTGAATTCACTAACGACGGCTCCTGACACTGCACCAGATAATCGGCCTGAAATTCGGTGTGATGCACGGCATTATCGCTGACTTGCCCCTCATCCTGAACGAAGACATCACCAACAAGCGCGACATTGGCCGTTGCAGTCACACACCCCGCTTCAGGCGGCACCTCAAAGATCTCAAGCGGTTTAGAAAGGTCCGAGATTGCGACAGCAACATCCGCCCTCTCATCTTCGTTCTCGGCAGTGTGTTCGAACCCAACAATATCTACGCCTGGCACTTCAAGCGTCAGGCTAAATCCGGTTTCAACGAATGAAATTGCCATATGACCCGCGCCATGAGTATGCGCTTCGATGGCGGTCTCTGCCTGCGCCATCAGCGCGGCTGGTATTAGCGCAAGAACAACGGCCGCGCGTTTCATTCTGTTCACCATTAACCAAACAAACCGTAGGGCATTTTAATACAATTGCGCCTCAGCGCAATGTTCGCCGGGTGCATCGGGCTCCCCAGATATGGTTAGTCAGAAATAGGAATAATACCCGACAATAAAACTCAGGTTGACATTGCCGACTATTTCACTAAGAAATTGCCCCGTCCAGCCCCGCTGTGCCTGCCGGGGTCCGAATCCCGCTAAGAAAGAAAAGTGTTCCACATGACCAGATTGTTCAACGCGGCCAGTGCCCTGACCTTGTGTATCGCAAGTACAGCTGTCGCCGAGGCCCCGTCCAAAGCCGATGTTCTGACCACATATTCCAACATCGCCGAAGCCAAATATGACGACAGTCTGATTGCAGCAAAGAATCTGCAAGCTGCCGTCAACGCCCTGATTGCTAGCCCATCCGATGCCACTCTGAACACCGCACGTGCCGCATGGGTCGCCGCGCGCGTGCCGTATCAGCAGACCGAGGTTTATCGCTTTGGAAACGCCATCGTCGACGATTGGGAAGGCAAGGTGAACGCATGGCCTCTGGACGAGGGCATGATAGACTATGTGGATTCCTCCTACGGCGGCCCCAGCGATGAGAACGAGTTTGCCGCGCTGAACGTCATCGCCAACCCCAGCTTTGATCTGTCTGGCGAGACCATCGACGCCAGCGAAATTACCCCTGCCCTGCTGTCGGATACGCTGCATGAGGCTGACGGGATCGAGGCGAACGTCGCCACCGGCTATCACGCCATCGAATTCCTGCTGTGGGGTCAGGACCTGAACGGCCACGGCACGGGCGCAGGAAGTCGTCCTTATACCGATTATCTAGTTGGTGACGGCTGTACAGGTGGCAACTGCGATCGCCGCGCCCAATATCTGAAAGCGGCAACCGATCTGCTGATTAGTGATCTGGAATGGATGACTGCCCAGTGGGCCGAAGATGGTGACGCACGTGCCGCTCTTGCCGCAAATGAAACTGCTGGCATTAGTGCGATCCTAACCGGCATGGGTTCGCTGTCCTACGGCGAGCAGGCGGGTGAGCGTATGCGCCTCGGCCTGATGTTGAACGACCCCGAGGAAGAGCAGGACTGCTTCTCGGACAACACCCATAACAGCCATTACTATGACGGCCTGGGCATCCAGAATGTGTATTTGGGCAGCTATACCCGCATCGATGGCACGCCTGTTTCGGGTGCATCCCTATCGGATCTGGTGACCGCAGCCGATCCGACGCTTGATACAGAGATGAAAGCCAAGCTGGCCAACACCATGCTGGCGCTAGGCCGTATCAAATCAACCGCCGAAGCGGGTTTTGCGTATGACCAGATGCTGGAACGCGGCAATGAAGGTGGCGAAGCGCTGATTATGGGTGGCGTCAATGGACTGGTCGATCAGACCAAGACCATCGAACGCATCGTGACCGTGCTGGAGCTTGACCAGATCGATTTCGAAGGCTCGGACAGCTTGGATAACCCTGACGCGGTATTCCAATAGGCATCATGGCCGGGCGCATTTTTAGTGCTCTCGGCCTTTCTCAACATCGAGTGTGGCGTCTTGGCACTGGACGCACCCTCAATAACCTACTATTTCACTAGGAAATAGCATACCCCGACTGAGTCGCCATGATCGTTTGCCATTGCACCAACATCTCTGACCACGATATCCGAGCGGCGATCGATTGGATGCGCACGGCAGACCCACAGACCATCATCACTCCCGGCAAGATCTATCATGCCCTCGGCAAGTCAGCGGATTGCGGCGGATGTATGCCGCTTTTCCTAGACACAATGCGCGCAGACGATAATCTTAAAGTCCCCATGCAGCTTCGGTCATTACGATCCGAAGTATCACAGGAGAAAGCACATGAAGGGCGATCCCAAGGTCATAGAATACCTCAACAAATCACTGCGGCATGAACTGACGGCGGTCAGCCAGTACTGGCTACATTACCGCCTGCAAGAGGATTGGGGGCTTGGCCATATGGCCAAGAAAAGCCGTGAGGAATCCATTGAGGAGATGGGCCATGCAGACAAGCTGATCGAGCGGATCATCTTTCTGGAGGGCCACCCCAACCTGCAGAAACTTGACCCACTCCGCATCGGGCAGACCCCGAAAGAAACACTGGAATGCGATCTAGCCGCCGAACAAGACGCGCGGGCGCTTTATGTCGAAGCGCGGGAATACTGCCGCGAGGCCAGCGACTATGTGTCCATGGGCCTGTTCGAAGAATTAATCAGCGACGAAGAAGGACATATCGACTTCCTCGAAACGCAGCTCGACCTTTATGAAAGGATTGGCGAAGCCAATTATGCGCAACTTAACGCATCCAAGATGGACGAAGGCGAGTAAGCTTGCCCTTGCATCGGTGGCCGCACTCACGGCCACCTCTTCCCAAGCCACCGAGCTGCGGGACCCTCATCTAAATTTCCTTCCAAGAACTGCCGAAGAACGCGCCCGGATCGACGCTGTCACAGCAACGCCGGACGACTTCAGTGTGCCGCAACGGTTCGAAGAACTGTCCGCTGGTGCTGCGACCGTGCGGGCGCGCACTGTTGCGGACGCGTTTTCTCAGCCCTCCGCCAATTTAAGCTTCGAACAGGAGCTGGACTTCAAAGTCGGCAACGGGTTGTTCAAAAAGATCTGGGTCTCGTCTCCGTCGTCCACTCTGGCTTCGGACGGTTTGGGTCCGCTATACAACGCCCGCTCGTGTCAGCGCTGTCACATCAAGGACGGGCGCGGTCATACGCCTAACGGCCCGGATGACAATGCCGTCTCGATGTTCCTGAGAGTTTCGGTTCCCGGCAAGCCAGAGGGCGCGCCTGCTGAGATCGAAGACTATATCGCCACCCTGCCTGATCCGAGTTATGGCACTCAACTGCAGGATTTCGCTCTGGCAGGCCATCCCGCAGAATATCGGCTGGACATCACGTATGAGGAAGTCCCCGTCGCGCTGTCCGACAGCGAAACGGCCTCGCTCCGCCGCCCCAGCTATAAGGCCGCCGATTTAGGCTATGGCCCGCTGCACCCGGACGCGATGCTTAGCCCTCGAGTTGCGCCGCAGATGATCGGACTGGGGTTGCTGGAATCAATTCCGGTTGAGGACTTGCTGGCCAAAGCCGATCCTGATGACGAAGATGGCGATGGTATCTCGGGCCGTCCGAACATCGTATGGTCGACGGAATTCGGCGAACCAATGATGGGCCGCTTTGGTCACAAGGCCGGGATGCCCACGGTGATGGAGCAATCGGCGGCGGCCTTCGCAGGTGACATCGGCATATCAAGTCCGCTTTACCCCGCGCCGTACGGCGATTGCACCGAATTGCAGGCCAACTGCATTGATGCACCGCACGGAGACAATGATGCGCGGGGATTCGAGATTGACGCAATTGGCATGGACCTCGTCGCCTTCTACAGCCGCAATCTCGGTGTTCCGGCGCGCCGAGACACCGATGACCCTGAAGTGCTGCGCGGGAAAGAAGTGTTTCTTGCCTCGGGCTGCGCATCCTGCCACACGCCTGCTTATGTCACCCACAGGATGCCCGATAGGCCCGAACAGAGCTTCCAGCTTATCTGGCCCTATACCGACCTGCTGTTGCACGACATGGGCGAGGGTCTGGCCGACAACCGCCCCGAGGCCCGCGCAACGGGCCGCGAATGGCGCACGCCGCCTTTGTGGGGCATCGGCCTGACACAGCGCGTCTCGGGCCACACCCAATTCCTGCACGATGGTCGCGCGCGATCCCTGCTTGAAGCCATCCTTTGGCACGGTGGCGAGGCGCAGGCCGCCCGTGACACGGTAGTTTCAATGCCAAAAGCCGACCGCGACGCTCTGATCCGCTTTCTTGGGAGCCTCTGACCCATGCGTAGCCTTACTTTCGCCGCCGCCCTGCTAGTGCCCTTGGGCGCCTTTGCTCAGGATCGTGCTCCGATTTTGATGGATGTGACCGAAACGCATATTCTACCGCGCTTTGCAGAGCTGGCTGACGCAACCGGTGCTTTGTCGACCACAGCCCAAACAGATTGCGAACCGGAGTCAGACGACCTGCGCGCTGATTACGCCACGGCATTCAATAGCTGGATTTCGGCCAGCCATTTACGTTTTGGGCCGTCCGAGGCTGACGATCGCGCTTTTGCACTGGCTTTCTGGCCAGATACCAAAGGATTCACACCCAAAACCCTGTCCCGACACATCGCCAGTGAAGACACTGCCGTCGACGACCCCGATGCCTTTGCCGAAACCTCAATCGCCGGGCGCGGCTTTTTTGCATTGGAACGAATGCTCTTTGATCCAGCGATGACAGAACAAGGAAGCGCCGACTATCGTTGCGCGCTTATCCGCGCCATCACCACTGATATCAACCGAAATGCCGTAGCGATCAACGCGGACTGGCAAAGCTACGCACCACGACTGACGCAGCCGGGGGACAACAGCCCCTATCGCTCGGGCGATGAGGCGATGCAGGAGCTGTTCAAGGCGCTTACAACGGGGCTAGAGTTCACAGCCGACACACGCATTGGACGCCCTTTAGGAACGTTCGAGCGTCCGCGCCCGAACCGTGCTGAAGCGCGGCGGTCCAAGCGGTCGTTGCATCATGTCACGCTGTCTCTGATCGCCCTGCGTGACTTGGCCGCCCGTCTGTCCTTTGACCACCCCGAGATTGCTGCAGATCTGAATGCCGGTTTCGCGCGGGCCATCGACCGGGCTCAATCACTGGACGACCCCGCCCTCGCCGGTGTTGCGACACCGCAAGGTCGCGTCCGCATCGAAGCGCTGCAGCAATCGATCAACGACATTCGCGAGATCGCCGCGACCGAGCTTGGCCCGACGCTCGGCATCAGCGCCGGATTCAACTCACTGGATGGGGATTGACCATTGACGAACCGCCGCGAATTTCTTGCAGGCCTTGGTGCCGCCAGTCTTGCTTCGGTGCCGGGCTGGGCGTCCGTCGGCGCGCCCCGCTATCTGGCCGCTGCCTTATTCCCAGATGGTAGCTACCGCCTGTCCGGCCTGGATAACTCGGGCGCAGTTTTGTTCGCTATACCGCTACCCGCGCGCGGGCACGCCGCCGCGGCCCATCCGTTCAAAGCCCAAGCGGTCGCCTTTGCCCGCCGCCCCGGGACCTTTGCAATTGTAATTGATTGTACAGATGGTTCTGTCCTAAAGCGGCTGGAGGCACCCAATGGCCGCCACTTCTACGGGCATGGTGCATTCTCGGCTGATGGAACACAGTTTTTCACAACCGAAAACGACTATGAGGCCGCAGAAGGTGTGGTTGGCGTCTGGGACGCGATCAGCTTCGCACGGCTGGGAGAGTTCTCGTCAGGTGGGATAGGCCCCCACGACATGCGCTTGCTGCCCGGTGGCGACATACTGGTCATCGCCAATGGCGGCATCGAGACACACCCCGACAGCGGTCGGACCAAGCTAAATCTGCCAACGATGCAGCCCAACCTGAGCTATCTCGACATTTCGGGTTCGATATTGGAGCAAGTAGAGCTACCCCGCGCGCTGCACAAAAACTCGATCCGCCATCTTGCGGTGCGTGACGATGGTCTAGTGGGTTTTGCAATGCAATGGCAAGGCAGCCAGACCAAGTACCCTGCCCTTCTGGGGCTTCACCAAAGGGGCGAAAAGCCTCGCCTTTTGTCAGCGCCCGAAACGCAGCAAAGAGAGTTGCAAGGGTATGCTGGCAGCATTGCCTTTTCCACCGATGGCCAATCGGTTGCGATCACCTGTCCGCGAGGCGATGCATTGCACCGCTTCGACGTAAATAGCGGAACATTCATCGAAGCTTTAGTGTTCGAAGATGTTTGCGGTTTAGGCGCCGGCAAGGCTGGGTTGGCGTTTACCACCGGAACCGGTGCATTTGGCACTCTGACGACCACCGGCGCCGAAATCACCGCGCGGTCGGATTGCCAGTGGGACAACCACCTGATCCCGATCCGTGCATACGGCTAGAATTCGGCGGCGAACCCTCTCACAGTTTACACTTGGACGAATCAAACTGCTGCCGTATTGGCAGGCGCTAAACCAGCACACCCAAGTTAAGGACTGATCTGATTGAAACAGACGCCCGACGCACCGCATTCCATCTACGGGGTTGAGAAATGGGGCCATGGCCTCATTGAGGTGACAGAAAGGGGCGAGATAGCTCTGCGCAATCCGATGGCCCCCGAGGCCGAGGCAATCAGCCTGCCGGGTATCCTCAGCGATCTGGACGACCGGGGGATCAAAGCCCCGATGGTCTTGCGTGTTGCGTCTTATCTAGAGCATGAAATCGCGCACCTGAACGAGAGCTTTGCCGAGGCAATCGCGCGCGTAAACTATAAGGGCCACTATCGCGGTGTTTTTCCGATCAAGGTGAACCAACAGGCGCAGGTGGTCGACCGGATCGTCGAGTTCGGAAAGAAATACAATTATGGCCTTGAAGCAGGATCAAAACCTGAACTGGTGGTGGCCCTGGCCCATCGCCTGGCCCCCGAAGCGCTGATCGTCTGCAATGGCGTCAAGGATGCTGAATTCATCCAATTGGCGATCCTGTCTCGCAAGATCGGGTTCAACACCGTCATCGTGCTGGAAAGCCCAAAAGAGGCCAATACCGTCATCGAGGTCTATAACCAACTGGGGATCGAGCCCCTGATAGGCGTTCGGGTCAAATTGACCAATCAGATCAGCGGCAAATGGGAAGAAAGTTCGGGCGACCGTTCCGCCTTTGGAATGAACACCGACCAGCTTGTTGCCACCGTGGACAAGCTGAAAGCGGCGGGATTGCTGCACTGCCTCAAGCTGCAACATTCGCATCTGGGTTCACAGGTGCAAGACGTTAACGATGTGCGCCGCGCTGTTGGCGAGGCATGCCGGTATTACACCGAACTCTCGCGTGAAGGTGTACCACTCAGCTACCTGGATCTCGGCGGCGGTATGGGGGTGGATTACACGGGCGAAAAAAAGGCCGCGGAAAACTCGATCAACTACACGGTCGAGGAATATTGCGCCAACGTAGTCGAAACCGTGGCTTACGCCATGGACGAGGCTGAAATCGACCACCCCACACTGATCACCGAAAGCGGCCGTGCGGTGGTTGCGACGTCGTCCATGCTGGTCTTCAACGTGTTGGAAAGCACACTCTACGACGCCCCGGACGGACCAATGGCCGAGCCCGATGACCACCACATGGTTTCGGACCTCGCCGCAGTACACGGCTATCTCAGCAAGGATCGGCTGCAGGAATGCTGGAACGACGCAACCTTCTATCGCAATGAATTGCGCGCGCTTTTCAGACGCGGGTATGTCGACCTGCGCCAGATGGCCCGGGCCGAGCGCATCTACCTGTCCCTTATGGCCCGTCTCAAGGCCTTGGCGGCAAGTGATGATCTGGACACGGAAGTGGATGACCAGCTTGAGAAGGTCGCGGACATCTACCATTGCAACTTCTCGCTGTTCCAATCCCTCCCCGATGTCTGGGCCATCGACCAATTGCACCCGATCGTGCCGTTGCAAAGCCTGAATGAAACACCAGACCGACGCGCGGTCCTGTCCGACATCACCTGCGACAGCGACGGAAAGATCGACCGATTCATACTGGCCGACGGCGTGTCCCCCAGCCTGCCAGTGCATTCGCTGCCCGATGAAGGCGAGTATTTCATGGGCGTCTTCTTCGTTGGCGCCTATCAGGAAACACTTGGCGACCTGCACAATCTGTTCGGCGACACCAATGTTGTCACCATCGACCTGCGCACCGACGGTGGCTTCGACTTGCTGCATGAACAAGAGGGCGACACTATTTCTCAAGTCTTGTCTTATGTGGAATTCGACCCGCAAGACTGTGTCGCCGCGTTCCGCAAAATGGTGGACGAGGCGATTTCGACCGGTACTCTGCAAGCCAAGGACCGAAAAACCCTGATGAGCGCCTATCGCGACTCGATCAACGGCTACACCTATTACGAATAACCCCTTGAGAGGAGACTATCCCATGGGCAAAACACTGGTTGTCGGCGCGGGCGGCGTGTCCCACGCAGCCGTGCACAAAATGGCGATGAATTCGGACATCTTTACCGAGATCACGCTGGCCAGCCGAACCAAGTCAAAATGCGATGCCATCGCCAAAGCCGTGAAAGAACGTGTCGGTGTAGACATCACGACTGCCGAGTTGGACGCGTACAAGGTTGAAGACACAGTCAAACTGATCAAAGAAACGGGTGCAGAGATCCTCGTAAACTTGGCCCTGCCGTATCAGGATCTGGTTTTAATGGACGCGTGTCTTGAGGCCGGCATCCACTACCTCGACACCGCGAACTATGAGCCCGAGGACGAAGCCAAGTTCGAATACCATTGGCAATGGGCCTATCAAGAACGGTTCAAAGAGGCTGGTTTGACTGCCATCCTCGGCTCGGGCTTCGATCCGGGTGTGACCAGCGTCTTCGCCAAATGGCTGAAGAAGCACAAGTTGGATACGATCCGTCAGATCGATGTGCTGGACGCGAATGGCGGCAGCAACGATCAAGAATTCGCCACCAACTTCAACCCGGAAATCAACCTGCGCGAAGTGCTGGCCGAGGTGCGCCATTGGGAAAACGGCGCATGGCAGCACAGCCCGGCGATGACCCACAAGGTCGAGTTCGACTTCCCCGCCATCGGCCCCAAGAACATGTACCTGATGTATCACGAGGAACTGGAGTCGCTCAGCACCCATTTCCCCGAGATTGAGCGCGCCCGCTTCTGGATGACCTTCGGCGACGCCTACATCACCCACGCCAAGGTGCTGGAAAACGTCGGTATGACTCGCATTGACCCGGTGATGCATGACGGCAAGGAAATCATCCCGATTCAGTTCCTGAAAACCCTGCTGCCCGATCCCGGCGATCTGGGCGCGGAGACCAAGGGCAAAGCCTGCATCGGTGACATCGCCACAGGTCAGGCCAAGGACGGCTCGGGCGAAAAGACCTATTATATCTACAACATCTGCGATCACGAGGAATGCTACCGTGAGGTCGGCAGCCAAGCCGTCAGCTACACCACCGGCGTCCCCGCCATGATCGGTGCGGCGCAGGTGCTTAAAGGCAATTGGCGCGAACCGGGCGTGTGGAACATGGAGCAACTCGACCCTGACAACTTCATGGACATGCTGAACGAACATGGTTTGCCGTGGCAGGTCCACGAACTCGACGGCCCGGTTAACTTCTAAATCCTCGCCCGGCGGCAACGCCGGACAGCGCCCGACCGTCCCCATGGGCGGGCGCTTCGCACCCACCCGCGGTCAGGCACTGCCCTCCGCACTGTCCGGAGATAACCTCTTGTCCGACATGATGACTACACAAGCCGGAGATGCAGGAGCTTTCCGCAGGTTTGATCTAAACCGCATACCTACCCCCTGCTTCGTGGTCGATGAAAAAGCTGTCGAACGAAATCTGAACATCCTTGCCGATATCGGCACCCGCTCCGGCGCTCACATTCTCAGCGCCCTCAAGGCGTTTTCGATGTTCTCGCTGGCCCCGCTTGTACGCCAATACCTCGGCGGCACTTGCGCGTCCGGCATCTATGAGGCGCGGCTGGGGCGCGAGGAATATGGCGGCGAGGTCGCAACCTTCTGCGCCGGATATAAAGACGCGGACATGGACGAAATCCTGTCGCTATCGGACCACATCATCTTCAACTCACCCGCGCAAAAGGACCGCTTTCTGGCAAAAGCCCAAGCCGCCGGCGTACAGGTCGGTCTGCGCATCAATCCGGAACATTCCGAAGGCGAAATCCCCAAATACGACCCTTGCGCGCCCTGCTCGCGTCTGGGCACGCCGGTCAGCCAATTGACCGCCGAGACTATGAGTGGCGTGGACGGGCTGCACATGCACACGCTCTGCGAACAGGGGTTCGAGCCGTTGCTGCGGACTTGGGACGCGGTTGAGCCAAAACTCAAACCGTACCTTGGCCAACTCAAATGGCTGAACTTCGGCGGCGGGCATCATATCACCCGTGATGACTATGACCGCGACGGGCTGGTCGCCTTCATCAAATCCATCCGTGAGACACACGGTATCGACGTCTATCTGGAACCCGGTGAGGCGGTGGCCCTGGATGCGGGCATTCTGGTTGGCGAAATCCTCGACTTGCCGACCAACGGTATGACCCTTGCGATCACCGATATCTCGGCCACCTGCCATATGCCGGACGTCATCGAAGCCCCCTATCGCCCCGCCCTCATGGATGAGGCCGAGGCAGGCCATACCTATCGCCTGGGCGGCCCCTCCTGCCTCGCGGGCGACGTGATCGGTGACTACACATGGGACAAACCACTGGAAATCGGCCAGCGCTTCGCCTTCCTCGATCAGGCGCATTATTCGATGGTCAAAACTAACACCTTCAACGGAGTTCCGCTGCCGACTATAGCGCTGTGGAACAGCGAAACGGACGAACTGAAAATCATCAAACAGTTCGGCTATGACGACTTTAAAGGCCGCCTCTCATGAGTATTTTCCTCGACAGTGAACTGTCCGCATCCGAGCGCACTGAGGACGCGCGGTTCCGTGTGATCCCGGTGCCGCTGGAACGCACTGTATCTTACGGGGCGGGCACCGCCAAAGGCCCGGACGCAATTATCGAAGCCAGTAATGAACTGGAACGCATCACTGGCCACGCCGAGCCCTGCGTCGAGGGGATCTTCACCGAAGAACCCGTTGACTGCGATGCAGCGTTGCCAGAGATAATGGAACGCCTAGCCCAACGCACGGAAGCGGCCGTTCGCGCCGGCAAAATCCCGGTGACGCTAGGTGGCGAGCATTCACTTAGCTACGGCGCAGTGTTGGGTGTTGCCCGCGCTCTAAACCAACCGATTGGTATCGTGCAAATCGACGCCCATGCTGATCTGCGCAACGCTTATCAGGGCGAGAAACATTCTCACGCCTCAGTCATGCATCTTCTTGCCGAAGAAGGTATCCGTCTGGCGCAATTCGGCGTTCGCGCCTTTTCGACCGAAGAGGCCGAAAGCCGCCTGAAAAATCACGTGTTTCATGTAGACGCCGAAGAACTGGTTACCGGCAACATCCACTCGGTTGATCTGCCCAAGGATTTTCCCGAACTGGTGTACGTCAGCTTTGACGTTGATGGGCTGGACCCGGCAATCATGCCCGCCACTGGAACACCCGTCCCAGGCGGGCTGGGATATTATCAAGCCCTGCGCCTGGTGGAACACGCCCTGAAGGGCCGAAAATGTGTGGGTTTCGACGTCGTCGAACTGGCCCCGAACGGCAATGCCGCCTGGGATTTTACCGCCGCCCAGATCGTCTATCGCCTGATGGCCGCCTGTTAAGCCTCGGCGGTCTCATTCAGTTCCATGTGCCCTTCGCCCTTGTTCAGAACGCGGCGTAGCATGGGTTCGAAGAACTCCAGCGATTTGGTCGGATAATCCGGGTCGAACGCCTTCTGATCATATTCATGACAAAAATAGCGGCAGTCCTCCCAATACGGGCTGTCGCGATATTTGTCGCGGGCATTCCGATCACCACCTAGATGATGATTGTAGTAGTAGCCCTGAAACACGCAGTGGTGCTTGAGAATCCAGTGTGTCTTCTCACTGACATAAGGCTTCATCATCGCGGCGGACAGTTCCCCGTGATTATAAGGCGACAAGATATCGCCGGTGTCATGGATCAGGGCAGCGACAACCAACTCTTCATCAGCGCCGTCCTCATACGCTCGTGTCGCGGCCTGCAGGCTGTGCTGATAGCGATTCACCGGATACGGCGTCCATTCTTCATCCAGTGAACGAATGGCGTCCAGTATGCGATCCGGCAAAGCAGCGTTGTAGCTCTCTTCATACTCCATGACCGCATCCCAGTCGGCCTTGGTCGCCTCTTCAAAACTGGTCCAGGTGGGTTTGTGGCTCTTGTCCAGCATCGCGCGAATCCTTTGGCTACGTTCGTCAAATCACTTTAAAGCGGCAGATATAGGCAAAAAAATGAATTGATTTTATCAAAACGATCAAAAAATACTTTCAATATGCAAACCAAATCTCTGGAAACATTTTTAAGCGTAGCCGAAACCGGTGGGTTTCACTCAGCGGCCCGTAAGTTGAATGTAACCCAAACCGCAGTCAGCGCCCGGATCAGGGCCCTGGAAGACGCAACAGGCAAACCGCTGTTTTCGCGCGGGGCAGGCGGAACGGTATTGACCGAGTACGGTCGCCAATTCAAACCCTATGCTGAACAGATGCTGTCGCTGTGGTCGTTCGCAGCCAACGACCTGCCTGAACAGATTCAAAATCGGTTGGCACTGCGTCTGGGTGCCCAACTGAGCGTGTGGGATCCGTTACTGGTGGACCTTGCTGTTCGCTTTGAACAACGGTTTGGACAATTGCTTTTAACCCTGAATTACGACCATGATTTGGATATGGTCGACGCCGTTGCTACCCACGTACTTGACGCCGCGCTGACCCATGAAAAACCTGCGGACCGGCGCGTGGTATTCCACGAACTTGCGCCCGAACGGCTGTCTTTGGTTCAAAGCAGGAAGGATGCGAACACCGACGCTGAACGGGTATTTGTCAACATAGAACTGGGCGAGACCTACCGGGATCATGTCCGTTCCACAGCGCGTCTCGCGACAGGGCAAACTATCTTTCTGGGTAATTGCTTGATGGCTTTGCGCTATCTCCTACAGCGTGGCGGGTATGGGTATTTCCCGGACTATGTCATCACTCAGCATCTGAACTCAGGCGAGCTGTTGCGCGAGAAAGATGCGCGCGACTTAATGCTACCGCTGTATTTGGTGGTCCGTTCGGACAGTCAAGAAGTTGAAAACATCCTGCAGTGCCTGGAGGAACTTCGCCGCTGACTTCAGACCGGTGACGGCTTTGGTGCTCCGTTTCGAACCCTTTTTCGCATCAAGGGTCGCCCCGCGGCCAGTAAAAACAGAACCGACACAAGCACGCCCATAACGGCGGGAAGATACAGCAAGCCCCAAAGTCTGGGATCATTGATGACGAACGGGGATACGAATCCCCGAACCCCCTCAAGCAGGACCAGAATGGTAAAGGCACCCAGGATCTGAGGCCAAAGCCCAAAGCGCGAAAAGCTACCCAGCATCAGGGTCGAATATCCGACCAATGCGACCGCAATACATATTGCAATCCACGAGAACCTCTGGTGCAGCTCATCCACCAGATGGCCGATGCTGTGATCATCTTTCACTGAGACCGCTTCGCGATCCCAGATCAACTCGACCGTCGGGATGGCTTCAAGGCTGCGATGGCCCATACTCGAATTCTGGGTCAGTTCGGAAATGTCGTAAGAGGCGTCTTCGAACAACGTGGATGACAGCGTGTTACCAGCCTGATCATACCGCAGCGCAATCCCATCCAGCATAACCAGATGAATGCCCGAAGCCTGATTGACCAGATAGGCCGTAGCACTGGAATAACTGACCGGGTTAATCCCATCGCGACGGTCAGAGACGAAGACTTCGCGCAGCGTTCCGTCCAAATCGATATCGCCGATATAGACGGTTACACCTTCTGCTGGATGCAAGAACTCGCCCTCATTCAACAGCTGTGCGGTGACATCTCCGGCAACTTCATCCTGTCTTAATTCCAGTTGATCAACCGATGCAGGTCGCAGAAAAACGCTGATGACAGCCATCATCAGTCCCGCACTGAGCCCGAACACCAAGACCGCTCGCGCAAGTCGCCACGGGCTGGAGCCTGTTGCCAGCATCACCGTCATCTCGCTTTCGCGGCTCAAACGGTTGGTTGCGTAAACAGCGGCCGCAAACACAGCCATGGGCATGACCGTCCGGATCAGCGTCGGCAAGGTCAACGCCGTGAACTCCAGGAATACCATCGCCGATTGGCCGCCGCTGATGACCCGATCAAAAAGGCTGACTGAACGCGTGATCCAGAACACCCCGACAAGCACAAGGGTGAAAAAGCCAAACAGCACCAGCAATTGCCGCAGGAAATACCCATCAAAACGCGACATGCGACCTCTTGTTTCTTGGCGATTGGCGTTGCGGCGGACTTTAGGTGATTCAACGCGCCGAGGAAACCTCGATTAAGCCTGATCAGCGGCGGGGATCACGATGCGATGATACCAAAGCCAGCGCAGAATGCGCGACGCCGTGTGTGTGGCCAAAACCTCTGACCAGCTCTTGATGATGTTCAAAGTGGTTGTCGGGGCGCCCAGCCGCTCTAGCAACGGTCCCAGCATTGCGCCCTCCAGATTTGCAACTGGCCTTGGAAGATTCGGGTGCCCTATGACAAGGCCGGGTTCGATATGCGAAGCGGTTTGCACGCCGGAAGTGATGAGCTTGGCCTGAGGTGACAGGATGAGGGGCTGATCATCACGCAACGCCTCCGTGTTTGGATCGAACGCTGGAGACTTTACCCAATCCAACGGCTTTGCGCGCTCAGCCCAGAAGTGCGAAGGATCGACAGCATGCTGCCGTGCATAGAAATCGGCTGCGAGCGCTGCATGGGTCTGCACACGCTCGAATTGCCGATCCGCATAAAAAGACAAGGCCAGATCACTATGATCGGGGGTTGTCAGAAGCGTGTTCACCACAGCTGCGGCCTGCACCGCCTGCCCCATCGCCAATTGCACCCCCTGCGACGACAACGCGTCGACCGCGAAGCTGGCCTCTCCGACCCGCAGAAGGTCGCGCGTTGGTGGTGTTGTCTCGGCCTGGCTGGTCGCATCCGCCCGCCGCACAGGCCCGATACGGCGCTGTTCCAGACAGGGCGCTAGTAGTGTCGAACGGGCCAGAAGATTCAGATAGAGATCGCGTCGATCTGCGGGTGGCAGCCCGATGCAGGCGTCGGGATCGACAAAAACCATTGCGTTGACCACTCCTCCCGGTAACAGCGCGCCCCAATACCAATGTCCTTGTCCCGCCTCGACCCGGGCTTGCGGGCCAAAGCCCGGCGGCACGTGCCAATAAGCATAAAGCGCTAACAAAGGTTGGGATGCAGGGCGAAACCTGCGGCCCAGCCCGGCTTGCCGTCCCGCTGCGTCCAGCAGGATTTGTGCCTGGATCCGAAAGGCGCCCGTGTCGGTCCGAACGGGAATCTCCCAACCAGACTGCTGGCGCACCGGGCGGTATGCGCGCGCAGGTTGGATGACCTGCGCCCCTGCCGCTTGTGCTGCACGTAACAGCACCGCATCGAACTGGCCCCGGTCAACCAAAAGTCCGGAGTGATCACCGTCGACGCCGCGACGTTCGAACGCTCCGGCCCAATGCAAAAGCGATCCGCTTGCACGCAGAAAACCGGCTTGGGAAACGGTTTCGTCGACCCCCAACAGGTTCAGGATCGGCCAGATTGATGGCGGCAATGACTCGCCGACATGTTGGCGCGGGAACGTTTGCCGCTCGATCAGGCAGACGCGCCGACCTAGCTGAGCCAACCTCAGCGCAGCAGCGCTACCTGCCGGGCCGCCTCCGATCACGCAGATTTCGGTCTCAATCTCCATCCGTTCAGGCAGAGGCCACCCGTGCGGACACGCCAAAATAATCCGGACGTGCTTCGGACAAGCGGACATAGGCCTGAAGGCAATAGTGCAACCAACCTCGAATGTAGTCGCAAGCGGGGCGTCCGCGATGGATGACTTCGTGATGACACCCGCCGCCGCACAGATACCGCGCCCAGCAGGTGCCGCACGGGGATTGTGTGTGCACGTGCCGATCCGCCAACCAGTTCTCGCGCCGTAGGTCGGGGCCATCATAGACGTTGCCCATGGCTCCGGCTTCGTCTTCAACAAAGCGATGGCAAGCGAACAGGCCGCCATCAGCAGACACGCCAAAATACCCGCCCCCTGCCCCGCAGGCATAGGGCCGGTGGGTGCCTCGGTGGATCTCCTGCATCGCCGCTGCCATGTTCGAGAAAGGGTAGCGCCGCCCTTCGATTACCGCCGCCTCGAAAACTTCGCCGCAACGGATCATCTGCGATAGCATCTCGTCCAAATCACTCCGGTTCAGTTCATGCTGACCGTTGGGCGAGGCCAGCATGGGCGAGAATCCAATCGAATGAAATCCCATTCCCACAAACCGATCCAGCGTCTCTGGCAGGTTCATATTCTTCGGCGTAACCGTTACCCGAGCACCAACCTGCATACGGTGTTGAGCTGCCAGCAAAGGTTCGACCCGTTTCAGGATCGTATCAAAACTACCCCGACCGCCACGATTTGGGCGCAGCTTGTCATGGACCTCGCCCACGCCATCCAGACTGATGGTGACAGCAAATCCATGCGTTTCGAAAAACGCCGCATCCTCGGGGCGTAGCAGGGTCCCGTTGGTTGTGATCGAGAACCCGACGCTCAACCCGTTGGCATGCGCCTGATCGACGGCATATTCCGTAGTGCGTTGCACCAGATCGCGGTTGATCAGAGGTTCTCCACCCAAATAGGCAAGGTTGATCCGCACACCGGGTTCGGCTTCGGCCACCAGCCGATCAACCGAAGCCTTGGCGACTTCCCATTCCATATTCCGCGCGGGTCCGCCAAATTCTCCCCCTGCAGCATAGCAATAAGTGCAAGCCAGATTGCATTTCTGCGCCACTGCCAGTGACAGCGACCTCACGGGCATACTCTGAGGCGGCGTGTCATCGATGAAAGGTGTTCCATCCAATCCCATGGACCTGAGGAAAGCGCTCTGACTTCTCTTGTCCATCGTTGCGAATTGGTCCGCCGTCCCCTCAGGCACATCAAACACGCGCGATCCATCAACGGCCAGCATGTGATCTCCATGCCCTGTGTCAAAGAAATGCACCTGCGCGGCGGGTGGGATCACGCCTTACCCTCCGTCCAGAACGGGATGCCAATCCCCTTGGCGGCCAGCGCTTCGCCCTCGACGCGGAACAGCTTCATATCATCGCGCACCTGCTGGATGTAGGCCTGGGAGTCTTCAAATTTGCCATCCGCTTCAAGCGTATAGGCGTTGGCTAACCCATCCTTGACCTTAGCGTAGAGTTCCAGCGCCATCCTGGCCTCGTCTTCAGTGCCAACCTCAATCTGACGCAAATAGGCAGGCGTGCCTTCTCCCGTATCGTATTTGGCCAAAACGTCCTTCATTTGACTGAAGCGCAGGAAGTGCTCGTCCCCGTCAGTGTCGATCCGTACCGCCAGCGCATAAAGGCGGCGTTCCGGGAACAAATCCTCCTGCTCCAAAGTCGCCACACATTGCGCATAAGCGCGGTCGATAAAGCCTCCGGGGCGCTCGATCTCGATGAAATCCGCAAGCGCTTCGGCCGTCAGTGGCCTCAGTGCGCGCGGCTGCGTCTTACCCTTGCCCGCCGGCAAGGTTTCGGACGGGGTCAAGATGGGTTCATACCCCTCGGGCTCAAGCTCCCAAAGCAACTGGTTCGCCCAGCGCATATGAGTCATCTCGCCAATCGCGACCTCCAGCACCGAACGCCGGGCAAATATCAGATCGTCTTTCAGCGTCGGCCATTTTCGGGTATCCGCCGTTTCGGGATCCGCCAGCGAGAAATAGGCATAAAGATATTGCAGGCTCAGCGTCATCTCCATCGCGGCCAGACGCGTCTTGAGGTCCTCGATCATCGCCTGCGGCGTGTCATAGGGCTCCACACCTGGCATTTCGGGATCAACTTCATAAACCTCGCCCGTTTCGCGGCCTTCAACGACGATAGGCAATTCGCTCCACATCTGATTTACCTGATAATGGTCAATCTGGTAGGGGCGGTTTTGTTCGACCGTATTCAGCGCCGCGACGTTACCGGACGGAGACTTGTCCGAGCGCAGCCAATCCAGATAGGTCTCGGCCTCGATCGGGTTCTTTGACTGACCCGAGGGCAGCTGATCGTCATGCGCCACCTCAGCCATCACTACGTCGGGGTGGTTCGAAGGCCAGTAGTGGCAGCCGCAGTCGCGGAAGTCATGGGACCACGGATTGCACAGGCTTTGCGTCAATTCGCCGGGGTCATAAGCTTCGCTGAAGACCCCCGCCTCGGTCCGGTACTGGCGGCGGAATCCGTGCAGGATGACCTGCTCGGTATCCACGATGCCCTCATGATTGCGCCGTTCCAGAGCAATGCTGACCGGTTTGTCATCACCATGTTCCAGACTGCGGATGAACCGCCAAATCATCAGCCCGTCATAGGGTGTGCCGTCTTCCTCCTTGAAAGTGATGCGCTTACCGCTCTGCTCGACCCATGACAGGAACCAGCGACCTTGGCTGAGCTTTGCGCCGATGTCACCGCTGTAGGCCTCCAACAGCGTCTGCACCCACTCCTCGGGGCTGTTGTCAGGCAGCATCGGGTCGTAGAAATAGTCCACAAAAACCAGATGGAAGCCCTGCGAATTCTTCGGTGCCTCGGGCGCGGGGTTCAGCGGCACCCGCGCGGCGTTGAACACCAGACCGGGGAAAAAGCGGCGGTCCAGGTTGCGCACATCCATTTCCAGACCGGGAAAGCAATTCCCCACCGATCCGTCCAGTCGCGTGTTGTCGGGGTTGCCCGGTACCTTATAGGCCGCGCGGGCGGTCAGGTTGCGGGGTTTAACGCGGATTTGGCCGGGCTGATCAGACATTCTGAGCCTCCGTTTCCTGTGCAACCAGATAGTCGATGAACGAGATCACCAGATGGTACTGCCTGCGCGACAGCGACAGCGGGTAATAGTTGGAATCGCGCATATAAGGCGGCATCCGCGCGTCGTGCATCGAGTCGCGGATAATCCGAGGATCGCGAAAATCCGGGTTCGGATTTTGATCAGGGTTCGGGTCGGTTTCAAGCTCGGTCAGGATACCATATGGTGGACGCAGCAGTGTTTTAACGAAATCCGGGCGACGGCGTAGGAAATCCAGCAGGTTGGCCTCGTCAATCAACTGCTCATGCACGAACTTCGTCGCCACTGTATAGGGCAGCCGATCATTCGGCACGGAGTTCGAAAAGACTGAGATCGGTTGCGGGCGGATCAGTTCGTCGATCTTGTCCGGCGGCCTTGCATCCTCCTCCGTCATGGATTTCGCATCGGTTGACGGCAGGCCCGGCGTCGGGGAAATCCCGGTTTTCGCCTGTAATTTGGCATTGTCCTTCAAACCTTGCGCGCGGATATCGTCGAGGTTGATCAGGCTGTTAGTCTCGAAGGCGCGGCGGAAAATATCAACCACCTCATCCTTAGCTTGCGTGTAGTTTTCTTCAGTTACCGAGATTAGCGACAGATCACGATCGGCCAGATCATCCTCAAGGCTGTAGAACGGCCGCGCATCAGGTGCAAAATCGGGTGGTCCGGTCATGATCGTGGCGCGCGCGGTCAGGCGTTCGCCACGTACAGCCAGCGTCGCCTCGATCACGCCATCGCTGGTGTCATCGGCCACTCCCCAGGATTGGTCATTGCCC
Source organism: Ruegeria sp. K3 (assembly GCF_056531845.1). Lineage (NCBI taxonomy): Bacteria > Pseudomonadati > Pseudomonadota > Alphaproteobacteria > Rhodobacterales > Roseobacteraceae > Ruegeria > Ruegeria sp. K3. Next base: position 7,655 of record NZ_JBQFMM010000008.1, on the reverse strand, counting down.
ACACGGGCACCGTCGTAACTATCGTGCGGCTCAGGGTCGTCCGAGGTGCCGGACATCATGATCCATTTCGACCAAGGGGTGTCGGGGTTCAGGATGCGGTTCTGTTCGGGCACGATTTCGTGGATGCGACCATATTCCGATTTCGGCGGGTCGTTCTGATAGCCCGGTACGGCCAGCGTCGCCGGACCGTATGCAGCATCAGGCGGGCCATAAACCTCACCTTTCGGAGGCATAAAGCGCAGGCGCAGGATGCTGCGGTCGATGAACTCCCCTTCGACCGGTTCATCATGACCCTGCACAGGATGCATCACACGGATTGAGCCTAGCGGGATCGGGTTATGCTCATAGACCATCGGCTGTTGTTCGGACGTATACGGGCTGAAGGCCAGCAGGGGTTTCGGGGTGAAATCCTGACCCGCAATCTCGACCCGTGCACGAAACCCGCAAGCCGCGTCGCCAGTCCGGCGCTCGGCCTTGGTGTTCCCGACGGTGACCGAATAGCGCACGTTTTGCAGCGACAGGCCCTGATCGTCGAGCAGATCGAGCGTCACCGGTGTCTCATATTCCTCGCCCGTCTCGGCGTCATGCATCCGCGCCCACAGCTCAAAGAACGGGGCAACCGGGCGCAACGCGCCGCCTTCGTCGCGAAAGCGGATTGTGTCGGGATCGGGAAGATAGGCAGTGACACTGCCATCTTCAATCTCGCGAAAGGTTATGTTCGACCGGATGACCGTTTTGTTGTTGCCATGGGCATCCATGTCCTGCTGCCACTCATAGCTTTCCAGCGGTGTCTCACCCGGTCCAAGACGGGCAACCGCCATGGGTGGCAGAAAGAAAATCTCTTGGATCGTGTCCATACTGGGCCCTCCCCCGTTTGGCCTTGGCAGCCCCCGCTTTCAGGGGTTCGAATAGCTCTCGTATGTGATCGTTGGGTCGTCGAATATCGGCTTGGACGTATCTCGGATGATGTCTGGCGGAGCGTCATCCGGCACAGGCGAAATGCTCTGCTGATAATGGAAGAAATTATGCGGGTCGAATTTCTGCTTCACGAACAGCAAAGAGTTGAAATACTCGCCCCAATATTGCCAGCGATAGTTCTTCTGAGTCCGCCGCGGATAGTTCTGATAGACGCGGTCAATGAAATAGCCTTCTTCGGTCATCAGTTCCATGAATCCGTCGAGCCACGGCACCACGATCTCTTTTTCTTCTTCCGACACCCAGAACACATCGACGTAGAAGTTCAGCGACACATCACGGTGAATGAAGGCATTGCCTTGTTTGCCCAACGGCATCCGATTGATCGCCCCCCCATAGGGTTCGATGGCCACAGCGCCATAAGCGTTGGGCGTGCTGTCGAGGTAGTCTACGACGCGCTGCCATTCGGCTTCGTTGAGCTGGCGTTCAATATATCCGGCCTGCTTATCTTCACGCGCCTGATCGGGGACGACGGGGATGTCATATTTGTCGTCATACAGCCATGAGTTGATTTCTTGATAGGTGCCATAGTTCTGGTCGTCCTCCCCCATCTCGCCGCCGATTTCATCGCTCAGCAGGGGCTGAACAAACGCGTTCCCCTCTTCGGACGTGCCATCATAGAGCGCCGACACCAGCAGCACTTTTCGATCTCCCTGATAGGCCAGAAAGATATAGGCCCCGAAACGGTCATCTTCGCAGGTGCGCATGTAGTTGGCCTGCAGGTACTCCAGTGCCTTGGCGGCTTTGTCCAGCGGCCATGTGATGTGGCAACCCCAGACTTCATATAGCTGGTGCAGCTGGTAGCGGATTTCCAGCAACACACCAAAGTTGTTGCCGGTCCCGCCTCGTATGGCCCAGAAGAGGTCGGAGTTCGTATCTTTGTCCGCGATCACGATACTGCCGTCCCACAGCATGACCGTGACGCCCAGAACGTTGTCGCAGGCCATCCCAAGCCGGCGCGAGGTAAAGCCATAGCCGCCGCCCATCATGAAACCCGCCACGCAGACATCCTGACAGGCCCCGCCCGGCACGTGCAGGTGATATGAGTTCAACTCCGAATTCAGCATCTTGAACGGTGTGCCCGGACCGACATAGGCCATCGGCACCTTTGGATCGACGGTCACGTAATGCATTCGGCTGGTATCCAGCACCATCTGGTTATTGACCGAATACCCCGCCGTGCTGTGACGCCCTGACCGCGCAACAACCCAAAGGTCATGCTCGCGCGCGAAAGCAAGGCTGGCGCGTACATCCTGGATGGTCTCGCAATAGACGATGATCTCTGGGTAGTCCTGGAAAGCCGGATTCCAAACCTGCCGGTCATTGTTGTAATCCGCGTCGGTCGGCAGAGTGACCGTTCCGATCAGTTTCTTCTCAAATTCACGTATCTGATCGGGCGTGATCGAATGGTACTGCTGCAGCGCCAGATCGGTACGGCTTTGCGCCAAGACATCCTTGGCCAGAAGTGTTTTGCTGATCTTACGCATTAGGTCTCCTCATACCACAAGAGCGGGGCGCCGGACTGGTGACCCAGCGCTTAAAAGTCGAAATTCAGGTATCATCCCAACTCTGCCCGCGCCCAAGCTGGCAGCAAGTTGGCCTTCGGGTCAAGTAATCGTTTCCATCAACGCTCGTGCGTCTTTGAGGTCCGGCAGTTGGGCATCTTGATGGAAATGCGACATGACCGAATTCAACGCCTCACCAGCCGGTTCGCCTCGGTGTTGCCGCCACTCCGCCAACGCGACCGCCGCACGAAGCTCGTAAAGCCGCGCGCCTTGCCTTTGCGCAGTTTCGATAGCGCGCAATAGCAGCGGTACGGGATCGCCCCCGGTCTTGGCTACAAGGGCGGCCTCAATACGCAGTTGATCGGCCTCGGCCCATTTCTCTTCGGTTTCGCTCAGAACATCTCTGGCGTGCGTCAGAGTCTGATGCGCAGCGTCGTGATGGCCGGCGTTTGTCTGAATCTCGGCAATCAGCGAAGGGAAGAAAGTCTTGTAATTTCCGGCCCCAACCGACCACCAGTCTTCCGACGCCTGACGCAGGTCCTCGATATGTTCGACTTCAGAGGTCGTGGTCGCCTTTGCCCAGCTTTCCCATAGCCGCGCAATGGTCGCCATAAAGGGTAGCGAATGCTCCTCGGCGACTTCGGACAGCGCCTTAACATCCCTTTGCAATGCAGGGATGTCGCGCGCCAGCAGGTGAACCTTGCACATGTAAACCAAGATCTGCGCCACACTATGCGCGTGCTTGAGGTTCTTGGACCATTCCAGCGCTGTATTCTGCACCTGCAGGGCATCTTGATGCCGACCCATCAGGCAATAACATGTGCCCAGAAATGCTGATGTAATCGCGGCATGATCCGTTCCATAGACATAGGCTAGCTGGCTGTGCTGATCAAAATCATAAAGCGCCCAAGCTTGCTCAAGATGGCGCTTTGCATCTGACAGGTTGCCCAGATGCAATTGCACCGCCCCCATGGCGCGATGACCGACCATGCGGTGTTCGGTCTTGCCGCTTGTCGCCGCCAGATCGAGGATCTGCGCAGCCACGCCTTTCGCCAATCGATATTCGGCACGCACAAGATGGAATGCATATAGCCCGTTGAGCACAGGAAACAGCCGCTCGGTCTCGTCAGCTCGGTGACATAGTTCGCGCAGACGCCCATAGGCCTCACCCGTCGCATCCCCCGAAATACCGCTTGTTGAGCGCAGGACACCGGCACGCAGGATCTGGATGTCGATCTCTTGCAAATCCCGTGCACGGCTCTTTGGCAGATCGGCAAGCTGATCCAGAGCTTTCGACAGATGGGTCAACGCCTCGGCCTGGGCCGAGCGTTCGATCGCTCGACGCCCCGCGCTTTGCCAGTGCATCACGGCCTCATCCGCGCGTTGGGCCAACGTGTAGTGCTGTGCCAGAACCTCGGGCTGAGTCTGGGCCAGTTGCGGCTGGTTCTCCAGCAACGCACCCGCCGCGCGGTCATGCAGCGACTGCCGTTCCGTGCGCAGCAGGCTGTCATAAGCCATGTCGCGAATCAATGCGTGGCGGAAGATGAACTCATCCTCTGCCGCATCCGGGGCTTGAAGAATGATCCCGGCCGATGAGAGCTGTTCCAGTCCGGCCTGCAGAACCGTCGGAGACAGAAACGAAACAGAGGCCAGCAACGCGATCGAGAACTGCCGCCCGAACACGGCGCCGGTTTGCGCCACTTCTTTGGCCTTGCCCAAACGGTCCAAACGCTCCATCAGCGAATCCTGCAACGTGCTGGGAACTGAAAGCGATGGCAGGGGGCCGCGTACGACATACCCCTTGTCGCTCAAGCGCAATTGCCCCGATTCTAAAAGGCCGCGGGTCACTTCCTGGACATAAAGCGGAATGCCATCCGTCTTGGCCGCAATAAGGTCGCAAACCTCGGGTGGTACTGGGTGCCCCCCCGCCACCTCAGCTACGATCTCAGCCACATCCCGATTGGTCAAACGCTTGATAGGTATACGCAGGGTATTGTTGTGGTGACCCCAACCCGGATCGAAACCGGTACGTGCTGTTACGACGATCAGCACCGGTAGGTCCCGAATATGTTCGATCACCCGATCTGTAAGAGACAAGGTGGTCGGATCAACCCAATGCGCATCTTCGAACAACAGCAACACCGGTCGTTCTCGCGCTAACGTTGCAAGCTGTTCTGTCACTGCCTCCAACGTCTTCTCAAGCTTCACTTGCGGCGGCAGGTCGAGAGGCCCCAGCGTAGCATCCGCATCAACGCTCAACAAATCAGCGATCAGGCGCACATGCTCAGGCGGGTGATGGCGCAAGAGGTACGAGAGTTTTCCCAGTTTATCCTCATCGTTGTCTGTCGGCGCAAATCCTGCGGCGCGTTCCAGATGCTGAATGATCGGATAAAGTGCCGAGTTGGCATGAAAGGGCGAACACTGGAAGTTCAGGCGAAGCGCGCCTTGATCCAGCACTTCTTGGCTAAGCCCCTCAATCAGGCGTGATTTGCCGATCCCTGCCTCGCCAGTGACAAGAACCGATTGTCCAGCGCCCTGACTTGCCTCATTCCATTTGTCGGTCAGCTTGCGGAACTCTGCCTGGCGCCCAATGAGCCGACCAGAACCGGCATCAGGCATTATGTCAAATCTGCGCTCGATCCGCGCCTGCCCTGTGACGCTCCAGGCTTGTATCGGTTCCGAAAACCCTTTCAGTGCGAAAGACCCGCGATCCTGCAGTTCAAATGCATTGCCCACCAATCTGCGAGTGGACGGGCTGATGATCAGTGTATTGGGCTCGGCCAAACTCTGCAAACGTGCTGCCAGATTGGGTGTACGCCCCATGACCACGTCATGTTCCTTCAACCCTTCGCCATGGATCTCGCCCACAACGACAAGACCGGTCGAAACACCGACCCGCGCAGTCAGACGTTCCTGGCCTTCCATGCGATTCAATCCTTCAAGAATATCCAGACCCGCATGAACGGCGCGCGAGGCCGCATCTTCCACCGCGTGAGGATACCCGAAATAGATCATCGCCCCGTCACCCATGAAATCGGCGATATGTCCACCAAAGCGAGCAACCGAGGTCGAGCAAATTTCCTTAAACCGCCGAAGCAGCTCCCCCAAGTCTTCGGGATCAAGCCGCTCGGACATGGCAGTCGAGCCAACCAGATCAACAAACATAACTGTCAGTTGCCTCCGCTCGGCGACAATCTTCCCGCTGCCTTGCACCGGGGTCGGATTGGCATCCCGCGCCTGCCCCAATGCGGCCATCAATCGGCGCCTTGGTCCAAGTGGCAGTCCAAGGTCGATCAAATCATGTTCGGAGAGATGTGCGAGATCGGCCAATGTCACTTCGTTCGACGCGAATACCGGCGCATATTTCGACAGCCCGTGTTCTTCAAGGAATGCGTCGATCTCTGTCATTATCCCCGTTGTCCCCGATCGTCTCCGGGTTCCCCTACCCGGTCAGGCTTGCATATTGTGACACAAAAGCCGAACGACTTTAGCACATTAGCTGGACAGTCCTGATGGCTTTTCCTTCAGCCTTGATCAAGCTTTTTCTTTATTGCCGCACACGTCAAGTGAATTGCGCCACACGTATGCACCAAGCCCGCGCCTCTGTTGCAGGAATTTCGCTTGTCTGGTGGGAAATGGCAGGGGCAGCAGGGTTCGAACCCGCGACCTACGGTTTTGGAGACCGTCGCTCTACCAACTGAGCTATACCCCTAGGCTGGGCCATCAGATATGACAGAGGCGCAGCGGACTCAAGAGGCTTTTTGAGTTTTCCGAACACTTTACCGCTGACAAAAAAGTTGCGCCCGGCGCGCAGTTCTTTAAGACAAGGCTCGGCCAGCAGGAGGACCGCAGCCTTGAGCATCCGCAAGAAAATCGCAGACAGCGAAGCCGTGCTGAACTGGGTCGCGCGACGGATCGCAAGCTATATCCGGTTGGTGCATCGCAACACACGCTGGCAGCGCATCGGTTACGAAGAGCTGGATCAACTGGCCGAACAGGGCGAACCGGTCATCGTGGTGCTGTGGCACCAGAGACTGGCACAATCGCCATATTTCTTCCCACTGGACAAGGGCCGCATTTGCTCGATCACTTCGGCAGCGCGCGCGGGCAGCATGGTGGGGCGAGTGCAGAAGCTGTTCGGGATGGATACAATTGCAATGTCCAGCCGCAAGCGCCACGTCGCCTTGTCGCGCGAAGTGCTGGGAAAGATGAAACAGGGTATCTCGATTGGCATTGCCGCCGACGGCCCTCGCGGACCCGAGCGGGTATCCTCGACCGTACCGCTGGTCTGGGCTCGCACATCAGGTAAACGAGTTTTCGGCATCACCTATTCCGCGCGGCACGGGCGCGAAGCCGGAACTTGGGATCGTCTGCTGATGCCTCGCCCCTGGCGCAACGACGGCGTGTTTCTGTGCCGCGAATGGACCGATCCAGTTCCACGCAAGGCCAGCGAAGAGCAGATTGAGGCCCTTCGTCTGAGCCTTGAGCAGCATATGAACGACATCACCGCCGAGGCCGACCGGATGGTCGGGCGTGAGCCATGGGCAAAGAGCATGTGAACCCAGAACCCGGCGTGAAACGACTATTGCGCCGTTAGGCCGCATCTGCGCTGGTTTTGACCGAGGTCGCTCCTCTCGCCATGCTGTCCGACATTTCAGCAAGCTTGATATCAAATCGCTTGCGCTCTCGGCAAAAGTCGCTGATTTTGCACTCAATTTCCTGTTCGTCATCACCGAGAACAGCGGCTCTCATATCGTCCAAATCCTTGCTGTGAAGGATTTGCGTTCCATAGTTCAGAAATTCAAAACCAAACATCTTAGTCTCCCCTGATCGCCGGGACGCGCTTGATTTGCGCGTCACCCTTGCTGTTGCAATAGAGAGCTGGGAGTTCAGTCTTCGTTTGGAGTGGACGGTAGATTAAGAATGCGAGATCGACAGCTGTTTTGTTCAATGAACTCAGCTTGCCCGAGATCATTCGACGAATAATCTCAATGCGCCGAGAAGATTGGATGAGAAAAGGCCGCCCCATGTGGAGCGGCCTTCTTTAGTTCACCGATTTGTCGGGCCAAAGCCCGACTACCGTGATTACTCGATGATTTTCGAGACGACGCCGGCGCCGACGGTGCGGCCGCCTTCGCGGATCGCAAAGCGCAGGCCGTCTTCCATCGCGATCGG
>NZ_JBQFMM010000007.1:0-259972 GCF_056531845.1 Ruegeria sp. K3 | reverse complement strand
CCCGGACCCCCGAGATATTTTTAGCCAGATGAAGGGGAACCCCCGGACTCTCGCGAGGAGTAATAAGATGAACAAACTGGCGGATTATGACGGGCCAATCCTGGAGATCGACAAGCTTTCGATTTCCTTCTTTACCCGCCTTCGTGAGATCCCTGCTGTGATGGATTTCTCGGTCAGTGTGCAACCCGGCGAAGCCGTCGGTTTGGTGGGTGAATCAGGTTGTGGGAAATCTACCGTGGCGCTGGGTGTCATGCAGGATTTGGGCAAGAATGGCCGCATCGTCGGTGGCTCGATCAAGTTCAAAGGGCGTGATCTGGGTGAAATGACCACCGAAGAGCTGCGCGACATACGTGGCAATGAAATCGCGATGATCTATCAGGAGCCGATGGCCTCGCTGAATCCGGCGATGAAGATCGGCAAACAGCTGATGGAAGTGCCAATGATTCATGAGGGCGTTGGTGCCGAAGAGGCCTATGCTCGTGCGTTGGAAGTGGTCACCGATGTACGCCTGCCCGACCCTGAGCGGATGCTGAACTCGTTCCCGCATCAGCTGTCAGGCGGTCAGCAGCAGCGGATCGTGATTGCGATGGCGCTGATGTCGAAACCTGCCTTGTTGATCTTGGATGAGCCAACAACCGCTCTGGACGTGACGGTCGAGGCCGCCGTGGTCGAGTTGGTCAAGGATCTGGGCAAGAAATACGGCACCTCGATGCTGTTCATTTCGCACAATCTGGGTCTGGTGCTGGAAACCTGCGACCGGCTGTGCGTGATGTATTCAGGTGAGGCCGTCGAGCGTGGCTCGATCAAGGATGTATTCGACGAAATGCAGCACCCGTATACGCAGGCGCTGTTCCGCTCGATCCCGCTGCCGGGCGCCGACAAGAACTCGCGCCCACTGGTGGCCATACCGGGTAACTTTCCCCTGCCCCATGAGCGGCCTCCGGGCTGTAACTTTGGTCCGCGCTGCGACTATTTCGAAGAAGGTCGCTGTGACGCTAAGGATATCCTGATGGAGGCGGTACCGGGCAACGACCGACACCATACGCGATGCTTGAAATTCCAGGAAATCGACTGGAACGCGCCAATCACCGTTGGTGAGCAGAAAGAGAAAGGCGAGATTGGCCGGACTGTTCTGAAAATGGACAACCTCAAGAAATACTATGAGGTGGCTGCGAATGCATTGTTCGGCGGTGGTGAGACCAAAGTGGTCAAGGCCAATGAGACGCTAAGCTTTGAAGCGCATGAATCCGAGACGCTTGCCATTGTCGGCGAATCCGGTTGCGGCAAATCCACTTTTGCGAAGGTCTTGATGGGGCTGGAAACGGCCACCGACGGGCAGATCCTGCTGGACAACCGCAATATCGAGGACGTGCCCATCGAAGAACGCGACGCCAAGACCGTTGGCGAAGTGCAGATGGTGTTTCAGAACCCGTTCGACACGCTGAACCCGTCGATGACCGTAGGCCGTCAAATCATCCGGGCGCTGGAAATCTTTGGCGTCGGTGACTCCGAGGCTGATCGCAAGAAGCGGATGCTGGAACTGCTGGATCTCGTGAAATTGCCCCGCGCCTTCGCGGACAGGATGCCACGCCAGCTATCAGGCGGTCAGAAGCAGCGCGTCGGTATCGCCCGCGCATTTGCCGGTGATGCACGGATCGTGGTTGCGGATGAACCGGTTTCGGCGCTGGACGTATCCGTACAAGCTGCCGTTACAGACCTGTTGATGGAAATTCAGCGCGAGCACAAAACCACGCTGCTGTTCATCAGTCACGACCTTTCAATCGTGCGCTATCTCAGTGACCGTGTGATGGTGATGTATCTGGGGCATGTGGTTGAACTGGGCACCACCGATCAGGTCTTTAGCCCACCCTATCATCCCTACACTGAGGCATTGCTAAGTGCGGTTCCAATCGCGGACACATCGATCGAAAAACAGCACATCGTGCTTGAGGGCGATATCCCCTCGGCCATGAACCCGCCGCCGGGTTGCCCGTTCCAAACACGCTGTCGCTGGAAATCAGAAGTGCCGGATGGGCGATGCGAATCCCATGTGCCTCCGGTGCAAACACTTGCGGATGGTCATCAGGTGAAATGTCACCTTGCCGAAGACATTCTGGCCAAAATGGAGCCGGTTATCAAAATTGCGGCCGAATAGATCCGCGCAAACGAAAGAAAAGGGCCGGTCAAAGACTGGCCCTTTCAATTTGCGTCACGTTTAGTGGGGAGACAGGCGACGCAGGTCGTGGGTGAGTGGCAGTTTCTGATCGTAATCAGCCCGTCATCACGTTGTTGCCGAAGTGCATGAACTCCTGATTCATACCCGCCACATCTCCGGCTTCCAGTTTTAGACTGGCGCTGTCGAGCATCTTGTAACTCTGCTGGCTTTTGACCCAATCGTCTGCGGCCTGCAGCGTCGTAAGCGTGTATGACGTAACCTCATTGAGGTAGTGCGTCGGGATGATGATCTTGGGCTTGAGCTTGGCGACAATATCGTTGCCCTGATCGAAGCTAAGGATGTGTTCCGATCCGTCGACGGGCAAAGTCAGCACGTCTACCTGTCCTATAGCATCCCAGAACTCCTGAGGCGGATTGTGGCGGTTGTCGCCCCAGATCAAGGTGCGAATGCCTCCGGTTTCGACAAGGTAGATCACCATGTCCATATGTCCGACGTTGTTGGGCGGACAAGCTTCCGCGCCAAACTCGGCCAAGGCGTTGGTCCATTCGTACCAACCCGGCGCAACGCAGGCATGTTTGTCAGCAAAACCTGTGATCTTAAGATCAGCAAATTCAAAATTGCCCGCCATCCTGTCTAAAACCATTGTGGAACTTGGCCGCTCGATAGCGTCATGGTCAAAATGAGCATGAGTGGACATGGTGATATCAACTGGGATCTGCGGGAACTCGTTGCGGAACCACAGGCCCCATGCGCCGGAGGGATCATCGCGCCAAGGATCAAACAATACGGTCGCTCCGTTTGGGGAGGTAATTTTGATCGCGCAGTGACCGTAATAATCGATTCCAACCGCTCCCGTACTTGCCTGACCAGTCGAGCCCTGTAGATCGATTACATGGTTATTGTTGCCAGGCTGCAGCCAAGCCTGCGATTGCGCCTCGGCCGGTTTGCTACCCAGCAGTGAGGCCCCTGCACCGACACCGGCGGCCCCGGCAGCCATAAAGAACGATCGACGCGACAGACCAGTTGCCAATGTGTCGCGTTCTCCGTTTAGAATTGTGGGTTTCAGATCTTTGCGATCCATTTTTTATCCTCCCGAGTTGAAAAGGCCCGGCTTGGTCCGCACCCTTGCGACCAGCCTAGCGCGCGTGGCACAGGTTGCTCAGATCAGAAAAATCGGGGGGGAATATGGGGGAAATCCCCATATTCAGAAATCACGAAATCGACAAAAGATGGCTTCGCAAGTTCTGATCACGGCCTTCGAGGCCAAGTTTTCGACGAATATTGTTACGATGAAAATCAATTGTAGAAGTTTCGCGCGACATCGCCCGGGCGATATCTTTCGTGGTTTTGCCCGACATGACCAGCTGAGCAATTTCGATCTCGGTCGGCGTCATGACCGAAAACGCATCCGAAAGCTTGTCGGAAATCATTGAAGTAATCTCTTGCAGATTACGCTCGGCCAGTTCCAGATAAACTTGCGAGGCGTCGCCTTCAGTCAATAGCCCGCGCAACTTGTCCAGATAAGGCAACACCATCGTGCGAACCTGATCTACGATATCCTGATCCCGGTCTTTCCGATCGTCGTCCAAACTGGTCAACAGCACCCGTAGCGCCGTGTTTGTTTCCTGCAGCTCCCGCGTCCTCGCCGCGACGCGGTGCTCCAGTTGCGCCAGAGTTTCATTCAACTTCACTTCCAGCGCTCGGCGCAGGTAAACCTCTTGGATCAAAGCCAAATCCGATTCAACCATGCGCGCAAACTGTGCCAAACCTTCACGAAACAACAAGGCCCGGCGATTGCGGTGACGGTCCAAGACGCAGATTGTTCCGAAAACCGAACCATCCGGCCACTTCAGCGGAAAACCGATATAGAAGGACATGCCATGCTCCATGTCCTCATTGTCGCTCCAGGCCGGATCACATGTTGCGTCCTCGACAACAAATTCGCCGTCGCGTTCCAGAACGCCCTGACAATAGAGCTTGGGGTTCAGTCGAAAATTCATGCCGACCGGGTATGGGTTTTCTGGATGATCCGATGTGATCAGAACCGCATGATCCGGCGCTTCGGTCTTCATGATCAAAGTGGCGGGCACATCGGCCAGCTGCGAAACAAGGTCGACCAAACGCTGCCAGTTCGCCATTGTTTCGGGTGGTATGTTGGGTCGATCTTGGATCATCGCAATTCGCACAAGTCCGAAAGGTTATCCAATCAGACTAGGACAGCGTTTGGCGGTAGATCAAGAAACAGACACGCTGCGGCGCAGCTAGCCCCCCCAGATCACTTTTACGTAGTTCTGGGTTTCCTTGTAGGGTGGAATTCCGCCGTGCTTTTCAACTGCTTTGGGCCCTGCATTGTAAGCTGCCAGTGCAAGGCGCCAGGACTTGAACTTGCGGTATTGCCAGGAAAGATAACGCGCACCACCCTCCAGATTCTGGATCGGATCGTGCGGATTGACGCCCAGCAGCCGCGCTGTCTGAGGCATCAGTTGCGCAAGACCCAAGGCCCCTTTGTGGGATTTGGCATTCGGGTTCCACCCGCTTTCTTGTTGAACAAGTCGCAGGAAAAGTTCTTCCGGCACATTATGTTGCCGCGCTGCTTTTCTGGCATGATCGAGATACTGGCCCCGATAGTTACCAGTGTAACGCTTGACGAATTTCCCACGCTCGGTCTTGGGTTTAAGCCGTTCAGAGCCGCGATATTGCGTAGCGGCCCGATTATCCAAAACCTTGGATTGCTTGAGGAATATCGCCTTACGATTCTTGGTGGACAGCGTTTCTGCCTGCGTCGCAAACGACGTCAGACAAAGACCCAATACCGAGATACCGCCGACCAGAAAACGCATTAATGCCAATCCTGCACCCTCAACAACCAATCAGATTATAGTTAAATCAGCCGGAAATAAAAGCTTGGTTAAGACAGTCCTAATGTTTTCCTGCTCAGCGTTGCACGATCAATCATGTTTCAACCAAGTCGTAGCCCGTATAGGGTCAGCACCAGAATACAGCGCCAGATTCGGGCGCCATCCAGTCAGAGTAAAACGAGGGAATATATGGCGGGTTCAGTCAACAAGGTCATTCTGATCGGCAATCTCGGTGCCGACCCCGAGGTGCGGTCGTTCCAGAACGGTGGTAAGGTGTGCAACCTGCGCATCGCAACGTCAGAGACATGGAAAGACCGCAACACTGGTGAGCGTCGGGATCGAACCCAATGGCACACAGTCGCCATCTTCTCGGAACCTCTGGTTCGCGTTGCCGAGCAGTATTTGCGTAAAGGCAGCAAAGTCTATGTCGAGGGCCAGTTAGAGACCCGCAAGTGGCAGGATCAGTCGGGGCAGGATCGCTATTCGACTGAGGTTGTCCTGCGCCCTTACCGCAGCGAGCTGACTATGCTGGATGCCCGCGGTGAAGGCGGTGGCGGCGGTGGTGGCTATGGCGGTGGTCAGGCCGGAGGAGGCTATGGTGATCCCTATGGCGGCCAGTCCAGCGCCCCTGCCCCTGCATCCGGCGGCATCGATGACGACGAGATTCCGTTCTAAACCAAACGGAGAAACAACATGGCATGGTCCTTCTCACTTGGCCGATTGCTCGGCTCGGAACTGAGGGTCCATGTCACCTTCTTCCTGCTGCTCGCCTGGGTTGGTTTTGCAGCGTATTCCAGCGGCGGTTGGCCCGCTGCGCTCAACAACATCCTGTTCGTTCTGGCTTTGTTTGCCTGTGTCGTGGCGCATGAATTCGGTCACGCGCTCATGGCAAGGCGATACGGGATTCGCACCCCTGATATCACTTTGCTGCCAATCGGTGGACTGGCACGTCTTGAGCGGATGCCAGAAAAACCGATGCAGGAGGTTTGGGTCGCCTTAGCAGGCCCGGCCGTAAACGTCGTCATCTGGGCCATCCTTGTGGTTTTAGGCGCGGGGATACAACTTGGATCGCTGGCCCAGATCGACTCGGCAGGCACGAACCTATTGAGCCGTCTGGCCTATGTGAATCTGCTGCTGGCGGCCTTCAACATGATCCCGGCATTTCCGATGGACGGCGGGCGTGTATTCCGCGCCTTGCTATGTATGAAGATGGAACGTGCCAAGGCCACGCGGATCGCCGCCCTTGGCGGTCAGATCGTAGCGGTCGGGCTTGGTTTTCTGGGGCTGACCTCTGGCAACCCGATACTGGTTCTGATCGCCGTCTTTGTCTTCATTGCCGCGAATTCCGAAAACCAAGACGTTGCGCTACGTTCGGTTGCGCGGCGTGTGAAGGCCCGGGATGCGATGATCACCGAGTTCAAGGCGTTGTCGCCCGATGATACGTTGGCGACGGCGGCTCAAGCGGTCATTCATACGACCCAGCACGAGTTTCCGGTCTTGGCCGAGGATGGCAGCCTTTTGGGTTTTGTCACCCGTGACCGACTGTTCGCAGCGTTAGCAAGCGACCATCCCCGATCCGAGCCTGCAGCGTCGATTATGGATAAGGACATACCACAAGTCGCGCTCACCAGCGGTTTGGATCAAGTTCTGAATGGCCTGCATAAAGGTGCACCCGCAATTGCTGTTTGTACCAAATCGGGACACATGGTTGGCTATATCACCCGCGAAAACATCGGCGAGCTGATGGTAATCCAGGGGCGCTGAATCTCAGCAGGCGGCCAGCGCATCATCAAGCACCGAGACCACTGTCTCGCGCGGCACTTCTGAAGTGACGAAGGCCTGTCCGATGCCTCGTGCCATAATGAAACGCAACTGGCCATCCATGACCTTTTTGTCCTGCGCCATCAGATCGACCAGCGTTTCTGCATCCGGCAATTCACCCGGAATATCGGCCAGATCAGTCTTCATGCCCATGGCGCGCAAATGCGCCCTGACACGGCTTGGATCTTCTTGCGGGCAAAGCCCCAAGCGAGAAGAAGTTTCAAACGCCAGCGCACAGCCGATGGCGACACCTTCACCGTGCAGCAATCGATCAGAATAATCGGTTGCAGCCTCAAGCGCGTGGCAGAAAGTATGACCCAGATTGAGCAGCGCCCGGTCGCCCTGCTCGGTCTCGTCGCGCGCGACGATATCGGCCTTCATCTGAACCGAGCGTGTGACGGCCTGCACGCGCGCAGCCATGTCGCCGGATGCTAACAGAGGCCCGTTATCTTCAAGCCACTCAAAGAACTGGGCATCGCCCAGCAGTCCATATTTGACGACTTCGCCATATCCAGCGAGAAAGTCCCGCGTCTGTAACGTACCCAGCACGTCCGTGTCGGCCAACACCAGTGACGGCTGGTGAAACGCTCCAATCAGGTTCTTGCCCTGTGGCGCATTTATCCCAGTCTTGCCGCCAACCGAGCTGTCGACCTGTGCCAGCAGCGAAGTCGGTATCTGAACAAAGCGTACCCCGCGCCGCATCACTGCTGCAGCAAATCCCGCCAGATCGCCGATCACACCCCCTCCTAGCGCAACGACGATGTCGTTCCGTTCGACCTTCTCCGCCAGCAACCATTCTACCGCGCGCTCAAAATGCGGCCAGCTTTTGGTGGCCTCACCCGCTGGCAGTGCCAGAGCATTCATCTCGATCCCGGCTGAGGCCAGGCCTTCACGCAGTGCATCCAGATGCAGGCCCTCGACAGTCTCATCGGTCAGAACCGCGACACGCTTACGCTTTATCAGTGGAGCAATCCGTTCCCCAGATTGCGCCAAAAGGCCGGGGCCGATCTCTACATCATAAGAACGCTCGGCCAAATCAACATGTACGGTTTGATGCATTAAATTCGTTCCAAAATATCAGGGCGCGTCACCAATGCGGCAATCACCCGATCCACCATATCTTCGATTGCGGTTTCGCCATCTGAGTCAGCCACCAGATCGGCCTGTTCATAGATCGGCACGCGCGCCTCGTACAAACCGCGCAACGTTGCATACGGGTCTGCCGTACGCAGCAACGGGCGCGTGTCTTTATGTTTGACGCGATTCCACAACACGTTCAGATCGGCCCGCAACCACACAGATGCACCGCGGTCTGAGATCATATTTCGATTGCCTTCTGCTAGAAACGCGCCGCCTCCGGTCGACAGGATGCCTTTTTCCTCATCCAGAAGCCGCCCGATGATCTGGCTTTCCTTGCTGCGAAAGAACGCCTCGCCATCGCGGGCAAAGATCTCGGGGATGGTCATGTTGGCCGCCGATTCGATCTCGGAATCGCTATCGAGAAAGGGAACGCCGAGCCGAGCCGCCAGAGCCCGGCCCACCGCAGTCTTTCCAGCCCCCATCATTCCGACCAAAACGACGGTTTTGTGCAGTTGAAATTGCGCCGCTGTGTCGGAACGCACCGTGTTATGCTTAATTTCGCTCATTTCGTCGTGAATGACGTGATCTTAAGAAAAATGCTAGTTATAACTTGGGCAAAAGCAAAAATTGAGGCAGCGTTCACCCATGGGCCGTTTGATCAAGTTCCTGATTTACCTCATCTGCCTGTGTTTCATCGGGCTGGTTGGGTATGCCTATGTCGGGCCGTTTTTTGGTGCGGACTTTTCCGCTCCTCAAAGTGAAGTCCGCGAACCGGTCATCTTGAATGCCGACTAGAACCACTCTTCTGGCGTTTTTTCTGGCCGGAACTGCGCAGGCACAATCGACGGAGCCCTTGTCGATCATTGACTGGCTGACCGACCCCCCAGAAAATCTGCCGGGCACAGTGCTGATGGAACCGCCTGTGACCCAGACAGGGTTGCAGCCGGATATTCAGGTCACCCCGCTTGAGGCGCTGTCGCCACCGCTGGGTTTGGTGGCCTCTTCCGTCACGGGTCTGCCGGTCAACTTGTGGCAGAACAGCGATGCAGATCGCTTGGCGGAACTGATCGCGCAGGTGCGGGTCAAGTCCAACCCCGCTATGCAACGGCTGCTGTTCACCCTGCTCCTTTCCGAGGCACGTCCCCCGAGCGGAGGACAGGCAGAAGACAAATTGCTGATGGCGCGACTGGACCGCCTTATGCAATTGGGCGCATCCGATCCGGTACAATCTCTGGTTCAGCTGGCCGGTCCGACCGATACGCAAGCTCGTTTCAAACGCTGGTTCGATGCGACGTTGCTGACGGGTGACGAAGACCGGAGTTGTACGGCGCTGATCGCGCAGCCGAATTTGTCTCGGGATTACGCAGCGCAAATATTCTGCAAGGCCCGTCGTGGAGATTGGGCGTCAGCTGCGCTGACACTCGAAGCCGCTCATGCGCTGCAGGTGCTGCCCGAAGACCAGCTTGCGTTGCTCGATCGCTTTCTCAGCCCGGAATTGTTCGAAGGGGCTGAGTATCTTCCTCAGCCCGACGACCCGAATCCGCTTACGTTCCGTCTGTTCGAAGCCATTGGTGAACGTTTGCCCACGGCTTCGCTGCCACGGGCGTTCGCCAATGCCGATCTGCGCGATGTGGCGGGCTGGAAAGCCCAGGTCGAAGCTGCTGAACGATTGACGCGGATTGGGGCGCTGACACCCAATCAGTTGCTTGGCCTGTATACCGAACGTTCGCCGGCTGCTTCGGGCGCCGTGTGGGATCGCGTGGCAGCCATTCAACGGTTCGAAACCGCATTGGGAACCGGAAATCCCGATGCGGTTTCCAAGACTTTAATTGAGGTTTGGGCCCAGATGAAGTCAGTCGGGCTTGAGGTTCCGTTTGCCGAACTTTTTGCCCCGCGTCTGGCAGCAATGAAACTATCTGGTTCGGCCGCCGAGAATCTGCGGTGGCGTATTCTGCTGTTGTCCGAGCTTTATGAAGACGCGGCACAAGATGTGCCTGAAGGTTCCGATGCGAATATGTTTCTGGCCGCCCTGGCGCAGGGCGATCCGCAGCGCGCACCGTCACCAACCCCTCTGGCGGATGCCATTTCGCAGGGCTTTGCTTGGTCCGCGCCCATCCCTTCGGATATCGACGGGCTTCTGAGCAACGATCAATTGGGCGAAGCCATTCTGGAAACGATGCAATTGTTCGCCCATGGCGCGCGCGGCAATCTGGTCGACCTGACCGCTGCAATCGCTGCGTTCCGCCGCGTGGGTCTTGAAGACACCGCACGTCGGGCCGCGTTGCAGTTGATGATCTTGAACGGGGCTTGAGCATGACAGCGCCCGCGTCTCAGGAGCTGTGGATTTCCACCTTCCTCGAAGCGCAAGCTGCTGAGCTTGGCGCCGCCACCAACACCCTGCTCGCCTATGGCCGGGATCTGAAAGATTTCTCTGATTGGTTGACGCGTCGGAAATCGGGCTTTTCCGAAGCGGATCGCGATCGGATCGAAGGTTACCTGATCGATTGCGATGCGCAGGGCCTGTCGCGCTCGACAAGGGCACGGCGGTTGTCGGCGATCAAACAATTGTATCGATTTGCTTTCGAAGAAGGCTGGCGCGAAAGCAACCCGGCCATCCAGATCAAGGGACCAGGGCGCCCCAAGCGATTGCCTAAGACACTGGACGTGCCCGAAGTTGACCGCCTGCTTGCAGCAGCGCGGCGCACGGGTCGTTCCGACGCAGACAAAATTCGCAACACGTGCCTGATGGAACTGCTCTATGCGACGGGGATGCGGGTGACAGAACTGGTATCGCTGCCGGTCAGTTCGGCCAGAGGTGATCCCCGCATGCTGCTGGTCCTCGGCAAAGGCGGGAAAGAGCGGATGGTTCCGCTGTCCCCCCCTGCCCGCGAGGCGTTGGCAGACTGGCTGCAAGCCCGCGATGCGGCCGAGGAAAAAGCCGTTTCCAAGGGAGGACAAGCGTCGCGTTTCCTGTTCCCGTCGCGCGGGAAATCCGGGCACCTGACGCGGCATCGCTTCTTTCTGCTGGTCAAGGAACTGGCGATCGAAGGCGGTGTTTCGCCTGAAAAAGTCACACCTCACACGCTGCGTCATGCGTTTGCGACGCACCTGCTGGCCAATGGCGCGGATCTGCGCTCGATCCAGACGCTGTTGGGCCATGCAGATGTGGCGACGACCGAGATCTATACGCATGTTCTGGATGAACGCCTGTCGGAACTGGTGTTGGAACACCACCCGCTGGCCAAAGATGACACCACAGATCAGGGCTAACCCCTTGATTGGCCGGGCCCGCACCCCCATAACGAATGCAGCAACACGAACAACCTAGGACCAATGGAACCCACTCCTTCTCTGCTTGATGGCGCATTCTGGATCACGACAGGATCCATTCTTCTTCTCCTTGTCCTATCGGGCTTTTTCTCGGGCTCCGAAACTGCGCTGACCGCATCATCGCGTGGCAAGCTGAGAGCGCAGGCTGACAAAGGCTCGCGCGGGGCGAAAAAAGCGCTGGAAATCACCGATGATAACGAACGTCTGATCGGCTCGGTCCTTCTCGGCAACAACCTTGTCAACATCCTTGCCGCTTCGTTGGCAACCGCCCTGTTTACCCGCCTGTTCGGCGAAAGCGGTGTGGCGCTGGCGACGCTCGTGATGACCCTTCTGGTGCTGATCTTCGCCGAGGTGCTGCCCAAGACCTACGCGATTACCAACGCCGAAAAAGCCGCCGCCTTGGTGGCACCCGTTATCAGCGTCTTCGTAACGGTGTTCTCTCCGGTGGTGGCTGCCGTCCGGCTACTGGTGCGCGGTGTATTGCGCCTGTTCGGTGTGCAGATCGACCCCGATAGCAACATCCTTGCGGTCCGTGAAGAAATCGCTGGCGCATTGCAACTGGGCCATTCCGAAGGTGTGGTCGAAAAAGAAGATCGCGACCGTATTCTGGGCGCGCTCGATCTTGGCGACCGCGCGGTGGAAGAGATCATGCTTCACCGCTCGAATATTGAGATGATCGATGCGGATGACGAACCCGAGGCGATCCTGAAACAGTGTCTGGAAAGCCCACACACCCGCCTGCCTGTGTTCCGTGAAGAACAGGAAAACATCGTGGGTGTCGTGCACGCCAAAGACTTGTTCCGCGCAATGTATGCGCAGGTAGGCGGCGCGGATGGTGATCCAGAGCGGCTTAAGAATTTCGACATCGCGAAGGTTGCCAACGATCCTTATTTCGTGCCCGAAACCACCACTCTGGACGACCAAATGCGTGAGTTTCTTCGCATGCACAGCCATTTCGCGCTTGTTGTTGACGAATATGGATCGCTGCGCGGGCTGATCACGCTGGAAGATATTCTGGAAGAGATCGTGGGCGAGATCGCAGACGAGTTCGACATCGACGAAGATGTCCCCGTTACCCGATCTGACGACGGCCAGTATCTGGTCGAAGGCGCGATGACCATCCGCGACGCAAACCGCGCGCTAGACTGGTCGCTGCCGGATGAAGAAGCCAACACGCTGGCCGGGTTGGTGATCCACGAGGCTCAGATGATCCCCATTGTGGGCCAAGTATTCTCGTTCCACGGTTTCCGATTTGAGGTCACGGCCCGCGAAGGCAACAGGATCACCGCCCTCAAGGTTCGTCCTCTCTAAGCCCTACAGCGCGCGTATTCAGCAAACGACGCGCGGTGTCGCGAACGGAACAGTAATACGCCAGAGCCCTCGGCAGGCTCGGCCAAAAGCCGAGGGAGAAACATCGTGAAAACCACCACCCGTGTCGCAGTTATCGGAGGCGGCGTTGTCGGATGCTCGGTCCTCTATCACCTGACCAAGCTCGGTTGGTCGGATGTGATGCTGCTGGAACGGTCTGAGCTGACCAGCGGTTCGACCTGGCATGCGGCGGGCGGGTTTCACACCCTGAACGGTGACACAAACATGGCCGCCCTGCAGGGCTATACCATCCGGCTGTACAAAGAGCTGGAAGAGATCACGGGCATGTCGTGTGGCTTGCACCACGTCGGCGGCGTCACGCTGGCCGACAATCAAGACCGGTTCGACATGTTGCTCGCCGAACGCGCCAAGCACCGATTCATGGGTCTTGAGACCGAGATTGTCGGGCCAGAGGAGATCAAGAAAATTGCTCCGATCACCAATATCGATGGCATCCTTGGTGCGCTTTATGATCCGCTGGACGGGCATCTTGATCCGTCCGGTACAACACACGCATACGCCAAAGCCGCACGTATGGGCGGGGCTACGATCGAAACCCATTGCATGGTGCACGAGACCAACCAGCGCGCGGACGGAACTTGGGACGTGGTGACCGACAAGGGTACAATTCACGCCGAGCATATCGTCAATGCGGGCGGCTTGTGGGCGCGCGAGGTCGGCGCAATGGCAGGCATTTATTTCCCGCTGCATCCGATGGAGCACCAATATCTTGTCACCGACAACATACCCGAGATCGAGGCCATCATCGATGCGGGTGGCGAGCATCCGCATGTGATGGACCCCGCCGGAGAAAGCTATCTGCGGCAGGAAGGGCGCGGGCTGTGCATCGGCTTCTACGAACAGCCTTGCAAACCTTGGGCGGTTGACGGCACACCTTGGGAATTTGGCCACGAACTGCTGCCCGATGACTTCGACAAGATCACCGACAGCATCGAATTCGCCTACAAACGCTTCCCCGTGCTGGCCGAGGCGGGTGTCAAATCAGTCATTCACGGGCCGTTCACCTTTGCCCCGGATGGAAACCCTCTGGTCGGCCCGGTGCCCGGCGTGCGGAACTACTGGTCAGCCTGCGGCGTCATGGCTGGTTTCAGCCAAGGCGGTGGTGTCGGTCTGACCCTCGCCCAATGGATGATCGAAGGCGAACCCGAACGCGATGTGTATGCTATGGATGTGGCGCGGTTTGGCGATTGGATCAGCCCGGGTTATACGCGTCCCAAGGTGATCGAGAATTATCAAAAAAGGTTCAGCGTCGCTTATCCGAACGAAGAACTGCCAGCGGCACGTCCCAACCGAACCACGCCAATGTACGACATCTTCAGCGATCTCGGCGCCGTTTGGGGGCAGCAATACGGGCTGGAAGTACCAAACTACTTTGCCCAAGGCGATGAACCGGATTTCGAGACACCCTCGTTCCGCCGTTCCAACGCCTTTGAGGCCACCGGCCGCGAAGTTCGTGCCGTGCGTGGAGGTGTTGGGATCAACGAAGTCCACAATTTCGGAAAATACCGTATTACCGGTGCCGGTTCTCGTGCATGGCTGGATCGCATCATGGCGGGCCGCATACCCAAACCAGGCCGCGTTTCACTGACGCCAATGTTGTCGCATAAAGGTAAGCTGATCGGGGATTTCACCGTCTCCTGCTTGGGCGACGACCTTTTTCACCTGACCGCCTCATACGGCAGTCAGGCATTTCATATGCGCTGGTTCCTGCAAAACCAGGACCATGGCGTGGGCATCGAGAACATCAGCGACCGGTTGAATGGGTTTCAGATCGCAGGCCCCAAGGCCACCGAGGTTTTGTCGGCCTGCACCCGAGAAGCAGTCAACTCGCTCAGGTTCCTCGACGTGCGCGAGATGACAATTGGCATGACGGACTGCATCGTTCAGCGTGTCAGCTATACCGGCGATCTGGGTTATGAGATTTATTGCGACCCAATGGCCCAACGGCAACTCTGGTGGAGTTTGTGGCAAGCGGGTCAAGCTCATGACATGACCCCATTTGGCATGCGCGCAATGATGAGTCTGCGTCTGGACAAGTTCTTTGGCTCGTGGATGCGAGAATTTTCACCCGACTATACAGCGGCAGAAACCGGGTTGGATCGGTTTATCTCATTCTCCAAGAGCAGCGATTTCATAGGCCGAGCAGCGGCCGAGGCCGAGCGCGCATCTGGCGCTGATCGCCGCTTGGTGGCTTTTGAGGTCGACGCGGCAGATGCAGATGTAAACGCGTACGAACCGATCTGGTTAGACGGCGTTGTTGTCGGCTTCTGTACATCTGGTGGGTATTCGCACTTTGCGGGCAAGTCGATTGCCATGGGGTTCCTCCCGACTGAACAGGCCACCGAGGGACGTGCGGTTGAAATTGAAATTCTAGGTCAGATGCGCAAAGCGCGTGTCATCACGACCCCACTTTTCGATCCCGATGGCGCAAGAATGCGGGGATGACTTATTAATCCACCGACGGCATGCTTGCGAAATGACCCAGATTCCCATCATCCTGCTCGCTGCCGGGCAATCCAGCCGCATGGGTGGTGCTGATAAGTTAATGCAACCGATTGAAGGCGTGCCGCTTCTGCGCCGAGTGGCTCAGCGGGCGCTTGCCGCAGGTCACGTTATCATCGCCCTGCCCACGGCCCCACATCCCCGATATACGGTGCTGGAGGGCCTCGATGTTCAACTGGTCGAAATCCCAAATGCGCAAGAAGGCATGAATGCCAGTTTGAGAGGTGCAATGGCCTCCGTTCCAACAAATGCACCTGCGGTCATGATCCTGTTATCGGACCTTCCGGACCTCACAACCCAAGACCTGAACAGCGTTCTCCGATCAGTCAAAACCCACCCTGACAATCTGATATGGCGTGGGGCTACTGACGAAGGCGCTCCCGGCCATCCTGTCGTCTTTGATCGTTCTCTATTTTCAGAGCTTTCGGAACTGAACGGTGACAGCGGCGCGCAGATTGTCGTGCAACGCTACAAGGGCAAGGTTCATCTGCATCGCCTGCCCGCCCAGAATGCGCTGCTTGATTTGGATACACCCGCCGATTGGACCCGTTGGAATGCGGGCCGACCGCAAAAGCAGCCCCTCAAATAAACGCGACCCGGTCAATAATGACCGGGTCGCATGCCCAAAAACAGGACTACCACTTTCACCAATCTCTAAAGCGCGGTCAGATCGCCAATCAGGCTTCCCGACGTTGTGCTGCTGAACCTAAACAAGACCCCCTCGTTAACATGCCGCTCAGCGCTATGGAGACTGAGATGCGCCTTTGACACCCCCTAGTGCCTAAGGCCCCCCTCACTTGGGCAACTCCAATGTCGCTGATCCGATGCGTTCAAACAATGTAAAATTGGATGAAATGGTAAATTTCAGCGCAGGCGCACTGGCTTTTGAGCAACAATGCAACACTCTGGATTCCACCAATGGTTGCATCGACTTATACTTTTTCCAGAAGTTTCCATCAGTTGCGCACTTAGAATACGGCTAACTTACCTATTTCAAAGGCATCGACGGGCGTGTTCGAAATTTGAACACTCCATCTCACGCAACTTTTAGGAGAAGTATTTTTGAGACCGCAAAAGCGTCGTTTCTTTGTTAACAAAAATGAATCAATTCAATGCTTTTTCGAAATTATTGACTTTATCGGCAACAATCCACCGATTCGCCACATGGCACCCAAGCTGATTCTTGCTACCCGAGCACGTTGAACGGAGTCATTAAAGCGGCGAAACGTGGCGAAATTAAGGTTTCTTAATATTTCTCTCAGGATATCCCAAGGTTGCCAGTGCATCTCCTGTCTCAATGCGCGGGATCAACCGCCGAAATAGACAGGAGTCAAAATGAGCATCCGTAAATCCTCACTGCTTATTCCACGCACATCCAGCTGGATGGGAGCTACCGCACTGGGCGCGGCCATGATGGCCACCACCGCCCTGCCCGCAATGGCAGACGAGGCTCTGGCCGATCTGGTCGAAACCGTCTCGCCTTCGGTGGTCACGATCACCGCCAAGCAAGATGCCAAACCACGCCCCACACAAGGTCAGGAGTTCGACCTCGAAAACCATCCCTTTGGCGAGTTCTTTAAACGGTTCGGCGGTCCTGAAGGATTTGACATGCCGCAGCGAGGCCCCAGCCAGGGTTTGGGATCAGGCTTTGTACTTGATAAGGCGGGATACATCGTCACCAACCACCACGTTGTCGACAACGCCAGCGAAGTGACCGTACGTCTGAGCGATAACCGCACATTCGAAGCTGAAATCGTTGGTACAGATCCGCTTACGGACATCGCAGTGCTTAAAATCGACGCAGGAGAAGACCTGCAAGCCGTTCAAATGGGTGACAGCGATGTCATTCGCGTGGGCGAAGACGTCGTCGCCATCGGCAACCCGTTTGGCCTGAATGCAACCGTTACGACCGGTATTGTTTCCGCGAAGGGGCGCAATATTTCGGAAGGCCCCTACGCCGAATTCATCCAGACCGACGCTGCTATCAACAAAGGCAACTCGGGTGGTCCGCTATTCAACATGGATGGTGAGGTGATCGGTGTGAACTCGGCGATCTATTCGCCCAGCGGCGGCTCAGTCGGACTCGGCTTTGCGGTGACTTCGAATATTGTAGATCACATCACGGCTGATCTGCGCGATGACGGCGAGGTCAGCCGCGGTTGGTTGGGAGTGTCGATCCAGAATGTCAGCCCCGAACTGGCTGCTGCGATGGGTATCGATACGGCAACAGGTGCGCTGGTATCGGATGTTGTACCCGACAGCCCGGCCGATGGCGTACTGCAGCAAGGTGACGTGATCCTGACCTTCAATGACGAAGCCGTTGATTCCAGTAGCGATCTTCCTATCCTGGTTGGCACGACCAAGGTAGGTACTGATAGCACGCTGACTGTTCTTCGAAATGGCAAAGAAGAACAGATCGAACTGACAATCGGTCAGCATCAGTCAGCCTCGGCGGCTACCGATAGCGTGGTTGAAGACAAGTTCGAAGGTACGTCGCTGGGCGTAACCGTGGCACCGCTGACCGAAACCGCCCGCGCCGAGATTGGCGTGGCCGAGAACGTCGATGGTGTTGTTGTCACCGATCTGGAGCCCGAAAGCCCTGCGGCCAAGGCCGGATTGCAGCGTGGTGATGTGATCGTTCGACTGGGCAATCTGGATACAGTTACGCCAGACGCTTTGAAAGAAGCGCTGGAGAACGAAAAGACGGATCCAGCTCTGGTTTTGATCAATCGCGGTGGCAACCAGATCTTCGTCGCGGTCGAAATCGCCTAACCCTACACCTAAGCGCGCCACATGATGGGGAAATCTGGAGCGCTTATTCTGGCAGGCACGGATTGTCCACGTGCCGCCGGAACAGCCGGGTGCACCTTTGCACCCGGCATGTTTTTTTCAAAGAGTATGTGTGTTTAAATCCCATTGGGAAGGAGCCCTGACCATGAGCAGACGCTTGTTGATCGTTGAAGATGACCAAGACACACGGGACTTCATTGCCAAGGGATTTGGTGAAGAAGGCTATGTTGTCGAAGTCGCATCAGATGGCCGCGAAGGCCTGTACCACGCAACTGACGGCGGATTTGATGCGGTCGTACTGGACCGAATGCTTCCCGGGCTGGACGGGTTATCACTGATTAAGTCAATGCGTGCGGCTGGGTTGAAAACACCTGTTCTGATGTTAACCGCCATGAGTGCAGTGGACGAGCGAGTCAAAGGCCTCCGCGCGGGCGCAGACGATTATCTGGTCAAACCATTTTCATTCCAGGAACTTCATGCCCGGATCGAAGCCCTGTTGCGTCGACCGCAAGAAGCCGAAGAAACGCCGACCCTTGCCTGCCGCGATCTCGAAATGGATCTGTTGACCCGCAAGGTCACACGCAACGGTCGTGAAATCACCCTGACCCCGCGCGAATTTCAAATTCTGGAGTTCTTTCTGCGCCGAAAAAACCGCGTCGTCTCGCGCACGATGTTGCTTGAAGGTGTGTGGGATTACCACTTTGACCCGAACACCAACGTGGTCGACGTCCATATTTCGAAACTGCGCCGCCAGCTTGACGAAGACGGAGCTGACCCGGTGATTGAAACAGTCCGAGGCGCCGGATACATGGTTTCGGATGGATAACCTGCGCCTGTCGCTGAAAAACTCTCGTACTCGGTTGGTTCTGGCCAGCATGGTGCTTAGCACTTTGCTGACGGCGACCGTTCTGACGATGGTGTATTTTACGGCCAATCGCACGATTTCAGGCGAGACGCGTTCGGTCGTTCAGGCCGAACTTACGGGCCTGGCAGATGAATATGAACGACGTGGCATGATCGGGTTGATCTCGGCCATCGACCGCCGCTTGCCGACTGCGGCTGAGCGGGATGCCTTGTACCTGCTGACAGGTCGGCAAGGCACGAAACTGGCGGGCAACCTGACGCATTGGCCGGAAGGGATAACTCCGGGCAGCGGCTGGGTCGATCTTCAGCTTCGCAAAGAAGATACGGATCAATATGTCCCGATCTCTGCCGCTTCAGTCCGGCTGCCGGGTGGTGAGAGGCTGCTTGTCGGGCGTGATTCATTGGCCAGACAGCAATTCGACCGGGTTCTGTTCCGGTCTGTCGCGCTGGCACTTGCCACGGCATTGGCGCTGAGTTTGTTGACCGGCTGGCTGCTGACCCGGCTGGTGTTTTCACGACTGAAAGACATCGCCAATACAGCCGACAATATCGTTTCCGGAGATTTAGCTCTGCGCATGCCTCTACGAGGCACGGGCGATGAATTCGATCAGGTCGCGGCCACATTGAACAACATGCTGGATCGTATTGAAGAGTTGATCAGCAACCTGCGCACAACGTCCAATTCTATTGCTCATGACCTGCGCTCTCCCCTGTCGCGACTGCGGCAACGGGTCGAATCCCTGGCTGAGCCCGGCAAAAGCGATCAAGATCGCGAGATCGACATGGCGCGCGCGACCGGCGAGATTGATCACCTGCTGCGCGTTCTCAGCCAACTGACCGAGATTTCGCGCGCCGAGGCCGGTCTGGGCCGCGAACAATTTGAACCGGTAAAGCTTTTGCAACTGGTCGGTGACGTGGTTGAGTTATACGAACCTGTCGCGTCTGATCAGATCATCCGACTTGAGGTCGTTGGAAACGCGGACCCAATCCAAGGCCATCGCCCTCTGCTGTCTCAAGCACTGTCGAACCTTCTTGAAAACGCCATGCGCTACGCCCCGCCCGGCACAGCGATCACCATCGAAATTCAAGACGACGGCGACTATGCTTTACTCAGCGTTCGCGACCGGGGCCCTGGCGTACCAGAAAGCGATCTGCCTCGATTGCAGATGCCGTTTGTCACGCTTGATCCTGCAAGGACCGGGCGCAATGCCGGTCTTGGACTGGCGCTTGTGGCGGCAATTTCGCATATGCACGGCGGCACATTTCTTGCGCGTAACCGGAAGCCAGGGCTTGAGACAACTCTGAAGTTGTCACGCAATTCTTAATTTCATGAAGAACATCTACTAGAGCGTTGATCAAATTACATAACTGCAGGCA
The DNA here is from genome assembly GCF_056531845.1 of Ruegeria sp. K3. Taxonomy (NCBI): domain Bacteria; kingdom Pseudomonadati; phylum Pseudomonadota; class Alphaproteobacteria; order Rhodobacterales; family Roseobacteraceae; genus Ruegeria; species Ruegeria sp. K3. Next base: position 239,785 of record NZ_JBQFMM010000007.1, on the reverse strand, counting down.
AGGAAGCGTATCCGTGAAAGCGAATGCGACCACCCTGCACCCGTTTTCCTTGAATCTGGTAATCGGGAAAACGATTCAATAACCGGCCCAATGCAACACGACCTTCAAGACGCGCCAAAGTCAGGCCAACGCAGACATGCGGCCCGCCTGCGAAAGCTAGGTGCCTGTTCGGCTTGCGTGTGATGTCAAACCGGGTCGGGTCGGTGAACACCTCGGGATCACGATTCGCTGCCCCGATACATAGATGCAGGTTCGTTCCTTTGGCGATCTGATGTCCTCGTATTTCAACGTCCGACGTAGTTTCCCGGTTGCCAAATTGGTTGGGCGACCGAAAGCGCAAGACCTCTTCAACCGCCGGAGCAATCAATTCGCCATCTTCCAACAGTCTTTGGCGTTGTTCTGGATAGTCATGAAGCAGCGCCAGCCCATTGCCGATCAGATTGGTGGTCGTTTCGTGGCCCGCGTTCAGTATGAAGATGCAGTTTTGCAGAAGCTCAATCTCGCTCAGCATCTCATCCGCGCCTTCGCCACGGATCAGACGTGTCAGAACATCTGTTTCCGGATCTCCCGGTTTTGCGCGACGACGGGCGACGAGATCCCGAAGGTAAGTTTTGAAGTCGCGAACAGCAGTGTGACCCTTTTCCAGCTGAGCTTCCGTCAATGCGGGTTCCAAAGCACCAAGGATAGCCAGAGACCAATCGCGCAGAGGCGCGCGTTCATCCATCGGTACATCCAGCAGATTGCCGATGATTTGGATTGGAATGGTCGAGGCAAAATCCGCAATCAGATCAACCCGTCCCCTGCCCGCCATATCATCCAGCAGCGTATCAACGGTTTCGATCAGACCCGGCTCCATCCGCGCGATTGCCCGGGGCGTCAGGGCTGAGGTCATGATCTTGCGCACCCGCGTGTGCAGCGGTGGATCGGAGAACACCAGTGAAGTTGTATGATGTTCGAATAACGGCGAGCCAACACCGAATTTAGGGCCGAACGCAGCCTCCTTATCCGAAGAATAAAGCGTCGTGTTGCGATAAATGGCATCCAGATCCGCATGGCGCGACAACAACATGGAACCGTCCGGCTGCCGCAATATTGGCGCATGCTCAAGCAGAGCATCGTAAAGGGGGAACGGGTCGTCGACAAACCCCTCGGGCGGGTTCATAAGGTCCAGATTTTGCGCGGCATTCTCTAGGCTTAGATCGTTCATTCTTGGCCCCTCCAACGCTTGGGTAGCGGAAAGGGAAGCTGCAAACAACCTTGAGCGGGTGACAGGCCGTATCGGGCGGGATAAGACAAGGCATGTCTGATCCGATATCCTCCATCCGCAATCTTGGCCCGGCGTTCGAGCAAGCCTGCGCGCGTGCGGGCATTATGACAGCTCAGGAGTTGCGAGCGTTGGGAGCAGACGAGACATATGCGCGCCTGTTACAGGCCGGAACGCGCCCTCATTTCATCGGCTATTATGTGCTGGTCATGGGCTTGCAAGGCCGCCCTTGGAACGACTGCAAGGGCGAGGAAAAGAAAGCCTTGCGCGAACGGTTCGATGCGATCAAAGCCGGAGTCAGCATAGCGCCAAAGCATCAGATGATTGCCGATCTTGATGCTTTGGGCGTGCGAATTTCAGCCAAGGATTTGGCGGCAGACTAGGCTTCGAGCGCCCCGATCATATCGACCCGCGTTGCGTGGCGACCACCTTCGAATTCGGATGTCAGGAAAGCAGCCGTGATTTCCAGTGCTTGCTTTTCATCGATAATCCGCGCCCCCAGCGAGAGCATGTTTGCGTCATTGTGCTGACGGATCATCTGGGCCGAAAAGACATCACTGCAAACGCCACATCTGACGCCGTTGATTTTGTTCGCCGCCATCATGATTCCCTGCCCGGTGCCACACAAGATGATACCAAAGCGACAGTCACCCGAAGCCACCAGGCGTGCGGCGGCGGCTCCGTGTTCGGGATAATGAGTGCTTTCCGATGTGGTCGGGCCGATATCTACGGCCTCCCAACCTTGGGCTTCAACGTAAGCAGAGATAGCCTGCCTGAGGTCGATTGCAGCGTGATCACTGGAAAGAACAATGCGTTTGTTTGTGCTCATGACGGCGTTTCGCTCCTGTCAACAATAGCAATGCGGACAAACACTCTTGAGCCCTGCCCTCATAAGAAAGGCCGCACCCGATATGGGGTACGGCCTAAAGCTGTGATCTGACGACCGATTAGCCGACCAGTTCGATGCCCGAGAAGAAGTAGGCGATCTCAACCGCGGCAGTTTCCGGTGCGTCCGAACCGTGGACCGAGTTTTCACCGACCGATTCAGCGAACTCGGCGCGGATGGTGCCAGGTGCTGCGTCTGCAGGGTTGGTTGCGCCCATGACTTCGCGGTTCTTTGCAATGGCACCTTCGCCTTCGAGAACCTGAACAACAACAGGGGCCGACGACATGAATTCGCACAGTTCGTCATAGAACGGACGCTCGGCGTGCACGTCATAGAACTTGCCTGCTTGAGCTTTGGTCATGTGGATGCGCTTTTGCGCAACGATGCGCAGGCCAGCTTCTTCGAACTTGGCATTGATCTTGCCAGTCAGGTTGCGGCGGGTTGCATCGGGTTTGATGATCGAGAATGTGCGTTCCAGTGCCATATTGGCCTCTCCTTGACTTAATGGCGCGATACCCGCGCCGAAATCCATCGCGCGCCGCCTAACATGGTATTTGCCTCATGAAAAGCGTTATGATCGTTTATCGCTCAGATCGCCTCAGGCAGCGGGTCGGTACGATCCAACCGGCGGACATAGAGCACTGCCAAAAGACCCGCAAAGCTGCTGCCGCACATCATGCTCAGCACCAGATAAGGCCCGTTTTCGGGGCTTACGAACGTCCCGGTCATCATGGTCAAGACCGCCCCCAGCGCCACGATCAATGCGCCTGATAATCCAGCCGCGCTGCCGGCCAATTTCGGGCGCACCGACATCACCCCGGCCGAGGCATTTGCATTGGTCAAACCATTTCCGAAACCAACGCAGATGGCGGATCCAAAAAACACCCAGACCGAGCCCATATTGCCGATGAACAGCAGCAGCCCGCAAAATGGACCAACCGAGGCCACGACCCGACCGAACAAGATCATTGTCGTCAGCTGGGTACGCTTTGCGATGCGCCCGGTAACAAAGTTGCCGACCATAAACCCGCCCGTGATGATACCGATGCCCAGACCCAGCATTGCTGGGCTCAGGTCGAACCAGGCTGCGGCGACCAGAGGCGCGCCGGTGATAAAACTAAAAAAACCGCCGATGGAGAACGCGGCGCATAAGGCGTAACCCCAGAACCTACGCGCGCGGAACAAATGCGGGTATTCCCGCATCTGCGCCGCGAAAGTCGACGAGCGGTTGGTGTTGGTTTCACCCATGTCAGCCCAAAGCAGCAACAGCACCCCTGCCCCAAGCAGCGAATACAGCACGAACCCGGCCCGCCAACCAAAAAGCATATCCAGCGCGCCACCTAGCATTGGCCCAAGCATCGGTGCCAGTGCCATGGCCATTGCGACATAGCCCAGCTTGCTGGCGGCCTCGTTTGGTGGATATCGGTCGCGGATCGAAGCACTCGACAGCACCGGCCCGGCCACCACCGCCGCCTGAATCATCCGAAACGAAAGGAAAACCCAGATTGACTCGGCTAAGACGCATCCAATTGAAGCGGCGACAAATATGACCATCGCGATCAACAAGACAGGTCTTCGCCCGTAGCGATCCGACAGCGGCCCGACGATCAACTGCAAGACCGCCGAGACAAATAGGTACCCTGCGACGGCCACGTTCATCAGGCCATAATCCACGCCGAAATCTTCGCTCATATGCGCCAGCGACGGCAGGAACATGTTCAGTGTCAGAACCGAGAGCGCCGTTGCAAAGATCAGCGTTATCAGGGTCGGAGGAGATTGAGCCGCACGCATAGCGAAACCAATTGGAGGACGAACCGGAACAGCGCTAACACATCGCTTCTGAATTGAACATGGCGACCTCTGGCGGCGGTTTGGATGCTCTGGTAAGAGCGGCTCATGCTACGGATCGAGAACATCACCTACGCCGTTGAAGGCCGTCCTCTGTTCGACGGGGCCAGTGCGACCATTCCCGATGGCCACAAGGTCGGCCTTGTCGGGCGCAATGGTACCGGAAAGACGACGCTCTTTCGGTTGATCCGGGGCGAGCTGTCGCTTGAATCAGGCAATATATCCCTGCCAAAACGCGCGCGGATCGGGGGCGTGGCGCAGGAAGTGCCGTCCTCGGATGTCTCGCTGATCAACACGGTTCTGGCCGCGGATGTGGAACGCAGCACATTGATGGCCGAAGCAGACAGCGCAATAGATCCGGACCGCATTGCTGAAATCCAGACACGGCTGGCTGATATTGATGCTTGGTCGGCTGAGGCTCGGGCAGCCTCGATCCTCAAAGGACTGGGCTTTGACGATGAGGATCAGCTGAAACCCTGTTCGGATTTCTCGGGCGGATGGCGCATGAGGGTGGCGCTGGCGGCCGTACTGTTTTCGCAGCCTGACCTGTTGCTGTTGGACGAACCGACCAACTATCTGGACCTAGAAGGTGCGTTGTGGCTTGAAAGCTATCTGGCCAAATACCCTCACACCGTCATCATCATCAGCCACGACCGGGGGTTGTTGAACCGCGCCGTCGGATCAATTCTGCATCTCGAAGATCGCAAGCTGACATATTACGCGGTTCCCTACGACAAGTTTGCCGAACGTCGCGCTGAACGTCTGGCACAAGCAGAGTCGGAAAACGCCAAGGCCAAGGCCCGCATCGCACATCTGCAAAGTTTCGTGGATCGTTTCCGCTATAAGGCGTCAAAGGCCGTACAGGCCCAGTCTCGTTTGAAGATGATCGAGCGCATCCAACTGGTTTCAACTCCACAAGAGGCGGCTTTGCGCGCCTTTTCATTCCCCGAGCCAGAAGAGCTGTCGCCACCGATCATTCAGCTTGAAGGAGGCGTGACCGGTTATGGTGATACCGAGGTTCTGCGACGACTGAACCTGCGTATTGATCAGGATGATCGCATCGCTCTGCTGGGCAAGAATGGTCAGGGCAAGTCAACCCTTTCAAAACTGCTATCTGACCGCCTACCCCTGATGGCAGGTAAAATGACCCGAAGCTCCAAGCTGCGCATCGGCTATTTCGCGCAGCATCAGGTGGATGAGCTGCATGTTGACGAAACACCATTGGATCACCTGCGCCGCCTATGCCCCAATGAGGCGCCCGGCAAGTGGCGTTCGCGTCTGGCGGGGTTCGGATTGAACGCGGATCAGGCAGAAACGCTGGTCGGTCGCCTGTCGGGCGGACAAAAGGCGCGCTTGTCGCTACTGATCGCCACCATCGACGCGCCGCATATGCTGATCCTAGACGAGCCGACGAACCATCTGGACATCGAAAGCCGCGAAGCGCTGGTCGAGGCGCTGACTGCCTATTCCGGCGCGGTCATCTTGGTCAGCCACGACATGCACCTACTGTCGCTTGTCGCTGATTGGCTATGGCTGGTCTCGGATGGCACCGTGAAGCCATTCGATGGCGATCTTGAGGCCTATCGCGCTCTTTTGCTGGCCCGCGAGAAACCGGTCAAAGATAAACTACAGGCGCCCAAACCCAAACGTGCGTCACGCGAGACCGTATTGGCCCTGCGTGCGGATCTGCGCAAATGCGAAGACCGGGTCGAGAAACTGACCAATATGCACGACAAGCTTTCTGCCAAGCTGGCCGATCCGGCGCTTTATGAAGATGACCGGATCAACGATCTGGAAACCTGGAACCGCAAATTCGCCGAGGTGGTCGAAGCCATGCAAAAGGCTGAAGCCCTATGGGTCGCCGCCGCAGAACGGTTGGAACAGGCAGAGAGCGCAGCATGATCGACATGGCCTTTTTCATAACGGCTTTCACCACGATGTTTGTGGTGATCGACCCTTTCGGAACCACGCCAATTTTCGTTGCCTTGACGCAGGACATGGATGCGGCCACACGCCGTAAGATTGCCATTCGCAGCTGCCTGACCGCGGTTTTCATCCTGATCGCCTTTGCCGCTTTTGGTGAAGCGGTTCTTGGATTCGTCGGCATCTCGATGGAAGCCTTCCGCGTTGCAGGTGGCGCGCTTTTGTTTCTGACTGCGCTGGACATGCTGTTCGACCGCCGTACCAAACGCCGCGAGGACCGCGCCGAGGAAGAAGATCATTCTGACCCTTCGGTGTTCCCTCTGGCCATACCCCTGATCGCGGGCCCTGGATCGATCGCAACAATCATTCTTTTGGCCGGACAAAACCCGGGCGTCCCTGGGATCGCAGCGGCCTGCGCTGTTATGCTTGCCGTCATGTTGGTTGTATTTGTGTTCTTTCTGGCCGGCGGCATGATCGCCCGTATTCTCGGTAAAACCGGGCTGAACGTGCTGACGCGGCTGCTGGGTATGCTGCTGGCCGCACTGTCGGTTCAGTTCATTCTTGATGGCCTCAAAGCCTTTGGTTTCGCCTCGTGAAACACCATATTGGTATGAGAAAACTGATTTCGGGTGATTGAATGGACGGCTACGATATTGGGCGCTTGACCTATCTGGTTCTGCTGGGTGCGGCCCTGTTGATGTGGTTTATCACTCAGAACCGTCAGTCTTTGGGCAAAACCATGCAGCAGGTCGCGGCTTGGGTGTTTATCTTTATCGGTGTCATTGCCGTTGTCAGATTGTGGGATGACATCCGTTCAACCGTCAGCCCGACCCCGCAACTGACTGTGACCGATCAGCGGATTGAAGTGCCCCGCTCTTATGATGGACACTACTATTTACCAATGCTGGTGAATGGCACAGCGGTGACCTTTCTGGTCGATACCGGGGCCAGCAATATCGTCATCAGCCCGAAAGATGCCGAACGAATTGGAATCGATACGGATCAATTGAACTATCTCGGCCGCGCCTCGACGGCCAATGGCATTGTGCGTACAGCGCCGGTTCGGCTGGACAGCCTGTCTTTGGGCCCCATCACCGATCGCGATATCCTGGCCTCAGTCAATGAAGGCGATCTGGGTCAATCCTTGCTAGGGATGGCGTATCTGCACCGCTTTTCGAACATCCAGTTCGCAGATGGGCGTCTAATCCTGTCGCGTTGACCGCATTCCCCAATTGAGAACAAAATAAGAACATGCTAATTTGATCAGCATGTCCACCAATCTTCTTGGCCGCAAGCCCGCGCGCACCCCACCCGGGGTGGCCCTGCACCCACAGATCAGTCTGCAACTGGCCCGTGTACACGAAGCCTGCGGCCCTGCCCGGCGTAGCTTTGCTCTGTGGGTGGCGGCGCAGACTCAAGGGCCAGTGATGTGGATTGCCCCGGCTTGGGAGGTGGCGCAGCTGCATCCCGAGGGCATGCTGCCTTTTGCCGATCCGTCCCGGTTTCTGCTGATCCGCCCTGACAAACCCGAAGACCTGTTGTGGTGCATGGAAGAAGCCTTGCGCAGCGGTGCCGCCCCGTTGGTCATTGGCGATTTGCCCGGCCCGCCGGGTCTGACCCCGGTCCGGCGGATGCATCTGGCTGCCGAACAGGGCGGCATATCGGGACAGGCTCCGCTGGGGCTATTGCTGACGCCTGACGATGGTGGCGCACAGGGGATTGAGACGCGCTGGCATATGGCGCCCACCTATCGGGACGAGGCCTGCAGTTGGTGTCTGACCCGCCGCCGCGCCCGCGCCCTGCCCCCGGCCAGTTGGCACGTGACGCGGGCCGCTCCTCATTCCGGACTGCAGCTAAAGCAGATCAAATCCGAAGACGCCCCGATGATCACATAACTTGTGACTGGCCAAAACCGGACTTGCCCCCTAGCGTGCCGGCATGACACACCCGATCCATGACAGCCGATATTCCTGGCTTCGCCTGCTGATCACCCTGGCCATCGCAACCGTGGTCAATGTGGGCATGTGGGCTGTGATCGTCGTCATGCCCGCCATCGAGGCCGAGTTTGGCGCAGACCGAGCCGCGGCGTCGATGCCCTATACGCTCGCCATGATCGGCTTTGCCTTCGGCAACATGTGGCTAGGCAAGCTGGTGGACCGACTGGGCGTGACAATGGCATTGATCGGCGCCGCTGTGCTGAGCGCGGTAAGCTATCTGCTGGCAACCCATGCGCCGAATATTGCGCTGCTGTCGGTTGCGCATCTTCTGCTGGGGCTCGGCACGTCAATCGGATTTGGACCGCTGATCGCCGATATCTCGCATTGGTTCATGCGCAGGCGAGGGATTGCCGTGGCACTGGTGGCCAGTGGCAACTACCTGTCGGGCGCGATCTGGCCCACGCTGCTGTCGGGCATTCTGCAGCGCGACGGGTGGCAGCAGGTTTATCTGAGTCTCGCCGTCATCACCCTGGTCGCCGTCATTCCTCTGTCCCTGCTTTTGCGCAGACAGGTCCCCGTCGAGGCGCACGGCACGGCAGCAGCGGCAGCACAGGTCAAAGCACAAAGCGTCGGCTTTTCACCCCGCGCCCTGCAGTACATCCTTGGGCTGGCTGGTATCGGCTGCTGCGTGGCCATGTCGATGCCCCAGGTCCATATTGTCTCCTATTGTGTGGGCTTGGGCTATGGCCCGGCCGTTGGGGCCGAGATGCTGTCTCTGATGCTGTTGGGCGGCGTGGTTAGCCGCATCATCTCGGGGCTTGTCGCGGACCGGTTGGGAGGGCTTTCAACACTGCTGATTGGCTCGGTCCTGCAATGTATCGCTCTGTTCCTGTTTCTCCCTTATGATGGGATGGTTTCGCTTTATGTCGTCAGCATGCTATTCGGGCTGGCCCAGGGTGGTATCGTCCCCAGCTACGCGCTGATTGTACGTGAATATATGCCCCCGCAAGAGGCCGGTGCGCGCGTGGGTTTTGTCATGATGATGACTATCCTCGGCATGGCTCTGGGTGGTTGGATGTCGGGCTGGATCTATGACGTGACTGGCAGTTATCAGCTTGCTTTCATCAATGGCATCCTTTGGAACGGGCTGAACATCGCAATCGTGCTGATGCTCATGAAACGCTCGCGCCCGCGCGGTCGCACGGCGATGGCATGAGGAACCTTACCCGACGCAGCCTGATTGCAAGTCTTTGCGCGTTACCAATGGCACGGGCAGCGATGGCCGCCCTCACCCCATATGCGCTGGCAGCATCGCGCAGTTCCGTTGGCTTCACCTATGATTTGTCCGGCGCGCTTCAGACGGGCACGATGCCAGTACAGTCGGCCCAAATTCTTATTGATACCAATCGCTTGCAAAACAGCCGGGTCGATGTCGTGCTGGACGTGGCCCGGGCACGGACGAACCTACCATTTGCCCGAGGTCCGATGTTGGGAAAGAGTGTGTTGAACGCTGCCCAATACCCCACCATACGTTTCATCACGACCAAGATTCAGTTGGGACCCACTGGCCGTATCTCGGAAGGTGCAACCGTGACCGGCGATCTGACAGTGCGCGGTATCACGCGTCCGGTGACTTTGAGCGCCAACCTGTATCGGAGACCGGGAAGCGCGGTGGATGATTTGGACACCCTGTCCATCCGGCTAGAGGGGGCGATCAATCGAAATGAGTTTGGCGCGTCTGGATATCCTGATCTTGTACAACCCACGATCGGCCTGGACATCCACGCCGAAATCATCCGGCAGGATTAACCACAAAAAGGCAAAAAACGACGTCAGGGCGTCGATTAGGCGCGCGCATTTCGTGGCGACAAGGTCAAGTTGCACCTATCATGCGTACGATCATTTCATTTGCCGCCCTGTTTCTTTCGGTCATTCTGCTGCAGCTCTCAACGGGTGGTGTTGGTCCGCTGGATGCAATCTCGGGGCTGACGCTTGATTTTTCGACCGAACAGATCGGTCTGCTGGGGTCATCGCACTTCATTGGGTTCTTTGTTGGTTGCTGGTGGGCTCCGCGGCTTATGGGCAGCGTCGGGCACTCGCGCGCATTTGCGGTCTGCACCGCTTTGGGCGCGATGGGGTTGCTGGGGCATACGCTGACTGAAAACCCTTATGTCTGGGCCGCTCTGCGTATCGCGTCGGGAACCTGTGTCGCTGGGTGTTACACCGTGATCGAGGCTTGGCTTAACGCCAAGGTCACCAACGAAACCCGTGGCCGCGCGATGGGCACCTACCGTATCGCCGATATGGGGGCCTCGCTTTGTGCACAGCTTATCATTGCTGTTCTGCCACCCGCCTCTTACGTTTCATACAACCTGCTTGCGATCCTATGCTGTGCATCGATCTTGCCGCTGGCCCTAACTCGCGCCAGCCAACCCAAGACACCGGACACCCCGCGCCTGCGCCCCAAGCTGGCCTGGCACAGCTCACCACTGGCTGTGGCGGGCGTTATCGTGGCTGCGCTCAGTTCGGCATCATTGCGCATGGTCGGCCCGGTATACGGTCAGGAGGTCGGACTGGGCGTAGATCAGATTGCATTCTTTCTGGCCTCTTTCGTTCTGGGCGGCGCACTGGCCCAGTACCCCTTGGGTTGGCTCGCAGACAAGTATGATCGACGCTGGGTGCTGATCTGGCTATCCGTGGCAGCGGTGCTAAGCTGCGGTGTCACGATGTTGGCTAGCGGAACTGGAACGGTCGGCGTTATGCTGGCCGCCGGGTTCTTTGGTCTTACCACGTTTCCGATTTTCTCGGTTTCCTCGGCGCATGCGAATGATTTTGCCACGACCGAACAACGCGTTGAATTGGCAGCGGCCTTGATGTTCTGGTACGCGCTGGGGGCGATTGCATCGCCCTACATCTCATCCACGTTGATCCAGCAATTCGGCCCTGGAGCCCTGTTTGCTTTTGTTGCATTGGGTCATGTGTTTCTTATTGTTTTTGGCCTCGCCCGTATGCGCTCGCGCCCGACGCCCGAGAAACGGACGAATTATGTCTATGCTCCGCGCACATCCTTTACCATCGGCAGGCTGCTCAAGGGTTCTCGCGAAAAGCAATGAAAAAGGGCCGGGAAATCCCGGCCCTTCTGTTTTACTGCTGGACCGCTGGCCCATGGCCCTCGACCACGTCGACCACCTCATCTGGATCCACGGTGCTCTCAAGCGCACCGTTCACTACGCCCCCGACGCCGTTCTCCATGGACAAGCCAAGCTCTTCGCCCAGTTTCTTGAGCGCTGGCATCTGCACGGCCATTCCCATGATCGAATCCAACGCCTGATTGACAACCGGCTTTTCACCGCTTGAAACACCACCACCATTGGCAGCTCCGATCCCACCAACCTGATGGATTTTGATCGAGTCGATTTTTTCGGCCGGTTTGACCATTTCCGAGATGATCGAGGGCATGGTTTCAATGCGGGTCAAGTCGACCTTCATCCGGATCTGCTCAGGTGACAGGGCGTTGTCCGCCTCTACGATCGCACGCTTACCTTCCGCCTCGGCCAGCATGTCGTTCTTCTTGGCCTCGGCGCGAATGTTCAGCGCGTCTGCTTCGGCCTGCGCTTCCGCGCGGCGGGCTTCGGCGCGGTCTGCGGCGGCCTCTTTCTCGGCCTGTGCTGACAAACGGATCGCGGTGGCCTGACGTTCGGCCTCACGGGTGGCTTCAATCAGAACAATCTGCTTCTGACGCTCGGCCTCGGCCACTTCGCGCGCCGTAGCCACGGCTTCGGTTGCTTTGGTCGCCTCGGCTCGAGCCAGATCGGCGGATGCGCGCGCGCGGCTTTCCTCTTCGGATTTCTGCGCGATGATGATCTGGCGTTCCTGTTCCGCGACTTCGATCTCACGCTCTTTGGCGATCTCGGCATCGCGGATTTTGCGCTCGCGCTCAATCTCGGCGGAACGAATGGCCTCTTCACGGGCAATCCGGGCGCGTTCGGTTTCGCGTACCGAGTCTTCAGTTCGCGCAGCGATCTCCGCCTCTTGCGCCACACGAAGAGTTTCCACCTTCTGCGCCTGCTCGATGCGCGCCTGCTGTTCGTCCTGTTCGATCAGCAACTTCTGACGCTCCGCTTCCATCGCCGCACGACGCACCTCAACCTCGGCCTCGGCGTCGATCTGCGCGCGTTCTTTTTTGGATATGGCGATCACCTCGGCCAGCTTACGCATACCCACGGCGTTAAAGGCGTTATTCTCGTCCAGAGCCTCGAACGGGGTCTGGTCCAGCGCGGTCAGCGAGACGGACTCCAGCGAAAGACCGTTCTTAAGCAGGTCCTCGGACACCGCATTCTGCACCTCTTGCACAAAGTCGGCGCGGTTTTCATGCAGACCGTCCATGGTCATCTGAGCGGCCACAGCGCGCAGACCGTCGATCAGCTTGCCTTCGATCATCTCACGTAGTTGCTCGACGTCAAAGGTGCGATCACCCAGCGTTTGCGCGGCGCGTGCGATGCCCTCTTCAGTCGCCATCACCGAGACGTAGAATTCGACACCCACGTCGACACGCATCCGGTCTTTGGTGATGAGCGCGGCCTCACCGCTGCGCTGCACCTCAAGGCGCAGAGTCTTCATGTTGACCGGGCTGACTTCGTGCAGCAACGGTACAATGATGACGCCGCCATCCATAATGACCTTTTTGCCGCCCGCGCCGGTTTTCACCAGGCTGATCTCGCGCGTGGCGCGTCGATAAAGGTGGCCAAGTACAAGGCCTATGAACAAGAGTACGGCTAAAATAGTCACAACTGTAACGGCCAGGAATGATAGTTCCATGCAATATCCTCCGGATTGGGGTTAAGATTTTTTGGTTAAACTGACATGCGAACCAGAACGAACCGGTCGCGCCGTCGATCACGCAGAACAAGGACTTCTGTTCCCTGCTCCAGCGCATCTTTGTCCTGCAACGGCTCTGCGCGCAGGTAGTGCGTGTTGCCAAAGCGATCCATGACGCGGACTTCGGCTGGACGGCCTCGCGATGCGATACCCTGAGTGATCACGCCACGGCGGCGGGCCAGCATCCGTTCCGACATCGCTTCGGTTTCGGTTTTGGGCAGGAGGCGAGCGAAGACACCACCAAAGCCACGTGCGAACCATAGGCCGAATACTCCGGCCGGAATCGCGGCCAACCATGCAGGTAAGTCAAAGCCCAGCAGATCACGCAGCGCCAGTTGCAGGCCTATGCCACTCAGGCCGAAACCAGCCAGCAGCACAACGAGCCAGATCATGAATGGCATCTTGCCAATGCCCAACCAGCCAAACGGGCCGACGGGCGTAGCCGCAGGCACATCGGTTTCAATTTCGGCCAGTTCCAAGTCACTCAGATCGATGTCGGCGTCGATATCCAGATCAAAGTCGACGACGTCCAGATCGGGCGCGTCGACCATGTCCAGATCAACCTCGCCCTCGCCTGCCAGAAGACTTCCCCCGAAAACCAATGCGATCAGTTCAAGGCCCAGAAGACCGAACAGAAGCGCAAGCGCCAAGGTAAAGGGCACAAATGCGCCCTCTAGTAAAAAGTCAAACATCAGCAGATTGCCCTCGTTATTGTATACTTTTGTATACACTACAAATGGGAAGTCATTGCTACAATTTCAAGAGGTTGTGATTCTGTGTTTCAACCTGAGGTTATTTACATCCAAATGTCAGTTACAATCTGCAACCATGACATTAAGCTCAATTTCTTTCGCCCGTGCGAAACGTATTACCTGTTCACACCTGCTGGAGTAATTCTCTAATCGGTGGGCTTTGGCGGTGGTGCCGGGATCATTTCATCCAGGATTGATCCCGCCTCATATCCCAGCAGGTCAACCCGCATCCGTTCAGGGTCTCCGAACACCCATGCACCAACATGCCTCTGCATTCGAACGTATCCGGCGTATCCAGCCAACGCGTCGTTCCCGTGTGCGTTCTCAGCGAACAGAACCTGCCCGGCAGCAACCTTTTCCGGCATCACGCGCTGTAGGTACAGTAGCACGACATTGACGTCTTTGACGCTGGAGCCGCCGTGATGCACCACATACATCTTGGCCCACTCCTCTTCGCTTATGGCTGCGCGTGCATCGGACACGGCGGTATGAAGTGCGTTCAACTCCGCACGTGCAGATTTCTCCATATTCTCTGCCCAGATGGGCCGCATGTCGTTGATCACCTGCGAAACCGCTTCACGTGTGATCTGATCCTTGTCGAGTGCACCTTGAGCAAATACCCGGGCTGTTTCGAGCATTTTGCGCTGGCTCGCCAAGTCGCCCTCGGTCATGCCCAGTCCGCCCAATGTCGCAAGAAATACATCTATCTCATTGATGATAATTGCAAACTCCGCCTTCCAGCGCTCATCATCGGTATTTTCATCAGGCCATGGAGTCACCGCCCCAATCAATCCCAACACAACATGCGACGTGGACTTCAGATGTTGATAGGTTGGCGCATCCCTTGGATAGCTCGCCTCTCCGTCTTCGGTCATGACTGTGACATCACGTGCGATAATCATGACGGGCCGGGTTTCAGCCGTCAGCGCATCCTGGCCACGGTGAAAGATCGAGAGCATAGCGTGGTCAAAAGCATGCACCGGATCATCTGTGGCGCTCTGGTCGGCGATGGCGCTGGCGGTAAATACAATAGCTGCAACGGCGGCAGAGCAGCCCAACCATAAACTCTGCATAATGAAATTCCCCCTAAGCTGGGTTCTCCTGATCATCATACACCATTGGTACGCACGGGGCGAAATCGCTGACGAACGCGACACAAACTCCAGGGAATGCACGAAGTCGCGTAGTAATACCCGTTAAATTCAAGCGTGTATGAATGCGGGCTTTTGCTTACTGGCCACATAAGGTAGACGGGCGCGCAGACAGATACGTGGAAGCGCATTATGGCCCGAATTCTCATCACCTCGGCGATCCCTTACATCAACGGGATCAAACATCTCGGCAACCTGATCGGCTCGCAATTGCCTGCCGATCTGTACGCTCGCTATCAGCGCGGCCGGGGCAATGAGGTCATGTTCCTGTGTGCAACCGACGAGCACGGCACCCCGGCCGAACTGGCCGCCGCCAAAGCGGGCAAACCTGTGGCTGAATATTGCGCTGACATGTACGCAGTACAGGCCGATATCGCCAAGCGCTTTGGCCTGAGCTTTGATCACTTTGGCCGCTCGTCCAGCGATCAGAACCGTAAACTGACCCAGCATTTCGCTGGCAAACTGGATGAGGCCGGGCTGATCCGGGAAGTCAGCGAAAAGCAGGTTTATTCCAACGCCGATGGCCGTTTTCTGCCCGACCGCTATATCGAAGGCACTTGCCCCAATTGCGGCTATGATCGCGCACGCGGCGACCAGTGCGAAAATTGTACCAAGCAGCTAGACCCGACCGACCTGATCGAGCCCCGCAGCGCGATCAGCGGCTCGACCGATCTTGAGGTGCGTGAGACCAAGCACCTGTATTTGCGTCAATCCGCAATGAAAGATCAGTTGGACGCGTGGATCGACAGCAAGACAGACTGGCCGATCCTGACAACCTCGATCGCCAAGAAATGGTTGCATGATGGCGACGGCCTGCAGGATCGCGGCATTACCCGCGATCTGGATTGGGGTGTACCAGTCAAGAAAGGTGATCAAGATTGGCCCGGCATGGAAGGCAAAGTCTTCTATGTCTGGTTCGATGCCCCCATTGAATACATCGCCTGCTCCAAGGAATGGGCCGACGCCAATGGTAAGTCTGATGCCGATTGGGAACGTTGGTGGCGCACCGACAAAGGCGCAGAAGATGTGCGTTACGTTCAGTTCATGGGCAAGGACAATGTGCCCTTCCACACCCTGTCTTTCCCGGCCACCATTCTGGGATCGGGCGAGCCCTGGAAGATGGTCGACCACCTGAAATCATTCAACTACCTGAACTATGACGGTGGCCAATTCTCGACCTCACAGGGCCGTGGAGTGTTCATGGATCAGGCGCTGGACATTCTGCCCGCCGACTACTGGCGCTGGTGGCTGTTGAGCCATGCGCCGGAAAGCAGCGACAGCGAGTTCACATGGGAGAACTTCCAGCAGTCGGTGAACAAAGATCTTGCGGATGTTCTGGGTAACTTTGTCAGCCGGATCACTAAGTTCTGCCGCTCGAAATTCGGTGAAGCAGTGCCCGAAGGTGGTGCGTATGGCGAACGTGAACAGACCCTGATTGCTGAGCTTACTAGCCGAGTACGTGCCTACGAAGGCCACATGGAAGCGATGGAAGTGCGCAAATCCGCGCAAGAGCTGCGTGCGATCTGGGTCGCGGGCAACGAGTATCTGCAGGCTGCCGCACCATGGTCAACCTTTAAGGAAGATCCTGCGCAGGCTGCGGCGCAGGTGCGGCTGGGGCTGAACCTGATCCGCCTCTATGCAGTTCTGAGCGCGCCGTTCATTCCGGATGCGTCTGCAAAAATGCTTAGTGCGATGAACACACTCGATACCAGCTGGCCCGAAGATGTCGATGCCGCGCTGCGCGCCCTGCCCGCTGGCCATGAATTTTCGGTTCCCGACGTGCTGTTTGCCAAAATCACGGACGAACAGCGCGAGGACTGGCAGAATCGGTTTGCGGGAACGCGTGAATAACAACAAAATTCGATTTATGAATGCCGCAACGGAGCCCTGAAGCCTCTCCGCTGCTGGTTTTTGGCAGAGAAAATTCGCCCGCCCCTATTGTCATCGGGCAGGTAAACGCCTGCGGATGCAGGCTAAGTCTGCAGACTGGAAAGAAATTTCGGGTCGATTCTTGCCAACGCATTACCTCAACACGCTTGAGAAACCGCGTCAAACCCGCCATCCTGCCTATAAAATCAATCGACTCATCCGGGGGTTTCTGTTGCCCGGTTGTGCAATCTTTACTTTGAACGAGGCGCCAACATGTCCCTTGCATTTAAGAAGCCAGCACTCCGCCCACGCGGCTATTTCAGGGCACTCGGCGTTTCTGCCGCTTTGTTTGCATGTTCCAGCCTGCCTCAGATAGCGGTCGCGCAGGATCAGGGCGATGCCCCTGCGCCCAAGGTGTCGATCGCCGCAGCTTATACCGAAGAGATCACCGATCAGGCCACCTTCATTGGACGGGCCGAGGCAATCGACAAGGTCGATATCATCGCGCGCGTCAGTGGATTCCTGGACAGCCAGAACGTCGACGATGGCTCTCCGGTGAATGAGGATGACCTGCTGTTCACGATCGAACCGGATCTTTACGAAGCCACG
Organism: Ruegeria sp. K3; assembly: GCF_056531845.1. NCBI lineage: Bacteria > Pseudomonadati > Pseudomonadota > Alphaproteobacteria > Rhodobacterales > Roseobacteraceae > Ruegeria > Ruegeria sp. K3. The sequence continues at coordinate 222,668 of NZ_JBQFMM010000007.1, read as the reverse complement.
CTTGAGGCACGTAAAGCCGATCTGGATCGGGCGCAGGCAAACCTTGAACTGGCCAAAGTCGATCTCGCCCGCAAGGAAGAGCTGTACAAGCGCGACGCTACACCGGAATCAGAACGTGACATTGCCCGAGCCAATGAACTGGTCGCCGAGGCCGAGGTCAAAGCCGCCAATGCAGCGATCCAACAGGCCGAGCTTGATCTGAGCTACACACAGATCCACGCCCCGTTTTCGGGCCGCATCGGCCGCGTGGAAACCAGTGTCGGTGATGTTGTGGGCCCCAACAATCCGCCGCTTGTCACCCTGGTCAGCGAAGCCCCCATCTATGTGAATTTTTCGTTGAATGAGAAGCAGTTCACGTCGGTTCTTGAACAATTTGGTGAAGACCCGGCCACGCTAGCTGAAAGCAGCCAAAGCCCGAATGTTCATGTGACTCTGCCGAACGGTACTGAGCTGGATGAAACCGGCGAAATCATTTTTGTCGACAACCGCATTGATCCGCTGACCGGCGCCATTACGATCACAGCTCAATTCGACAATGCCAAGCGTCTGCTCGTTGATGGTGCCTTCGTGAACGTTCAGATCGAAGCGCTTGAGCCGACGCTGCAGGTATTGATCCCTCAAGCAGCGCTGCAGCGTGATCAGCGCGGCGAATTCGTTCTGGTCGTCAATGACAAGCAGATGGTTGAACAGCGCTACATCACAACCGGAGATACCGTGGACTCGGCGATTATCGTCACAGATGGCCTGCGCGAAGGCGAAAGCGTCATCGTCGAAGGCCTGCAACGCGTGCGCCCCGGCGTCGCCGTTGATGCAGTCGTTGCGTCCGAGCAGCCGGAGAATAACTGATGTTCTCAGCCCTGTTTATCAGCCGGCCCAAGCTGGCGCTTGTCATTTCGCTGGTCCTGACCATTTTGGGCGGGATCGGTTATCTGGTTCTACCGGTTGCGCAGTTTCCCGATATCACGCCGCCGGTGGTCAGCGTAACGGCCACCTATACAGGTGCAAATGCCGAAACCGTGGAAAACACCGTGGCCGCCCCGATCGAGGCGCAGGTCAACGGTGTGGACGACATGATCTACATGACGTCGACCTCATCGGATAACGGCTCGTATTCGTTGAACGTTACGTTCGAGGTGGGCACCGACCCCGATATCGCCTCGGTCAACGTACAGAACCGTGTGGCACAGGCGATGGCATCGCTGCCGTCCGAAGTGACTTCATCCGGTGTTGTCACGCAAAAAGCGTCAACCAACATGTTGTTGCTGGTCACGCTGACCTCGCCCAATGGCACATATGACAGTGTGTTCCTGTCGAACTATGCCTCAATCAACTTGAAAGACGCTCTGGCGCGGGTTCAGGGCGTGGGTAAAGCGGATGTTCTGACCAATCTGGAATACGCCATGCGGATCTGGATGGATCCGGACAAGATGGCCGCGCTGTCAATCACTCCGGGTGATGTGATCAATGCCATCCGCGAACAGAATATCGAAGTCTCTGCGGGCTCAATCGGGTCGCCTCCTGTGCCTGAAGGACAAACCTTTCAGTACACGATCAAGACCAAAGGCCGCCTGACCTCGGCCGATGAATTCGGAGATATTGTAATCCGTACAGGCGAAGCCGGTGCGATTGTGCGCGTCAAAGACATTGCGCGGGTTGAATTGGGGGCGCAGTTCTATTCCGCCTCGGGCTATTTCGAAAGCGTTCCTGCGACCGTTATCGGCATCTATCAGGCCCCCGGCGCAAACGCCCTTGCGGTGTCCGAACGTGTTGAGGCCGAACTTGAGCGCCTGTCACGATCCTTTCCCACGGATGTCGAATACGATGTTCCATTCAATACGACGGATTTCGTGGAACAGTCGCTCAATGACGTGGTCTCGACCCTCATCCTGACATTCATATTGGTGATCACAGTTGTGTTCATCTTCCTTGGCAGTTGGCGGGCGACGATCATTCCGGCGGTGGCAATTCCGGTCTCATTGATCGGGACATTTGCCTTCCTGCTGGCTTTTGGCATGTCGCTGAACACGATCTCGCTGTTCGCATTGGTGCTGGCCATCGGGATCGTTGTAGATGACGCCATCGTTGTGGTGGAAAACGTTGAGCGTATCATCGCCGACGAAGGCCTTTCCCCTGCCGAGGCGACCCGCAAGGCCATGGGTCAGATCACCGGCCCCGTGATCGCAACCACGTTGGTATTGCTGGCCGTGTTCGTGCCGGTGACGTTCATGCCCGGCATATCCGGGCGATTGTATTCGCAGTTTGCCGTCACGATCTCGACCGCTGTTGTGATCTCGTCGATCAACGCTCTGACGCTTTCACCGGCCCTTTGCGGGCTGGTGCTGCGGGCGCGTTCAGGACCGCCCAAGGGGCTGCTGGCCGTGTTCGAGGGATTTATCGGCGGAATGCGCAGCGGCTATGTCGCCATCGTGCGAAAGCTACTGATCCTGCCGGTCATTTCGCTGGGGATCATTGCAGCATTCGCAGCGGGTACTGGGACCATTATGGGCAACACGTCCAAAGGGTTCATTCCGCTGGAAGACAACGGATATCTGTTCGTCGATATCCAGCTTCCCGATGCGGCGACGCTTGAACGGACCGAGGCGGTTTCTGCGCGGATCGATGAACAGATTCAACAGATCTCCGGCGTATCCAGTACCGTTCTGGTCAATGGGTTCTCGCTGTTGAACGGGACCACTACCAATGGCGCAGCCATCTTTGTCAACCTGACCAACTGGGAAGAGCGGCAGGAACCCGAGCTCAGTGCGGATGCGATCCTGAACCAGGTTCTGGCGATTGCATATGGTGAGTCTGCCGCATCGATTGTTGCGTTCAACCCGCCACCCATTCAGGGCCTTGGTATGTCTGCAGGGGTTGAAATGGAAGTGCAGCAGACCGGTGGCGGCTCGCCGCAGGATCTGGCCTCGGCCGTTGGGTCGTATGTCTATGCCGCAAACCAGCGTCCTGAGATCGCGCAGGCCTACACCACCTTCCGCGCGAACGTGCCGCAATTGTTTGTCGATCTGGATCGGGAAAAGGCCAAAACCCTGCAAGTCTCGGTGGCCGAGATTTTCCAGACCATGCAGGCGCAGCTTGGCTCGTATTACGTGAATGACTTCAACCTGTTTGGTCGTGTCTATCGCGTAATGATCCAGGCCGAAGGGTCATACCGGAATAAGGTCGATGATATCTCAGAGCTTTATGTACGTTCCACCAAAGGTGAGATGGTACCGCTTGGCACGCTGATCGATATCGAGAACGTGCTGGGTCCGGTCCTGCTAAAGCGGCATAACCTGTTCCGCTCGGCCACTGTGACAGCGGTTCCGGCACCGGGGCTCTCGACCGGGGACGCCATCAATGTCATGACCGAGGAGTCGGCGACCGCCCTGCCCCCCGGCTATGCCTATGAATGGACCGGAACGGCGCAGCAGCAGCTGGCCTCGGGCGGCCTGGTCGTGGTGATCCTTGGGTTGGCGATCCTGTTTGGGTACCTGTTCCTTGTCGGCCAATATGAAAGTTGGACGATGCCCGTTTCGATCCTAATGTCGGTGACCGTGGCCTTGTTCGGTGCCGTCGCAGCGGTGGCAATCGTTGGCAGCGACATCAACCTCTACACGCAGATCGGGATGATCATGCTTGTCGGGCTTGCGTCAAAGAACGGGATTCTGATCGTCGAATTCGCGATGGAGCAAAGGGCCAAGGGGCTGTCAATCAAGGAGGCCGCGGCCGAAGCCGCATATCAGCGTTTCCGCGCTGTGATGATGACCGCCCTGTCCTTCCTTTTGGGCGTGGTTCCCCTGCTGGCCGCGAACGGGGCCGGAGCTGCCAGCCAGAAGGCCATCGGCGTTGCCGTGTTCGGCGGTATGCTGGCAGCCACTCTGTTCGGGGTCATTCTGGTTCCCGTCCTGTACGCTGTGATGCAGAGCCTGCGCGAGTGGGTCAAAGGCAGCAAGAAGGATCCGGAACCGTCAGAGGAAGCTGCGTAGGGCTGGCATTGAAATCGCAAAACGCCCCGCACATCTGCGGGGCGTTTCTTTTTTTTGTACGGGTCGTCTGATCCGCGCTAGTCAGTTAACCGTTTGGCCATCCAGTCGTCTATCCGGCTGATCTGTTCGGGGCTGAGCCTTAGACCCAGCTTATTGCGCCGCCACACGACATCCTGAGCGGTGCGCGCGTATTCCTTGTCCATCAGCCAAACCAGTTCGGCCTCGGTCAATGTCGCGCCGAAATCATCACCCAGTTCGCTCTGATCTTTTGCTGGGCCCAGAAGGTCCCAGGTTTCTGTGCCATAGGCCCGGATCAATCGATGGGCCCAGAAATCGGTCAGGAACGGGTATTCGACCATCAGTTTCCGGATCAAATCATGCACGCCGTCGACCGGGAAATCCCCACCTGGCAACGGCACACCTGCGGTCCAAGGTCCGGCAAGATCGGGGAAATGCTCGCCCACTTTCTCCAACGCGCTTTCTGCAAGGCGTCTGTAGGTGGTGATTTTTCCACCAAAGACATTCAACACCGGAACCCCGCCCTCGGCGTCCACTTTCAGCGTATAGTCGCGCGTAGCCGCCGTAGCACTGCTTGCGCCGTCATCATACAGCGGACGGACGCCTGAATAGGTCCAGACAATATCTTCACGGGTAACGGGCTTCGCGAAGTATTTCGATGCGAAAGCGCACAGATACTCCTGCTCGGCCTCGGTACATACCGGAGGCTCGGAGGGGTCAGAATGATCCTGATCCGTGGTTCCGATCAAGGTAAAATCCTGCTCGTACGGGATCGCAAAGATGATGCGCCCGTCTTCGCCCTGAAAGAAATAGCACTTGTCATGGTCAAACAGCTTGGGTGTCACGATATGGCTGCCACGCACCAGACGGACGCCTTCTCGGGAATTGACCCGGATCTTGGTCTGGATGATGTCACCTACCCAAGGTCCGCCCGCATTGATCAACATCTTCGCAAGGACGGTTTCGGTCTTGCCGCTATCCCGATCCCGGATCGTGACTTGCCACACTTGATCGATCCGCTCAGCCGAAAGAACTTCGGTCCTGACCATGATCTTAGCCCCGCGTGCCTCGGCATCGCGGGCGTTCAGGACCACCAGCCGCGAATCCTCGACCCAGCAGTCCGAGTATTCATAGGCGGTTTCAAATTTGTCTTGCAGCGGAGCCCCCTCGGGTGCCGCGCGCAGGTTCAGCGAACGTGTACCCGGCAGGATTTTGCGACCGCCCAGATTGTCATACAAAAAAAGGCCAAGCCGTATTAGCCACGCAGGACGACGCCCGCGCATCCATGGCATCACCGTACTGAGCAACCGTGAGGTCGGCGTTTCAGAGTCAAAACGCATATCGGCGTGATAGGGCAGCACGAAACGCATGGGCCAACTGATATGGGGCATAGCGCGCAGTAAGGTCTCGCGTTCGACCAGCGCTTCACGCACCAAACGAAATTCAAAAAATTCCAGGTACCGTAGCCCGCCATGAAACAGTTTGGTCGAGGCTGACGACGTCGCCGAGGCCAGATCGTTCATTTCAGCCAAGGTGACCGATAGGCCCCGACCTGCCGCATCACGTGCGATACCGCACCCATTTATACCCCCGCCGATCACAAAAAGATCGGTAACTTGGCTGCTGTCCGATGACATATCCAATTGATTCCCCAACGTGGCAGTTTCAAGCGCATTAGCAGTATGATGGTTCGTATCGTCAACTATATTTTTCGATATTGTTCGTTTTTAGCTGAAACAACGAATATTAATAAGTGCAACTAACGAATTCCCTTGCTTAATCGCAAAATTAGAACAAAAACGAAAACACCGGAGCTCAGGACCGCCCATGTCACTATCATTTCGCCAATCGGACATTCTTTTAGTCGCCGAGCAAGAGGGCCGCGTTACTGTCGAAGGACTGGCCGAGCGCTTTCAGGTGACGGTTCAAACCATTCGCCGTGACCTGACTGAACTGTCAGAGGCAGGTAAGTTGGATCGGGTTCACGGGGGTGCCGTTCTGCGTTCTGGCGTGTCTAATATTGGATACGAAGAACGGCGCGCCCTGAACCATGAAGCCAAGACACGCATCGCTGAACGCTGCGCGGCCGACATCCCCGAGGGCAGCTCGATCTTTATGAACATAGGCACCTCGACCGAGGCCGTTGCTCACCAATTGCAGAAACACAAAAACCTAATGGTCGTGACCAACAATATGAACGTCGCCAATATCCTGGCCGATAACCCCGATTGCCAGATCGTCGTTGCAGGCGGTGTGCTGCGCAGATCAGATAGTGGGTTGGTCGGGAATCTTGCGGTCGCGACCATCCGCCAGTTCAAATTCGATCACGCGATTATCGGCTGTTCCGCATTGGATGCGGATGGGGATCTAATGGATTTCGATCTCCAAGAAGTACTGGTCAGTCAAACCATCATTGAACAAGCCCGGCAGATCAGCCTTGTAGCGGATGCTTCAAAGTTTCAGCGCACCGCGCCCGCACGCATCGCCTCATTATCCGATGTTGATATGGTTTATACCGATCTACCGCTACCCGGCGACCTCCATCAGAAGTGCATAGACTGGAACACCAAAATTATTGAATGCTGATGCATCCTTCCGATCAGCCAGAAAGTGATTGATTAGCTGGACAACAGCGCCCGAGGATGGAACAGTTTCCAACAACAGGAGGCGCGAGCATGGGACTTTTGGGGCAGCCGCTGGGCTACTATGACTATCTGACATTTGTGGCACTTATCTTGCTGCTGGCAGCGGTGATGGCGTTGTTTCTATTCATAATGGGTCTGCCCGGACGTATCGCGATCAAACGCAATCACCCCCATGCCGAAGCGGTCAAGATCATGGGATGGATGGGATTTTTGGCGATTGTCCCTTGGGTGCATGCCTTTATCTGGGCGTTTCACGACGGCGTCACCGTCGACATGCGCCGCGGCCCTGATGAAGAACGCAAGGCCATAAGGGATGAAATCAAGCGTCTGGGAGGCACCGTCAAACCGGAATACCAGGACCCACTTGATACCGACGAAACAAAGCAAGCCTAAGGCCAAAGGAATTCAGCACTCATGTTCGTCGCCCTAGGCATCACGCTTTTCTACATTATTTTTGTCTGGTTCATCTTCTTCAAGGTGCAATGGCTGAAATTCAACATCATGTGGGGGATCGTCTCATTCTGGGTCGGCGCTCATCTGCTGCTGATCTTTTTGGTCGCGCTGCGCTTCTTTCAGCCCTTTTCCGTCGACAGCCACGTCGTGCGCTCCACCATCCAGATCGTCCCGCGTCTGACTCAGCCCACAATCCTGTCCGAGGTTTTGGTCGAGCCCAACACCTGGGTCACTAAGGGCGATCCGCTGTATAAGTTCGACGACACGGTGTTTTCGCTGGCCGTGGACAAGGCGAATGCACAGCTGGTGGCGGCGCAGCAAAACGCAAAGATCCTTGAACAGGACGTTATCGCGGCGGGAGAAGCAGTCGAACGCGCGAACGCGCAGCTGGCCTATGCGCTGACCGAACAAGCGCGATACGAGAACCTCGTTCCCGCCGGGGGCGCACGCCAGGATGAACTAGACCGCTGGAACGAACAGGTCGCGGAAGATCAGGCGAAGATTAAGGAAGCTCAGGCCAATCTTGAAAAGGCCAACCTTGCGCTGGATTCGCAGATCGACGGCGTGAATACGGGCATTATTGAGGCTGAGGCGCAGCTGGCCGAGGCCGAGTATTTTCTCGACAACACAACGATCTATGCCCCCGAAAATGGCATGATCGTTTCGCAACAGGCCCGCCCGGGGATGGTTGTGGGGGAAATTCGTCTGGGTGCCATTGCCAGCTTTGTCACCGAAGAAGACCCCTATATTCTAGCCACCTTCCGCCAGCAGAACCTAAAATTTGTCGAGGTCGGCCAACCGGTCGAAGTTGCTCTGGACCTCTATCCCGGAGAAATTCTGACCGGCAAGGTTGAGGCGGTCTGGTGGGCTACACGTCAGGGCCAATACTTGCCCTCAGGCCGCCTGCCCGGCTTTGAGCTGCCAAAACTGCCCGGTCGGATCGCTGTTCAGATCTCGGTCGATGTGCCTGAGGGGCATACTTTTCCTGCAGGTGGCCACGCTGCGGTGGCGATTTACACCGGCATGGGAAAAAGCTTTGAATTTCTGAGGCGCATCAACATTCGCCTCTATTCCTTCGCCAACTTCATCCGGCCACTGGATATCTGAGGATGCGTACGATGACACTCCGCCGGTTGTTAGGCACTGCCCTTTGCGCCGTTACCCTCACCGCCTGTACGCCAGTGGGGCCTGATTTTGTGCGCCCCAACTCTCCGGTCGTGAAGCAATGGATGGAGGTCAACAACCCCAGCGCGGGCCAGAGCGGCCTGACCTCACGCAGCGCTCCGGTTGTGCGCTGGTGGGAAACGTTTAATGATCCGACGCTGAACAAGCTGATCGCCGAAGCCTATGCGCAGAACCTGACCTTACAGGTCGCAGGTGCCCGCGTACTTCAGGCCCGCGCGCAGCTTGGTATCGCATTCGGAGAGCTCTACCCGCAATCGCAGGCCGTGGGCGGTTCGCTCCAACGCCGACAGATCAGCGACAATCTTGGGCCGATTTCGGACATCCGGCGGATTATTCCCTTGGACACCGAATTCTCGACTTCGCAAGTTGGGTTTGATGCGCAATGGGAACTGGACGTATGGGGCCAGCAACGTCGCGGCGTACAGGCCGCGCGATCGAACCTGGCACTGCAGGTTGCTAATTATGACGACGCACTGGTCACGCTGACCGGGGACGTAGCGGCGCTTTATATCAACATCCGTTCGTTGCAAGAGGCTCTGCGCATCGCGCGGGAAAACATCACGATTCAGCAGGCATCGGCAGACCTCACTCAGCTGCGCTTCAACAACGGCGTTACAACCGAGTTGGATGTGCAGGAATCGACTGCCCTGCTCAACAACACCAAGGCACTCGTGCCCGAGTTGGAAAGCGATATCCAACAAGCCAAGAACGCACTGGCGGTTCTGTTAGGAAAAACGCCGTCTCAGATGGCGGGCTTGATCGGAAACTCGGGTCGCATTCCAACAGGGCGCAGCAACGTAGCTGTGGGAGTCCCCGCCGAATTGCTGCGGCGGCGGCCCGACGTCCGCGCCGCCGAGTTGGCGGCAGCCACCCAATCGGCGCAGGTCGGGATCGCGTTAGCTGATCTCTATCCGCAGTTCATTCTGTCGGGTGCGATCGGTTTGCAGGCCTCGGGTGGGCGCGATCTGTTCAGCACCAACAGCGCCACAGGATTGGCTAGCGCAGGCGTTGTCTGGAATGTCCTGAATTATGGCCGCATTAAGAACAATGTCCGCGCGCAGGATGCCGCCTATCAAGCGTTGATCGCCAATTACCAGAACACTGTGCTGACCGCCTATTCCGAGGTCGAAAGCGCGATGGTTGCTTACGCACAGGCGCGCAAACAGGTCACCTTTTATCAGCGCAGCGTCGAAGCTTCGCGCAAGGCGGCTGAAATCGCGGTCGATCAGTACCGAGACGGCATCGCCAGCTATTCGCGTATCCTGAACACGCAGACCGCGCTATTACGATCGCAGGCGAACCTGATCGAGGCCCGGCAGGAGGTCTCATCCAATCTGGTCGCGATCTACAAAGGTCTGGGTGGTGGTTGGCAGATTCGGCAGAATCAGGAATTCCTACCCGAGACGGTGCTGGCCGAGATGGCCTATCGCACCGATTGGGGTGATCTGTTGGAGAAAACGCCAACACGCGCCAGCTTGAACTAAGGCCTATTTCGTCAACCCGCGCAGGCCACCCGAGATCAGGATGTTAACTTCGTAGAGGATACGTGGCGCGGCCAACCCGCCGGGGCTGGCCAGATAGTTGGGGCTCCATTCCGGATCGAATTTCTGCTTGAAGGCGCGCAGGCCTTCGAAGTGGTAGAATTGTTCGCCATGTTCATAAACGAACCCACCGATCCGATTCCAAAGCGAGGCCAACTGCCGGTTTTCGATCCCTGAAAATGGCGCGGCGCCCAGCGAGAACCAGTGGAATCCCTGCTCGGACCCCCAGACCATCATCTCAGCAAACAGCGCATCCATGACAAAGCTGGGGCTATCCGGTTCATAACGCATCAAATCCAGAGACAGTTCGGATTTGTTTCCGCCTTGAAACAGGTTGGCAAAGGCCATGATCTTGCCCGTCTCATCCCGCAGAACCGCATGGTCGAAATAGGAAAGGTAGGCATCATCAAAGCCGCCCAAGGCAAAACCCTTTTCCTCACCTGCCTTTTGCGCCAACCAATCGTCCGAGATCTGACGAAGTTCGGGCAACACCGGTGCAAGCTGTTCTTTGGGGATAATTTCGAACTTGTACCCCTCACGCTCAGCCCTGTTCTTCGCCTGCCGGAACCGTTTTCGCGATTTTCCGTCCAGCGAAAAATTCTGCAGCGGTACGCGGGCCACTTCTCCGATCTTCAGGATCGACAGGCCGAGGTCCAGGAATGTCGGCAGATATTTGGTCGATACACTGTAGAACGCACAAAGCTTGCCTTCGCGATCGGCCATTTCTCGCAATTGCCAGATCAGTTGCTGCCCCGCTTGCTCATCACCCACAGGCTCTCCTTTGGTGATCAGCGCATTGCCAGTATCTGCATAGGCAAGGAATGCGGTTTCGTCAGGCGAGATCAGGAATTGCTTATCACCCGTCAGTGAAATCTGAGATTCGGTGTCTTCGCTCTCCATCACGAGACGTTCGACAACTTCGGGGATTTCAGTCCTAACCGGCGCGGGGATTTCACGGCCGAACAGCGAGTTCACCGCCACGATGCCAACGATCACGGCCACCACGAGGCTGGACCGCAGGAATCGCGAGGCATCTCCACTCCAGGCAAAGTCCCACCACAGCGCGTTTTGATATTCGACATGGGAATAAGCGAACAATCCAATCCAGAAAATCACCGCCAGCAACGCGACGACGCTGACCAGCCAAGGGATATTTAGCCGAAAGATAGATGCACCGCTTACCCGGTAAAACGCACCCCGAAACATCGCCAAAAGGCCAATCGTGAACAGCAATGAAAGGGCTTCATGCGTATCAAGCCCTTTGGCGAGCGAGGCGAAGAAACCCGCCACCATCAAAAGCATGGCAACAACCCATGCCCGATAGAGCTTGCGGAATAGGCCACGTGAGACAAGCAGCAGAAGTACACCCACGGCGCTGCCTGCAAGATGAGATGCCTCGACAAATGACAAAGGCAAAACCTCTCGCAGTACGCCAAGGTTCTGCGTACTGGAAGGCAAAGCCCCTGAAACCAACAGGATAACTCCTGCCACAGCCGCGACGCCGGCAGCCACCATCGGGACAATGGGGCGAATTGCGCGATAGACCCAAGTGACCGCGCCCCCGATGCGATGGCGCTGTGTCAGCACCGACGCGACCGCGATCGACAGGCTGGCGATGGCAAACGGAAGGAAGGTATAGACCAGTCGGTAGAGCAGCAGCGCAGCGATCACATCAGACCGGCCCGATGCCCCTAGACCAGCGATCAGAGTGGCCTCGAACACACCGATTCCACCCGGTGCATGGCTAAGGATACCCACCGCTATTGCGCCTATATAGACCGCGAAGAAATACGGGTAGCCAACCCCCAGATCGTCCGGCATGAGCACATACAGCGCCATTGAAGCGCCGAACAGATCGCCTACCGCCGCGATTGTCAGCAGACTCGCCAGCTTGCCGCCCGGCAGGTTGAACCCAAACCCACCATAGGCCAATCGCCGCCCTCCGCTTGAAAGCCAGACAAACAAGACCGCAAGCCCCGCCAACATGCTCAGACCGATCACAGTTTCCGTCGTTTCACTGATCGGCAGGACCTTGGAAATGCCATCCGGGTGTATTGTAAGCAACAGGCCCAAAAGCAGGATCAGTCCCATCCAGAACGCCACCCAAGAGGTCGCGATCACCCCGGCCACGCGGCCAAGATCAAGCCCCAGCGACGCATAGATACGGTATCGGATCGCGGTGCCGGTGATATAGGAGAATCCCAGGCAGTTCGATACCGCATAGCCGCTTGCACCGGCCATCCCCGCAACGGGCAGAGGCACTTTTCCATCGGCGACGCTCTGCACGGCAAGCACATCGTAGAACGAAAGCGATAGAAAACTGAAAGCCGTCCAGCACATCGCAAAAAACATGAATTTCCATGGTTTCGCTGCGATATCGCTTTGGATATCTGACCATTTCACATGCGCAGAGAGGTCATGCAGAACCGCAAGCGCGATTCCTGTAATCAGCAACGGAACCGCAATCTTGACCAGCGGCTTTTCCAACAGCCCTGTCACATACTCGGCCAGACGTACGGCGCGTGTCTCTTCCGTTGTCGGCTGTGTCGTCATTCCGTTCGCCCCTGCCCCGCGATCCTCAGATCAGTGTCAATTCAAAGCTTTGCACGAATTTTCCATCCGGCAAAGGGCCTAGGCCAACGCGTCACGAGCGTCCCTTGCGCGTCGAGAGCAACAGATTGGTCTCAGATCGTGTAACGCCCTCCATCCGACGGATCTGGAACAGGACTTCATCAAGCTCATCCAGTGTATCGGTTCCGATCTCTGCGATCAGATCCCAACTTCCATTGGTTGAGTGCACCGCCCGAACTTGACGCATCGCAGCGATACGCGATCTGATCCGCTCGGTCCCACGGCCTGCGATCTCAAGCATCATCAATCCACGAACAGGGCTTTCCGATACGCCCTGCCGTGTCACAACGGTAAAGCCGACGATTTCGCCAGACTGCTGAAGCCGCTTTAGTCGGCTGCGCACGGTTGTTCGGGTCACTCCGAGCAGTTCAGCCAGCTCCGACAACGATGCCCGAGCGTCCCTGTGCAGTGCGTTCAATAAGCGATTGTCCAGTTCGTCCATGCGTGATTACCAAATCGGAATTCGCTAATTCACTTTGACCAATTTGATCTCTTTTCTCAACTCATATCGTATCGATAGATAGACTTATGAGCAAAATGAACATCATTCTCGCCGGAGCGCCGATGGATGCCGGCAAACACCGCCAAGGCTGTCGGATGGGTCCAGATGCCTATCGGGTCGCGGGTCTCGCCCAAGCGCTGTCAGATCTCGGGCATTCTGTGTCGGACATCGGTGACACGCGACCAGATGCCGTCGACATGTCGGAAGACACCCATCTGTTCTCTTTACCGGAATGCGTTGGCTGGACACAGGCGCTAAGCCGCACGGCTCAGGAAGCCGCGCTTGAAGGCCTTCCCATTTTCATGGGCGGTGATCACGCCCTGTCGATGGGCACAGTGGCAGGAATGGCGGCACATGCGGACCGTATCGGGCGCCCTCTGTTCGTGCTCTGGTTAGATGCACATAGTGATTTCCATACGCCCAGCAGTACGGCCAGCGGCAATTTGCATGGAACGCCGGTCGCTTATTTCACTGGCCAGTCAGGCTTTGACGCCTTTCCACCGCTGATATCGCCGATCCCAACGGATCGCGTCGGTATGATTGGTTTGCGCTCGGTCGATCCCGCCGAACGCGCGGCATTGGAAAAAGATCACGCGATGCTCGCCGATATGCGCAGCATCGACGAGCACGGGATCAAGACACCCCTACTGGCCTTCCTTGACAAAGTGCGCGAAGCAAACGGCATCCTGCATGTCTCGCTGGATGTAGATTTCCTTGACCCGTCGATCGCACCAGCCGTCGGCACCACTGTCCCCGGCGGTGCCACCGAACGTGAGGCCCATCTGGTCATGGAATTGCTGCATGAAAGCGGTCTCGTTTGTTCGCTGGATCTAGTTGAACTGAACCCATTCCTGGATGAGCGCGGCCGAACCGCAAAACTGATGGTCGATCTTGCAGCCTCGCTGATGGGTCGTCGCATCTTCGATCGCCCAACCCGGAGCTTCTGATGATTTCTCTTCAATCTCCTTCAGCTGTCGTGATGGTGCGCCCCCATGCATTTGCGTCAAATCCAGAGACCCGCGACGACAATGCGTTTCAAACATTGGCAAATCGATCTGCTGCAGCGACGTCTGCTGCCGCGCGGGATGAGCATGACAAAGCAGTAGAACAGCTTCGCGCTGCTGGTGTGACCGTTCATGTGTTTGACGACGAAGGCGAACGTGACACACCCGACAGCGTGTTCCCAAACAACTGGTTTTCGACCCATCCAGGCGGTCATGTCGCTGTTTATCCGATGTTCGTTCCATCGCGCAGACGCGAAAGACGCTCAGATGTAATTGAGTTACTGAAGCGGGAATATCGAGTGCAAGACGTCATCGACTATTCCGGCCTCGAACAGGACGACCTCGCGCTTGAGGGCACTGGCGCAATGGTTCTGGATCACGTGGGCCGTATTGCCTACACTGTTCGATCCAACCGCGCCGATCCGGTGTTGTTGGAGCGTTTCTGTACGCATTTCAACTATGAGCCGATTGCATTTGATGCAAAGGACGCTGAAGGCCGTGATGTCTATCACACCAATGTCCTGATGGGGATCGGCACGCACTACGCCCTTATCTGTTTGGACATGATTTCCAACCCAGAACGTCGGGCAACAGTTCGGGCACGGCTTGAGGAATCTGGCCGTACTGTCATCGATCTGTCCCATGAGCAGATTGCAGATTTTGCAGGAAACGCGATTGAGCTTAGTGGCAATGATGGTCTTGTCTTGGCGTTGTCCAGCCGAGCGCTACAGGCTCTTACACCTGCTCAAGTCGCGATCATCGAAGCCAGTGCAACTCCGCTGCCGCTCTCGGTTCCCACAATAGAAACAGCCGGTGGATCCGTACGTTGTATGATCGCTGGTATCCATCTTTCCCGCCGATAGGAGTCTTTGATGCAACCTTCTGATAAGGCCCTCGTGCCATTTGTTTCCGTCGACAACATGATGCGTCTGGTCCACCACATCGGGGTCGAACAGATGATCACGCAGATTGCCGCGCAGATCGAATCCGATTTTAAACGCTGGGAGAGCTTTGACAAAACGCCCCGCATCCCGGCCCATTCACCACATGGGGTGATCGAACTGATGCCAACCTCGGATGGTGAGGCATACGGGTTCAAATACGTCAATGGGCATCCCAAGAACACGTCTGAGGGCCTGCAGACCGTGACCGCGTTTGGCCTGCTGGCTGATGTCTATACCGGTTACCCGACATTGTTGACCGAAATGACGATGTTGACTGCTTTGCGGACAGCGGCAACCTCTGCGCTGGTCGGCAAATATCTCGCGCCCAAATCCGCGACGACGATGGCGATGATTGGAAACGGCGCGCAATCCGAGTTCCAGTGCCTCGCCTTCAAAGCCATGTGCGGCATCGATACGGTCCGGCTCTACGACACAGACCCGAACGCGACGGCGAAATGTGCAGCCAATCTGCAGGGCAAAGGGCTGACGGTCGTGCCCTGCAAAACGCCGGAGGACGCAATCGAAGGCGCTCAGATCATAACGACCTGCACCGCTGACAAGAAATACGCCACCATCCTGACCGACAACATGGTCGGCCCCGGTGTGCACATCAACGCCATTGGCGGTGATTGCCCCGGCAAAACCGAACTGCACCGCGACATTCTTTTGCGGTCGGAGATCTTTGTAGAGTACCCCGAACAAACGCGGATCGAAGGTGAGATTCAGGCTCTGGAGGATGATCACCCTGTCACCGAGATGTGGGAAGTTATGACCGGCCAAGCCATAGGGCGCACCGATGATCGACAGATCACGTTGTTCGACAGTGTCGGCTTCGCGATCGAGGACTTCTCGGCACTACGTTACATCAAAAGCGCGATTGAAGGCACTGATTTCTATGAGGCATTGGATATGCTGGCAGACCCTGACGACCCGCGGGATCTGTTCGGGATGTTGATGCGGGCAGGATAAAGAACCCGCACTTCTAAAACTGTGCCCCGGCCTTTGGCCGGGGCTTTTTCTTATCCCGCAAGCGATGGCAGGTATAGAACAATCCCTGGAAAGGCCACCAGCAGTGCGATGGTAAGTGCATCGGCAATGAAGAACGGCGTTACCCCTTTGAAGACATCCTGAACACTAAGATCAGGCCTCACGCCTGCGACAACAAAACAGTTTAGACCAATAGGAGGTGTGATCAGGCAGAACTCGGCCATTTTGACCACCAAGATACCAAACCAGATCGCACACATCGGCCCGGACATACCAAAGGCGCTGTCTGCTGCGCTGACGGCCTCGCCTCCGTTCAGGGCCATAACGGCGGGATACACGACCGGAAGTGTCAAAAGCAGCATACCGATCGCATCCATGAACATGCCCAGCACTGCATAGGCCAGCAGTATGCAGATCAGGATCAACATAGGTGACATTTCGAGCGAAGTGATCCAGTCGGAAAACGCCCCCGGCAAATCAGCAAATCCTAGAAACCGCACATAGATCAGAACACCCCAGATGATTGCGAAGATCATGGCGGTCAGTTTGGCGGTTTCAAGCAAAGCCGATTTGAATTCAGGCCAGCGCATGCCGTGGATCAGGGCAAAGCAGAACACGATGAAGGCCCCGATGGCCCCGCCCTCGGTCGGGGTGCCCCAAGCCTTGTCGCCGAAGGGGTTATAGACAAAGCAGATTATGATGAGGATCACCGCCACAATGGGCAGTGCGCCCGGAAGTGCAGCAAATCGTTGTTTCCAGGTAAACCCGGTGACCGGCGGTCCGACGGACTTGAAGATCACGGCGATACCGACGATCAGCAAGCCATAGATCACCGCCGAAAACGCGCCGGGGATGAAGCCTGCGAGCAGCAGTTTTCCCACATCCTGTTCGACAATAATGGCGTAAATCACAAGGATCGCGGATGGGGGGATTAGCGAGGCCAAGGTTCCGCCAGCGGCAACCACACCGGCGGCGAAACGTTTGTTATACCCGACGGCCAGCATTTCAGGGATGGCGATGCGCGCAAAGACGGCTGATGTGGCGACCGATGCACCTGATACGGCGGCGAAACCGGCGGTCGCAAAAATCGTTGAAACGGCCAACCCGCCAGGCACCCATGCCACCCAGCGTTTTGCCGCCTCAAACAAGGCGCGGGTCAGGCCAGCGTAGTAGGCTAGATAGCCGATCAGGATGAATGTTGGGATCAGGCTCAGCGTATGAGACGCCACCTTGGAATGTGGTACCTGGCCAGCCGTTTTGACGGCCACAGTCAGTGCCTTACCAAACCGCTCGGGATCATACCC
Organism: Ruegeria sp. K3; assembly: GCF_056531845.1. Classification (NCBI taxonomy): domain Bacteria; kingdom Pseudomonadati; phylum Pseudomonadota; class Alphaproteobacteria; order Rhodobacterales; family Roseobacteraceae; genus Ruegeria; species Ruegeria sp. K3. The sequence goes on along the minus strand of NZ_JBQFMM010000007.1, from coordinate 205,471 downwards.
AAACTTTGCCCAGAATATCCAAACAAGGCCAACCAACCCTGCCAGACCTGCAGCAAATGCCACCCGCATGCCTGTGACGACAAGAACCAACAGTCCGGCAGTGACCCAAAGGCCGATATCAATCGTGTCCATGGGTCAGTTACGTCCTTCGAATTGTTCGGCCTCGGCTGCAGCCTGTGCGGCGGCATCCTGTATCAGCGGTACGGCCACCGGTGCCTCGAGCCCCAGCATGAAGGCTCGTCCATAGCCCCAGACCTGCAAGATTAGCCGGGCGCACAGCACCGAAAAAGCAACGGGCGCCAGCAGCTTGGCTGGCCAAATAGGAATCCCGATATCAATCGAGCTGTCGCGACTCCACATCGGAGCGCCGAAGTCAAAGGACCGGTCAAAGTGGGACCAACTACCCCAAACCAGCGCCAGCATCAGCAGCAGTATCAACAGAACCGAGATCAGCTCGAACAACCACAGCGCCCGCCCTTTCAGGCGCGAGATAACGATATCCATTCGGATGTGCCCGCCATCGCGCTGCACAAACGAAATACCCAGAAACGCGATCAGGGGCATCGCCTGTTCAATCCAGTCAACATATCCGGGCAAAGGCGCGTTTAACGCGTTTCGGCCGCTGACTGACACAACAGCCAGCACCATCAGCCCGAAAACCGCGAAACCGCTGATCAGCGCCATAAAACGCTCTAGACGTAACAAACGGTGATCCAACCGGCTTAGAAGACTGCCATCCTCAAGCACCGTGGCATGTCCTGCCATCTCAGCATTCCTTTGATTGAAGGAAATGCCGGGTGCCTAATGACACCCGGCTGTGGCGATCAGTTACCGCCGCGCTGCTGTTGCAGTGTCGATTGCACAAGATCATAAAGATCCTGCGCAGGTAGACCCTGAGCGGTCATGTCTTCGATCCACTTCGCGCGAATCGGATCAGCGGCTTTGGCGCGAAACTCCTCAAGCACGGCATCGTCAATCTCGACCTTTTCAACGCCTTTCTCTGCCAGCACGCCATCCCACTTTTCAAGCAGTCCACCGTAGTTGGCCAGATAGTGATCGATAGCCTCATCAATCGAGCTGTCCAGCGCTTCGCGATGTTCGGCTGGCAGCGCTTCATAAGCGTCGATATTCACCACCACCGGACAGTTTACCGTTCCAGGATTCAGATTGGCCGTCCACCAGTCAGCTTCGTTGATCGTCCCGAATGACAAATGCGCATGCTGAGCGAAGGCCACGGTATCGACCACGCCAGATTCCATCGCATTATAAGCTTCGGTCGCGGGCACGGACGTAGGTACGCCACCAACCGCTTCAAATGCTTGCCCCAAACCGCCAGTGGCGCGTACGCGCATACCGTCGAACTCGGCAAGCTCATCACGAGGGTCACCGGTACCAACAAGGTTATATTGAGGCATCGGTGAAGTCATGATGATGCGCGCGTTCCACTGCGCCATCTCGTCCTTGACTGCTGGATGATCATAGACTGCGTGGCTGACGGCCACCTCTTCATCCAATGTGTTTACGCCAAGGAAGGGCAGTTCCAAAACGGTGATCGCGCGGTTCTTATCGCGGTGATAGCCCGCACAGAACTGCGCCATCTCGAACGCGCCAATCTCGATACCATCCAGGTTTTCCTTGGGCTTCGACAATCCACCATAGCTAACATTGATGGTGAAATCGCCGCCGGTTTTTTCGTTCACCAGTTCAGCCAGTTTCTCAACATGCTCGGTAAATGCGCGGCGCTTACCCCAGACCGAGGCATTCCATTCGGTCGCAGCTGCTTCAGTGACAAACGCCACACTCAGGGCGGCAAAAGCCGCACCGCTCAACATCTTTTTCATAGTGGTATCTCCCTTAGTTGCGCCCCCTATCGGGATGCTTGATTGTGAAGCTAGCGCCAAGTCTAGAAGCTGCCAACCCCTGCGAGGAGAAGTGGTGTTATCGCCACCAGACTTCGAGATTAAAGTGAAGCTATCGGCCAAAGCCCCAGACACATGCCAATGAGTGCTTATGTCATTACAACTATCTTACTGTTTTAAAATATTTTTTACGAACAATTTCAGAGTTGTTTACAATATTAGTGCCGGAAATGAAATTTCTTTACAAAGAAATCCAAGGATTATGGCAATTTATTTATTTCTTTTCTGATCCCCGTATTATTCAACTTGGGGAGGAACCGGATCGACATTGCCTGATCGGCTGGCAAAATCGATCCCATGTAATCCAGTCCAGAGGGAGGAGCCTCAAAGATGACTACCGCTGCCCAGGCAGATGCCAAGACATATCCGCCATCCGCAGAAACTGTCGCCCGTGCGCATGTCGACGCCGACAAATACGCAGATATGTACGCTGCGTCGATCAACAACCCCGAAGCATTCTGGGATGAGCAAGGCAAGCGCGTTGACTGGATCAAGCCTTATACTCAGGTCAAAGACGTCAGCTATGATTTTGGTTCGGTTGGTATCAACTGGTATGCGGACGGCACTCTAAACGTCTCGGCCAACTGCCTTGACCGTCATTTGAATACGCGCGGCGATCAGACAGCGATCATCTGGGAACCGGATGATCCAAACGACGAAGCTCAGCACATTACCTACGCCGAATTGCACCGTCGCACCTGTCGCATGGCCAATATTCTCGAGTCGATGGGCGTGCGCAAAGGTGACCGCGTTGTGATTTATCTGCCGATGATCCCTGAAGCAGGCTATGCGATGCTGGCTTGTGCACGGATCGGAGCAATCCACTCGATTGTATTTGCTGGGTTTTCACCCGATGCGTTGGCAGCCCGAGTCAACGGATGTGATGCCAAGGTCGTCATCACTGCCGATGAGGCACCACGTGGTGGCCGAAAGACTCCGCTGAAGTCCAACGCAGACGCGGCCCTGCTGCACTGCAAAGACAGCGTGAAATGTCTGGTGGTCAAACGCACCGGTGGGCAGACCACTTGGATTGATGGCCGCGACTATGATTACAACGAAATGGCGCTTGAAGCGGATGACTATTGCGCACCCGCCGAGATGAATGCCGAAGATCCGCTGTTCATTCTCTATACTTCCGGTTCGACCGGTCAGCCCAAAGGTGTCGTCCATACGACCGGCGGTTATCTGGTCTATGCCGCGATGACGCATGAGATCACATTCGACTACCATGAAGGCGACGTTTACTGGTGCACCGCCGATGTCGGCTGGGTCACCGGCCACAGCTATATCGTCTATGGCCCGCTGGCCAACGGAGCGACCACACTGATGTTCGAAGGCGTGCCGACCTATCCGGATGCATCACGCTTCTGGCAGGTGTGCGAAAAGCACAAGGTGAACCAGTTCTACACCGCTCCGACGGCAATTCGCGCTCTGATGGGTCAGGGTACCGAGTTCGTCGAGAAATGCGACCTGAGCGATCTCCGGACGCTGGGCACAGTCGGCGAGCCGATCAACCCGGAAGCCTGGAACTGGTACAATGAAGTTGTTGGCAAAGGCAAATGCCCGATTGTTGACACCTGGTGGCAGACCGAAACCGGCGGTCACCTGATGACCCCCCTGCCTGGTGCGCATGCGATGAAGCCCGGCTCGGCGATGAAACCGTTCTTCGGCATCCAGCCGGTGGTTCTGGACCCGCAATCCGGTGTTGAGATCGAGGGAAATGGCGTAGAGGGTGTTCTGTGCATCAAAGACAGCTGGCCCGGTCAGATGCGCACCGTTTGGGGCGATCATGAGCGGTTCGAGAAGACCTATTTCTCGGACTACAAAGGCTACTACTTCACCGGCGATGGCTGCCGTCGCGATGAGGATGGCGATTACTGGATCACTGGCCGCGTCGATGATGTAATCAACGTCTCCGGCCACCGGATGGGCACGGCCGAGGTGGAAAGCGCGCTGGTCGCCCATGCCGCCGTCGCCGAGGCCGCTGTGGTTGGCTATCCCCATGAAATCAAAGGGCAAGGCATCTATTGCTATGTCACTTTGATGAATGACCGCGAGCCGTCGGATGAGTTGCTGAAAGAGCTGCGCACCTGGGTCCGGACCGAGATCGGCCCGATTGCCTCGCCTGATGTGATCCAGTGGGCCCCCGGCCTGCCCAAGACTCGCTCGGGCAAGATCATGCGCCGAATTCTGCGCAAGATTGCCGAGAACGACTTTGGTTCGCTTGGCGATACGTCGACCCTGGCCGATCCGTCAGTGGTCGAAGACCTGATCGAAAACCGGGCAAACAAGTGAGGATGTGATGGACGCTGCCACGACCATATCCCCCGCTGTTCTGATCCTTCTCGGCCCTCCGGGCGCCGGGAAGGGTACGCAGGCTCGTATGCTTGAAGAGAAGTTCGGGCTTGTACAACTCAGCACCGGTGATCTGCTGCGCGACGCGGTCGCCGCAGGTACCGAGGCTGGTAATGCTGCCAAAGCGGTTATGGAGGCAGGCGATCTTGTCAGCGACGGCATCGTCATCGCGATCCTGCGCGACCGCATGGCAGAACCGGACTGCGACAAGGGCGTCATACTGGATGGTTTCCCCCGGACCACAGTCCAGGCCGAGGCTCTTGATGGTCTGCTCGCGTCTTCAGATCAGAAGATCAACGCGGCCATCAGCCTTGAAGTTGAAGACGCCGAGATGGTGACGCGGATTTCGGGTCGTTACACCTGCGCCGGATGCGGTGAGGGCTATCACGACACGTACAAGCAGCCCATCGAAAACGGCAAATGCGACAAGTGCGGTCACACAGAATTCAAACGCCGCGCCGACGACAATGCCGAGACGGTCGCGTCGCGTCTGGCGGCCTATCACGCGCAGACCGCACCGCTGATTGACTACTATCAAGCCCAGGGCGTGCTGAAAGGCATCGATGCCATGGGTCAGATCGACGACATCGCACAAGACCTTCACGGGATTGTCGGCGAGGTCATGAATTAAGGGGAGGAGATAAGCCTTAGGGCTTTGATCCTAAAACAGAATACTTCAATGGACCCGCCTTGGCGGACCAGAGGAGTTATGCCTGACGTCACGGGGCGTTTGGCACAACCGAGAAGCGGCCCACCGCACTGGAGGAGTTGGGCAATGGGCCGCCAATGAGGGAAGCGAAGGAGGAACCCGCGATGGCGGATCATTCAACAAACTCCGCGCAGACTGCTGAAGCCGACAAGGGCTATTGGCAGGCCAACCTGCGCCTCATCTACATCAGCCTCGCGATTTGGGCGCTGGTGTCGTTTGGATTCGGCATTCTGCTGCGTCCGCTGCTGTCCGGCATCGCCGTTGGCGGTACAGATCTGGGCTTTTGGTTCGCTCAGCAAGGATCGATCCTGGTCTTTCTGGTGCTGATCTTCAACTACGCCTGGCGCATGAACAAGCTCGACGCTGAGCACGGCGTGGACGAGGAGTAATCGGCATGGATCAGTTTACTATCAACCTGCTGTTTGTGGGCGCGTCTTTTGCGCTTTACATCGGCATCGCGATCTGGGCCCGTGCGGGTTCCACATCGGAATTCTATGCCGCCGGTCGCGGCGTTCACCCGGTCACCAACGGTATGGCGACAGCGGCGGACTGGATGTCTGCGGCCTCGTTCATCTCGATGGCGGGCCTGATTGCCTTTACCGGCTACGACAACTCGACCTTCCTGATGGGTTGGACCGGTGGCTACGTGCTGCTGGCCCTGCTGCTTGCGCCCTACCTGCGTAAGTTCGGCAAGTTCACCGTGTCGGAATTCATCGGCGATCGTTTCTACAGCCAGACCGCACGTATCGTTGCGGTGATCTGTCTGATCGTTGCGTCGGTGACCTACGTGATCGGTCAGATGACCGGTGTTGGCGTGGCCTTTGGTCGCTTCCTCGAAGTGTCCAACACTACAGGTCTGCTGATCGGCGCCGGCGTTGTGTTTGCCTACGCAGTGTTTGGTGGGATGAAGGGCGTGACCTACACTCAGGTCGCTCAGTACTGCGTGCTGATCACCGCTTATACCATCCCGGCCATCTTTATCTCGCTGCAGCTGACCGGCACGCCTGTTCCGGCGCTGGGTCTGTTTGGTGACACCGCCAGCGGTGAACCCCTGCTGACCAAGCTGGACGCCATCGTGACCGAGCTGGGCTTTAACGACTACACGGCCCACCACTCGAATACGCTGAACATGGTGCTGTTCACCCTGTCGCTGATGATCGGTACTGCGGGTCTGCCGCACGTCATCATGCGCTTCTTCACCGTTCCCAAAGTGTCTGACGCACGTTGGTCGGCGGGCTGGGCGCTGGTCTTCATCGCTCTGCTGTACCTGACGGCTCCTGCTGTTGGTGCAATGGCGCGCCTGAACATCACCGACATGATGTGGCCCAATGGTGGCATCGAAGGTGGCGCTGTTTCGGTCGAGGAAATCGACAATGATCCGCGTTACGACTGGATGGCCACTTGGCAGAAAACCGGTCTGCTGGATTGGGAAGACAAGAACGGCGACGGCAAGATCCAGTACTACAACGACAAATCCGAGGCGATGACTGCAATCGCCGAAGAAAAAGGCTGGGTCGGTAACGAGCTGACCAAGTTCAACCGCGACATCCTGGTTCTGGCCAATCCTGAGATTGCCAACTTGCCAGGTTGGGTGATTGGTCTGGTCGCTGCTGGTGGTCTTGCGGCTGCTCTGTCAACCGCTGCGGGCCTTTTGCTGGCGATCTCGTCGGCTGTGTCCCATGACCTTGTCAAAGGTGCAATCAACCCGTCGATCTCTGAAAAGGGTGAACTTCTGGCGGCACGGATTGCCATGGCTGTAGCCATCGTGGTTGCAACCTACCTGGGTCTCAACCCTCCGGGCTTTGCGGCACAAACCGTGGCCTTGGCCTTTGGTCTGGCAGCAGCCTCGATCTTCCCGGCGCTGATGATGGGGATCTTCTCGACCCGCATCAACAACACCGGCGCGGTTGCAGGTATGCTGGCTGGTCTGACCGTAACCCTGGTCTACATCTTCCTGCATAAGGGCTGGCTGTTCATTCCGGGCACCAACTCGTTCACCGATGCTGATCCGCTTCTGGGTCCGATCAAGTCGACCTCGTTCGGCGCCATCGGTGCGATGATCAACTTCGGCGTCGCCTACGTCGTTGCCGGTATGACCAAAGAGACTCCGCAGGAGATCAAAGATATGGTCGAAAGCATTCGCATTCCCCGTGGTGCGGGCGCAGCTCAGGATCACTGAGTGTGATGCGGTCGGCGGCTCTTGTCTTCGATCGCATCTTTCGACTTACTGTTCCCGCCCGGCACACCACCGGGCGGGATTTTTTATTCGGAACTCCGGAGAGCGTAAATGCCCCTGTCCCATGACGAAATCACCCGGTTTCTGAAGTCTGTACACCCCTATGACTCGTTGCCCCATGATGCTTTGGACGATCTGGCCAAGCAGATCGAAGTGCGCGAAGTCGATGCCGATGGCAGCATTTACCAGTTGGGCAACGCTCTGCCCGGCGTCTTTGTGATCTATGAAGGACAGGTAGAAATTACCGATGAGAACGGCGCTGTCGTTTCGCATCTGGGATTGCGCAATTCTTTTGGTGAGCGCGGATTGCTGAAGGACGGCAAAGCCGCCACACATGCGCGCGCGCACACGCCGTCAGTGTTGATCGTGTTGCCGCCAGACCTTGTGAAAAACCTGATCGAAGGTCACGATGTGGTGTCCAAGTTCTTTAACCGTTCACGCGGAGGGCGGAGCGGACCGCAAAGCCTGGCTACCAGTGCAATTGATGTGCTGATGGCTCGTGACCCTGCCACCTGCCCGCCCGATACTCCGGTTCAAAACGCCGCGCAGATCATGCGCGACCGCCATATCTCATCGCTTTGCGTGACCGAAGGGGACAGATTGTTGGGTATCGCAACCCTCCGCGATATTTCCGGCAAATACGTCGCCGAGGCGATGCCCGCTGACACCGCGGTTTCGGCGATCATGACCGCCGATCCAATCATTCTTGCCCCGACAGATATCGGCTCGGACGTATTACACGTGATGATGGAACGTGGCATCGGTCATATTCCAATTTCCGAGGCCGGTAAGCTGGTCGGAATCGTAACCCAAACCGACCTCACCCGCTATCAGGCGGTCAATTCTGCCGAGTTGGTAGGACGAATTGCCCGCGCCGACAGCCCGCAAGAGATGGCTCAAGTCACCGCTGAGATACCACAACTGCTGGTCCAACTCGTCGCGGGTGGCAACCGGCACGAGATCGTTACACGGCTGATCACCGACATCGCAGACACTGCGACGCGGCGGTTGCTGGCACTGGCTGAGGCTGAACTGGGTGCGCCGCCAGTGCCCTACTTGTGGCTTGCTTGCGGCTCGCAAGGACGGCAGGAACAGACCGGAGTTTCTGATCAGGACAATTGCCTGATGCTAGATGACAGTGTGGCGGACGGCGATATGGCCTACTTCGCTGCGCTGGCCAAATTCGTCTCAGACGGGCTGGATACCTGCGGTTATTTCTATTGCCCCGGTGACATGATGGCGACCAACCCTCGCTGGTGCCAGCCCGTGCGCGTCTGGCGCGAGTATTTCAATGGCTGGATTGCCAAACCCAACCCCGAGGCGCAAATGCTGGCCTCGGTGATGTTTGACCTGCGGCCCATCGGAGGGTCCTTCGATCTGTTCACCGACCTGCAGGCCGATACGCTGGCGGCAGCCAATGCGAATTCGATCTTTGTCGCGCATATGATTTCGAACTCACTGAAACACACGCCTCCTCTGGGCCTGCTGCGTGGATTCGCCACCATACGTTCGGGTGAGCATCGCAATACGCTCGACCTCAAGCATAATGGCGTGGTGCCTGTCGTGGATCTGGCACGCATCTACAGCCTGCAGGGACAATTAACCGAAGCGAACACCCGCGCCCGTCTTAGCGCCGCCGAGGCTGCGGGTGTGCTCAGCGCGTCCGGCGCACGCGATTTACTGGACGCATATGACCTAATCGCTGAGACCCGATTGGAACATCAAGTGCGTCTGGTCAAATCCGGGGATGCACCGGACAATTACCTGCCACCCGCTGAATTGTCGGACTTTGAGCGAAGTCATCTCCGCGATGCCTTTGTCGTGGTAAAAACCATGCAATCAGCGGTTGGCCATGGCAAAGGAATGCTGGGTTAAGAAACTGGAAATGAACGGAGAAATCACATGTTTCTGGAACTGATCGGCACGATTTTTGCAGGCTTTGCCTTTGCGGGTGTCGTGATGGTGGTGAACAAGCTGACCGGGGGCCGCTTGCCCAAATGGGCCGCGCCGGTTGCGGCAGGTGCGGGGATGATCGGTATGACGATTACCAGCGAGTATTCTTGGTATGACCGTACGCGCGACCAACTGCCCGACAGCCTCACCATCGTGCAGGAGGTGGAAAGCCGCGCCTTCTATCGTCCATGGACGTATGCCGTGCCCTTTGTCGACCGCTTTGCTGCGATCGACGCCACATCGGTACGCACCAATGCCAATTTGCCGGACGAGCGTCTGGTTGATCTTTACTTTTTTGGTCGCTGGGCACCGGTCTCGAAGATGCCGGTCGCTGTAAACTGCGCCGAAAACAGCCGCGCCAACCTGGCAGACGGGGCCGAATTCGCCGATGACGGACGTTTGCTGAACGCCAGCTGGATCAAGATCGACGCTGAAGATCCGGTAATCGAGGCAACCTGCGGGGTCTGACCATGTTGAACCATCTGAGCCTGCGCCTGAGGGTGTTCCTGTTCTTCCTATTACTTGCGGCAGGAGGGCTGATCATCAGCACCCTGGCTTTGTGGGTCGGTTATCAGAGGGCAAGTGATCCTGCTCTTATGGATGCGTTCATCTTCGCAGAGATACTGATCGCTTTTGGAATGTTGGCGCTAGTTGCCGGAGTCTGGCTTCTTTTTGATGACAACGTTGCAAAACCGATCGAGCGGCTCTCGGCCCAACTCCGGGCGCGCGCACACGCCGGGGTCAGCACGGATTTGGACCTTCAGGCGGCGCGTTATTTGGGCGATCTGGCCCCAGCCGCCGCTGGACTGGCCGAACAACTGGCTGCCAACGCCATGACCACGGCTGAGGCCGTGGCCGCGGAAACGGCCCATCTGGCCTCGGAAAAACAACGTCTAACGGCGCTGCTGACCGAGATTCCGGTTGCAATGCTTTTAGCCGGCCCGAAGCATCAGATCGTTCTATATGACGCGCAGGCGGCTGAGGTTTTGGCACAGATCGCACATCCCCGGCTAAACGCCTCGCTGTTTGACTACCTCGAAGCAACCGGTCTGACGGATTCCTATGCGAAACTGATAAAAACCGGGAAAGACGTCCATTGCACACTGACCAGTGTCGATGGGCGGCAATCGTATTCAGCCCGTATGAAACCATTGGGCGATGCCCCCGGTTACATGCTGGTCTTCGATGACAGTGCCGCGCAAATCGATCCCGACGCGGCCCGCCCTCTGGTTTACGATTTCGAACTTCTCGACACACCCGGTGACGACGCGTTTGAAGATAGACCCCTGTTGGACCTCTGCTTCGTAGTCTTTGACACCGAAACCACGGGGCTGCTCCCGCATAAGGATGAGATCGTACAGATCGGTGCTGTGCGCGTCGTAAAGGGTAAAATCGTCGAAGGCGAACGGCTTGATACCCTGGTCGACCCCGGCATCCCGATCCCCCCAGCTTCAACCAAAGTGCATAAGGTCAGCGACCGGATGGTTCAGGGTGCGCCTGATATTGCCGAGGCCGGTCGCAGCTTTCACCAATTTGCCCGGGATGCCGTCATTGTTGCCCACAATGCACCATTCGACATGGCTTTCCTGCGCCGCCATGCCGAGCGTATGGGGGTGGAATGGAGCCACCCCATTCTGGATACGGTCCTGCTGTCGGCGGTGCTGTTCGGGGCAAGCGAAACTCATACGCTGGACGCTGTCTGCGAACGGCTTGGCATAACAATTCCCGAAGCCCTGCGTCACACGGCCTTGGGTGATGCCGTCGCGACCGCCGAAGTGCTGGTTCGGATGCTACCAATGCTTACGGCCCGTAATTTGGTGACCTTTGGCGACGTCATCACCGAGACTCGCAAACACGGACGGTTGCTTGAAGACCTGAACTGACCAGAAATTGCTACCACCACCGCAGCTTTCCGTAGACAATTCTGGCGTCGCGTGGCACCTGAGACAGGCCCATGTACGAGCGCGCGATGACTGAAAAGACCTTCATTCCCAGCCCCGAGCAAAGCCTTGCCTTTCGCGAGGCCCTGAGCTGTTTCGGCACCGGCGTCACCGTTGTGACCACAAATACCTCCGAGGGCCCTGCAGCAATCACGGTGAACTCATTTGCGTCTGTATCGCTGGACCCGCCGCTGGTCCTGTGGTGTCTTGATCGGGATTCGAACCGGTACGACGCGTTCCACAACTGCGAATATTACGCGATCCACGTAATGGCGCAGGACCAGCACGACCAAGCATTGCAATTCGCGCGAAACGGGTTCGATTTTTCCCATGCGGATTGGCAGGAGGATGACGCCGGGCGTCCCCGACTTGCGGAATGCCTCGCCCGCTTCGATTGCCGTCTTTCGGCCCGTCATGAGGCAGGTGACCACCTGATCCTTGTTGGTCATGTTGAACAGGTCATGCATCGCCCAGGTCAGGGGCTGATCTTCAAGCGCGGACAATTCGGCGGCTTCGCCGATCTGATCTAATCGTCCAGCGAGCCGTGGACGGCCAACGCTTCAAGTTGCGCCTCTTGCGGGGCGATCACGCGGAATGCCTCGTGCACGCCTGCACCCGTCAGCTCTCGGGCGACGGTCAGCAATGTGTTCGGGGCATGATCTTCGCACAGCTCGGACATATGCGAGATTTCGGCCTGCGCCACTTCTAACGCGGCTTCAACCGAAGGCGCGCCGTAGAATTGCACGAAATGCTCGGCCAGATATTGCGTGATCTGGTTAATCTCGGCCTGCTCGACCCGCGTAACGGCAACAAATGTAACGCGCCCGAAGGTTTCAAGCCCCAGCCATCCATTGGCAAAGGCCTGACGCGCCTTACCTTCCAGATCAGCCTCACTCCAGTTCGAAAACTCGAATCCGCCCGAGATGCACCATTCACCGGTTCTTGCGGGTGAATGAAACACGTTCATATCGCTTTCATCAAAATGGATAGCACGGGCGAGTTTCATCTGGCGGTCTCCAATAATTCTGTCAGCGGGCGTATATGTGTGTCCGCGCCGTCGCGGATCAGCATACCGAAGCGCTCATCGGTGCCCAGAAAGACACCCCCTTCTCCAATAGGTTCTCCGACACCGCGCAGCAGCCCCATCCACTCAGCGTGAAGCGGCGCGTTACCGTCCTCGTTCCAGCGGTTCAACCAGGTCAACATGTGACGCGACCAGCTCTCGACCAACTGCGTCGCAGAAACCTCGGCGCATCCTTCATCATAGAGCGAGGTAACATCCGGTGTTTCCCCCGGTGCATCGCTGGTTTGAAGCAAGGCCAGTTCCCAACCAACGATCAGCCAATCGGGAACCTCATCCACCTCGGCAGACGAGGCTGAGACTTTTATTGTCCCACATTTTGCACCGTTTACACAGATCAGCCCATCCCAACCAAAGTGCACCGCGACCTCGGGCGGGGCCAGCGCGCCCAGCGCATTCTGGAACCCAACAACACAAAGCGGCAGCATCGCCATAGCATCCTGCAACGGAACCTCGGGCGCGAATACAATCGCAACGCGCAGACGATCCGCCTGAATATTGTGGACCACAGTTCCCGCGTCACAGCCCAGCGCTGCCATCGCCTGGGCACGCTCGAACGGGTCTTCGCCAGCCTTGGCAGGTTGCCCTTTGAGCAATGGGGGAAAGACCGGCTGGGTCACGCGTTGCCCTTGGCAATCATGTCGCGGGCGATCTTGCGGAAGGCTTCGGCTTGCGGGCTGTCAGGTTTGCTGACAACGATGGGGGCACCCCCGTCGGCGGCAACTCGGATATCCAGATGCAGCGGAATTTCCCCTAGCAATGGCACGCCCAGCGCCTCGGCTTCTGAGGCAACACCGCCATGGCCAAAGACATGTTCTTCGTGTCCGCAATTCGAGCAAATATGCGTCGACATATTTTCGATCATCCCAACAATGGGCGTCTTGAGCTGGTTGAACATATCGATCCCCTTGCGGGCGTCGATCAAAGCAACATCCTGTGGGGTTGAGACGACAATGGCTCCATCCACCTGAAACTTTTGGCTCAGCGTCAGTTGCACATCGCCGGTTCCGGGGGGCAGATCAACGATCAACACATCCAATGCGCCCCATTGCACCTGACTCATCATCTGCTGCAAGGCGCCCATCAGCATGGGGCCACGCCAGACAACCGCCTGCCCTTCGTTGGTCATTAACCCCATCGACATCATGGTGACACCGTGATTGCGCAGCGGTAGGATCGTCTTGCCATCTGGGCTGGCCGGTCGCCCCGACACGCCCAGCATCCGGGGTTGTGAAGGGCCATATACGTCTGCGTCCAACAGGCCTACGCGACGGCCTTCAGCTGCCAGCGCGCAGGCAAGGTTGGCCGACACGGTGGACTTGCCCACGCCACCCTTGCCCGACGCAACCGCGATGATCCGGTCCACACCGGGAACGGCCTGCGGTCCGGTTTGTGAGGGCTTGGGCTTGGGCTTCAAATCAGGCGGCGCCTTGTCCGAATGCGCGGTCAACATTGCCGAGACCTTGGAAACACCATCAACCATCTGCGCCGCCTGTTCGGCTGTGGCTCGTACGGGCTCCATCTTCTCGGCCTGTTTGGGATCGATCTCCAGCACAAACCGAACGGTATCGCCTTCAACATTCAATGCACGCACGATACCCGCGCTCACAATATCCTGACCAGAAACCGGATCGGTAATCTTCTTCAAGTTTGCTAGAACTGCATCACGGATGCTCATGCCGTCTTCCCCTTGATCCGCCCCGCGCTGGGCGCCTTGCGTATCGACAGAATATAGTCGCCGCTCATTGCATGTGTCTCCGTCTCATTTTGTACATTTGACGCATCGGGTCAGCCACCGTTAGGCTTAACCATGCGCTTTGTCCTGTTGTGCCTGAGCCTGACGCTCACCGCCACCCCCTCTTGGTCGCAAGAGGCATTGGGCCTTGCCGCCCCGGATGAGGTGACAAACTCAGGTCTTTTGCAACATATTCTTCCGCGCTTTTCTCTCAAGACCGGAATACGTGTTGTTGCGGATGAAAGCGGCGTCATGTCACTGGCCCCAAGTTCGCCCGGCGATCCGGTCTTTGCCCGTGACGGGGTGGTCTATCATCTAAGAATCGACGACAGCGCCAAGCAGGTAAGGTTTCGTGAATGGCTACTTTCCGACATTGGCAGACGGACGGTTGAAAACTTCATCCCCGACGAGGGCACGCCCTTTAGCGCAAGTTTCGAAACTGCCACTGTTACCAAAGAGGTCGTGGTCGACGGAAACGCGCTGCTTGGCGAAGATCTGTCGATGATCCATTGTGGCCGGTGCCACGTAATCGGCCCAAAGAATCGGATGAACGGGCTGGGTTCGACCCCGTCTTTCGCAGTGCTGCGCGCTATGCCCGACTGGTCGGAACGGTTTCAGGCGTTCTTTGCCCTGAACCCACACCCAGCTTTCACGCAGATCGAGGGCGTCACCGAACCTTTCCCGCCCGAGCGCCCCTCGCCGATCCATCCGGTCGAGATGAGCCTGGATGACCTCGAAGCAATTCTGGCTTTCGTGACCGCCATGCGCGCCGCCGATCTGGGCGCGCCACTGCAACTTCAGTGATCCTTGCGCTTTGAAAGGTAATCATCCGTTGTGACAACCCGTGGTCTGGGGGCGGATTGAAATGGATTGTCAGCGCTATGGAACTGGGCGTTCACCCGGCAATTGTCGCACATCTGGATCATCCGCGCCTGATCCGAGGTCGCGAACATCGGATGTGTGCCCGACAACTTTTCCATGATCCGCTCAACCGTTGATTTAACGCCAAACGCTGCGCCGCATTCGACGCATTCAAAGGGTTCCTCTTCATTCAGCACCTGTTGTGACAGCGCTTGGTCGCTCAGATCAAGCTGGGGCACTAGTGTGATCGCCTGTTCTGGGCAGATCGTTCGGCAAATCCCGCATTGCAGGCAGGCGTCCTGCTGGAAATTCAACTGCGGCTTGTCCGGGTTATCGATCAGCGCCCCCGATGGGCAAAGGGACACGCAACTCAGGCACAATGTACAGGTGTCGGTATTCACTGCAATCGCGCCATAAGGCGCGCCCTCGGGCAAGGCCAGCGGCACCTCGACCTCCGGGTTCAAAGCTTGCCCCGCCAGACGCGCTATTTGACGACGATTACCCAGTGGAAGCACCGGATCAATCAATGGCTGCGGAACATCTTGCGCATAAAGCAGATCTGCCAGCGCATCCGGGTCGGTTTCATCGATCAGACTCAGTGCGTCTTGCACTGCGATAGCCCGAGCCAGCTCTAATTCACGATCAAGCGCGTCCCGTTCGGTCTTAGGGCTAATCAGGATATCGGCGCGCGCAAAGCCATGCGCCAGCGCTGCGAGCATCTCGGCATGTCCAAAGCCCGAAACCACGTTCAGCTCCAGCGGAATGACATCCGCTGGCAGTCCTCGTCCAAACCGGGCCGCCATCCGGATCATCTGCGCCCCATGGGCGTCGTGCACCAGCAGTCGCGGTGCAACGCCGCCCGCGCGCCGGAAGGTCCGGGCCAGTATGTGCATCCGCGACAATACCGCCGAGACCGGAGGATCTTCATATGTGATGGCAGTCGACGGGCACAACGCCGAACACTCACCGCACCCGGCGCAAATCATCGGATCAATGGCTACATGATCGCCAGCCGGTGTGATCGCACCGGTCGGGCAGACGTCCAGACAGTTTGAACACCCCGTTTGTTCCGCTCGCGAATGGGCGCAAAGCGTCTCATCCAATCGGACATAGAGCGGTTTTTCAAAGGTCCCGACCAGTTGCACCGCTTCAAAAGCAAGACGCGCGACGGCCACCGCATCTCTGGGATCAGCGCGCAAGTACCCCTCGCGCTTTTCGGGGGCATTAACCAAAGGTGTTGCTCCGGTCAGATCAACAACAATGTCGCAACGCGACGTTGCACCGTCACGGGGTGCGCTCCAACCAAATTCTCCGCGTCCGCCGGGATCCAGTTGCTGCACTTCATCCAGATGCCAAACAAATCCACCCAGCGCGCCGGTCAGTCTGCGTATTCGTGCGCGCGCAACGTCATAGTTGCGGCTTAGCGGTTCTGCATCGTCAACCAAAAGCACAGTCACGGCCAACACAGCGGACAGCTGTTCGGCCAACGGAAAGACAACCTCTCCGGGCCCCACAATACAGCAGGTACCTTCACTGATGACATCGAAACTTGGGGTCACTGGCTGCGGCAGTAATGCCTCAGCCGCGAGCGCAGCCATTTTGGGGGTTGCATTGGTCCCCTGTTCGGACCAGCCAGCTCGGTCGCGCAGATCGACAAATCCGGGCGCTTCAACACCCAGTTCCTCGGCAAGCTCGCTAAAAACTGCACTTTCCTGAGCGCAGGCAAACACCACCTGCTCATCGCCCGTCATCAACTCGGCGGCAGTTTGAATCTGGCGCGTACAAAGGGCGGTATGCACCTTCGAGCACTCCGTATCGCAGGCTGCAGAAATACCATCTGCGTTCAGGGACTGCGTCCCCTCGCAATCACACAATATGAGCTTGCTGGCCATTTCCCCTCCCGACGCTGCGTTCTGCCCCATCAGCAGCTTAGACCCAATCCGCGCCGAGGCAATGCGAAGCATCAGAGAAAAACCCGATATGTGCATTATTTTTCATCACAAATCGCCATCAAAACCTGAAGTTGGAAATAAACTCTAAGTGAATGTCTCATATTAGGCGAAACTAGACTTGGCAGGTCGCCAATTTATGTAACATAGTACATCAATGGAAGGCAGGGGAGAGCCTTCCGGGGAGGAGCCAGTGGCCAAGGCCGCAAGCCGGACTGAAATGACAATTGGCGTCGTCGTGCGCAGAACACCCGGGGTGACACGCTGGGCGCGTTGGAACTGGCGCGCGGTCGCTGTTTTGCCAGGTGCAAAGCCTGCCGACTGGCAAGAGTTGCGACGTGAAGGTGAGGCCATCGAATACCATGCAGCCACCCTGCCCCTCACCCTGTGGGCCGATGAAACCGAAGCCTACATGGTCAACCTGTCGGACGGTCAACCTTCGCTGTACCTGGTTTTGCGGGATGAGCTGAAAGGCGAAACACCCCTGAATGCCGTATTGATCACCGCCTCACCGTTCGAGGGTCAGGATTATGCGGATACCGGCGAAGAGATCGTTGAGAAGATTCCGATGACCGAAGGGTTGATTGCATGGCTCCGCGATTTCACCCTGCAGCATCATCAGGACGAGGTGTTCATAAAACGTAAACGGGACAAGAAACGCACCGATCTGGTGGAAGACGGCAAGGGCGATGCACGAATCCGGCAGGATTCAGATGTCTACCGGGCTCCGCGTCGGGTGCTGCAATGACCCAGGCCCGCGATTTCTGGTCCCGCCGCAAGGCCGCCGTTCAGGCCGAGACCGAAGCAGAAGCTTTGGCCGCAGAGGAACAGATTATCACAACGCGGCAAGCTGAGTTGGAGGAAAAAAGCGACGCCGAAATTCTGGCCGAGTTTGATCTGCCCGATCCCGACACGCTGGAAGCCGGCGATGATGTCTCGGGCTTCATGGCCAAAGCTGTACCTAACCGTTTGCGCCGCCGCGCCTTGCGGCGCCTATGGCGGTTGAATCCTGTTCTGGCCAATGTCGACGGGCTGGTCGATTACGGCGAGGATTATACCGATGCGGCCTGCGTGATTGAGAACATCCAGACCGCGTATCAGGTTGGCAAGGGTATGTTGGCGCATGTCGAAGCGCTCGCTGCCGAGGCAGAAGTGTCCGAAGCAGAAACAGAAGCTGACATGCCCGAGGCGATCGAGTCAGGTGAAGAACCGATCAACGCCGTCGAACCAGAACCGGAAGCCCCACAGATGGTTGAAATGGAAGAGCCAGAGGAAATCGAACTCCCCCCTGCTCCACGCCGTATGAAATTCGAATTCGAAGGATAACTCTATGACCGCAGACAACGCGCAAACATTGGATATCTCGACTGAGGATCGTCTGCGTGCGGATTTCTATAATTTTCTTGGCCTGCTATTGGCCGGTCCACCCGATCAGTTGCTTTTGGATCAGATGGCCGGGCTAAGCGGTGATGACTCGGTTCTAGGTCAGGCCATTCAGGCAATGGCACGGGTGGCCAAGGTGACCAAGCCTGCCGCCGCAGAGCGCGAATTCAACGCACTGTTCATCGGATTGGGCCGAGGCGAACTGCTGCCTTATGCCTCTTTCTACCTGACGGGATTTCTGAACGAAAAACCCCTGGCGCAGCTGCGCAATGACATGGCCGCGCGGGGCATCACCCGGGCGAAGAATGTTTATGAACCCGAAGACAACATCGCCTCGCTAATGGAAATGATGGCGGGCATGATCGTCGGTCGGTTCGGCGCGCCCGCCACGCTGGAAGATCAAAAGGCGTTCTGGAGCAAACATATCGGGCCCTGGGCCGCGCATTTCTATTCGGATTTGGAAGGTGCCGAGAACTCGGTTCTCTACGCCTCGGTCGGCACGGCTGGTCGGGTGTTCATGGAGATCGAACGTGAAGCCTTTCGAATGACGGCGGCCTAGCCCGCCATTCGCCGGTGCCTTTAGGCACCAAACCGCAATTGGGACAGGAGGAGCCCATGAGCAAGACCAAGGAAGAAGGCGCAACCCGCCGCGACTTCCTGAAACTGGCCGGTACCGCAGCGCCCGCTGCTGTAGCCGCCGCCAGCCTGTCTGGGAAAGCCGAAGCAGCCGAACTGCCGACGGACGAAACCCGGATGCAGGACACCGCGCACACGCGCGCATACCTCGACAGCGCCCGGTTCTGACCCGGAC
Organism: Ruegeria sp. K3; assembly: GCF_056531845.1. Classification (NCBI taxonomy): domain Bacteria; kingdom Pseudomonadati; phylum Pseudomonadota; class Alphaproteobacteria; order Rhodobacterales; family Roseobacteraceae; genus Ruegeria; species Ruegeria sp. K3. The sequence goes on along the minus strand of NZ_JBQFMM010000007.1, from coordinate 186,539 downwards.
GTAGTCATACCCGACTGACGGTTGCGATTGGCCCTGAAGTCGGTTTCGCGAAGTACCAAGCCAGCCATGGGTTACATGGCCAGCAAGGGAGGAAAGAAATGCTTAGGAAAAAGACCAACGGGGTTGCGAGACGCCCCCAGCGGACAAGTATCCTGTCCCAGGTCGGCGAGAAAACCGTCGATCGCCGCGCATTCTTGCGTGGCTCGGGCCTGACGATCGGCGGCCTTGCCGCGATCAGCGCCACGGGTGGAACCGTGACGCCCGCCAGTGCCCAGACAGCGGCAAACACCGCCGTTGAGAATATCAAATCCGTATGCACTCACTGCTCGGTCGGCTGCACGGTCGTTGCCGAGGTACAGAACGGAGTCTGGATCGGGCAAGAACCCGGCTGGGACAGCCCATTCAATCTGGGTGCACACTGCGCCAAGGGGGCCTCGGTCCGCGAGCACGCCCATGGCGAGCGCCGCCTGAAATATCCGATGAAAAAGGAAGGTGGCGAGTGGAAGCGCATCAGCTGGGAAGAGGCGATCAACGAGATCGGCGATGGCATGATGAGCATCCGCGAAGAATCCGGGCCGGACAGCGTGTACTGGCTGGGGTCTGCGAAGCACAATAACGAACAGGCCTATCTGTTCCGCAAGTTCGCCGCCTATTGGGGCACGAACAACGTGGACCATCAGGCCCGTATCTGCCACTCGACCACTGTCGCGGGTGTTGCGAATACATGGGGCTACGGCGCCATGACCAATTCGTACAACGACATGCACAACAGCCGGGCCATCTTCATCATCGGTGGTAACCCGGCCGAGGCGCACCCCGTCTCGCTGCTGCATATCCTGCGCGCGAAAGAGCAGAACAATGCGCCTTTAATCGTCTGCGACCCGCGCTTTACGCGCACCGCGGCCCATGCGGATGAATATGTCCGCTTCCGCCCCGGCACAGACGTTGCGCTGATCTGGGGTATCCTGTGGCACATCTTCGACAACGGCTGGGAGGACAAAGAGTTTATCCGCACCCGTGTCTGGGGGATGGACCAAATCCGTGAAGAGGTTGCCAAGTGGAACCCGGATGAGGTCGAACGTGTCACCGGCACGCCCGGCTCGCAGCTGCGCCGCGTCGCACGGACCATGGTGAACAACCGCCCCGGTACCGTTGTATGGTGCATGGGTGGTACGCAGCACACCAACGGCAACAACAACACTCGCGCCTACTGCGTGCTTCAGCTTGCGCTTGGCAACATGGGCACCTCGGGTGGTGGCACCAACATCTTCCGCGGCCATGACAACGTGCAAGGCGCGACGGACCTTGGTGTTCTGTCCCACACCCTGCCCGGCTACTATGGCTTATCCAAAGGCGCATGGGGTCACTGGGCACGAGTCTGGGGTGAAGAGCCCGAGTGGCTTGCAGGCCAGTTCGCCACGATCAAGGATAAGGAAGGCAAGGATAAACCGCTGCAGAATGAGCGCGGCATCCCGGTTTCCCGCTGGATCGACGGTGTTCTCGAAGACCCAGCTAACATGGATCAGGACAACAACGTCCGCGCCATGGTTCTGTGGGGCCACGCGCCCAACTCGCAGACCCGGATGACGGAAATGAAGACGGCGATGGAGAAGCTGGACATGCTGGTCGTGATCGACCCGTATCCCACCGTCTCGGCCGTGCTGCATGACCGCACCGATGGCGTCTATCTGCTGCCCGCCTGTACGCAGTTCGAAACCCGTGGCTCGGTCACGGCCTCGAACCGATCGCTGCAGTGGCGGGACCGCGTGGTCGAACCTCTGTTCGAAAGCCTGCCGGACGAGGTCATCATGGCCAAGTTCGCCAACAAGTTCGGCTGGGCGGATCGGTTCTTCCGCAATATCGAGATGGAAGATCCCGAAACCCCGAATGTTGAAAGCATCACGCGTGAGTTCAACAGCGGCCTTTGGACAATTGGCTATACCGGTCAGTCGCCGGAACGTCTGAAAAGCCATATGGCCAACCAGCACACGTTCGACAGAACCACGCTGCAAGCCATTGGTGGCCCCAACGACGGCGAGTATTACGGTCTGCCCTGGCCCTGCTGGGGAACGGCTGAGATGGGTCATACGGGGACACCAAACCTGTATGATATGTCCAAACCGGTGGCCGAAGGTGGCCTGACCTTCCGCGCCCGTTTCGGCGTGGAACGGGATGGTGACAACCTGCTGGCCGAAGGGGTCTATAGCGTTGGGTCGGAAATCCAGGATGGTTATCCGGAATTCACGATGCAGATGCTGATGGATCTTGGCTGGGACGGTGACCTGACGGCTGAGGAACGTGCGGCCATCGACGCCGTTGCGGGACCAGAGACCAACTGGAAAACCGACCTTAGCGGCGGTATCCAACGGGTCGCGATTGCCCATGGCTGTGCGCCCTTCGGGAACGCAAAGGCACGCGCGGTCGTATGGACCTTCCCGGATCCGATCCCACTGCACCGCGAGCCGCTCTATACAAACCGGCGCGATCTGGTGGAGGACTATCCAACCTACGATGACCGTCAGGCCTATCGTCTACCTACCCTTTATGCGTCGATCCAAAAGAACGACTTTTCAAAGGATTACCCGATAATCCTCACGTCTGGTCGTCTGGTCGAGTATGAGGGTGGCGGCGATGAGACGCGGTCGAACCCGTGGCTGGCTGAGCTCCAGCAGGACATGTTCGTCGAGATCAATCCGCGCGATGCCAACAACCTTGGTATTCGGGACGGATCACAGGTCTGGGTCGAAGGTCCTGAGGGCGGCAAGGTCAAGGTGATGGCGATGCTGACTAACAGAGTCGGCGCCGGTGTCGCCTTCATGCCCTTCCACTTTGGCGGCCATTTCCAGGGCGAAGACCAGCGGCACAAGTATCCTGCCGGTGCAGACCCCTATGTGCTGGGTGAAAGTACCAACACCGCCCAGACCTATGGCTATGATTCAGTGACCCAGATGCAAGAGACCAAAGCGACTCTCTGCAAAATCTGGTCAGCGTAAGGAGGACGATAATGGCTAGAGCAAAGTTTCTCTGCGACGCTGAACGCTGCATCGAGTGTAATGCCTGCGTAACCGCGTGTAAGAACGAGCACGAGGTGCCGTGGGGCATCAACCGCCGCAGGGTGGTGACGATCAATGACGGCAATCCGGGTGAACGCTCGATCTCGGTGGCCTGTATGCATTGTTCGGATGCGCCCTGCATGGCGGTGTGCCCGGTCGACTGCTTCTATCAGAACGAAGAAGGGGTCGTCCTGCACTCCAAGGACCTGTGCATTGGCTGCGGCTATTGCTTCTATGCGTGCCCCTTCGGCGCGCCGCAATACCCGCAGGCGGGCAACTTCGGATCGCGAGGCAAGATGGACAAATGTACCTTCTGTGCTGGCGGCCCCGAGGAAACGCACTCGACCGCAGAGTTCGCCAAATACGGTCGCAACCGGATCGCAGAGGGCAAATTGCCCATCTGCGCCGAGATGTGTTCTACCAAGGCCCTGCTCGCCGGCGATGGCGACGTGGTCTCGGCTATTTACCGCGAGCGTGTCGTCGCGCGCGGATTTGGTTCGGGCGCTTGGGGTTGGGGCACGGCCTACGATCAGAAAGACGGCTGACCCCGTCTACTAAAGCAAAACGGATGACCCGCAGATGTGGGTCATCCTGCATTGGATTTTTATTGAGGTTCCGATGTTGCGCTTATTCATCGCTTTCCTGCTTTCGCTAACGCTGACCCAAGTTGCGGGCGCTCAAACCAGTGAGGGGGCCGCCCCTGCGGATTCGACCGACCGGTCTACAACCGGCGGCGCGACCACGCTTGAGGACATTCTGGCCCGCCAGCGTGGCGAGAAGGTCGACAACAGCTACAGGTCTGAAAACACCGGTCAGGGCAATGTTGAAGGCCTGCTGGGACAGTTCGGCACCCATGGTGTTGCCTCTGACAGTGACGTCTACCGCGCGCTGCGTTACGGATCTGCGGACGTCACCGTTTCATCCCAGGGACCTGCGGACAGCGTGCTGATTCAAGACGGCGGCATGTGGTGGTTGAACTTCCGAACTGGCCCGTTGCGTGAATATGGAACCTACATTCTGGGCGGAATGCTTGCGATTATTGTGCTTTTCTTTCTGATCCGAGGAAAAATCCGCATCGACGGAGAAAAAACCGGCCGCACGGTCCTTCGTTTCAATAGTTTCGAACGTTTCGGTCACTGGCTCTTTGCCGGGTCGTTCCTTGTGCTCGGCATCACAGGCCTGCTGACCCTTTATGGCCGCGATTTCTTGATCCCGGTCTTTGGCAAAGAAGGGTTCGCCACTATCGCGCAAGGGTGCAAGTGGCTTCACAACAACCTCGCATGGGCCTTCATGTTGGGTCTGATAATCATCACCATAAACTGGATTGCCCATAACATCCCCAACAAGACCGACCTGAAATGGTTGGCCGCCGGAGGGGGCTTGTTCACCAAAGACAGCCATCCACCAGCCAAGAAATTCAATGCGGGTCAAAAGATAATCTTCTGGGCTTGCATTCTACTGGGTGTCTCTATCAGCCTGTCAGGCCTGTCGCTGCTATTCCCGTTCGAGCTGCCGATGTTCGCCAAAACCTTCTCAATCGCCAATTCGACAGGTATTCCGCAGGCGTTGGGTCTGAACCTGCCAGTGCAGATGTCACCGCAGGAAGAGATGCAATATGCCCAAGTTTGGCATGTCATGGTCGCCTACGTGTTCATCGCCATCATCATCGCCCATATCTACCTTGGCTCGGTGGGCATGGAGGGTGCGTTTGACGCCATGGGCACCGGTGAAGTCGAAGAACAATGGGCACGCGAGCACCACTCGCTGTGGCTGGAAGAGGTGCAAGAAAAAGAGGCTGGCAAGGCATCGGCCTCACCTGCAGAATAGATGCGCTGGCTCGCTCTTGCGCTTGTTTTGACCCCCCTGCCCGCCTGGTCCGAGTTTTTCACGCTCAAAGGCCATGGCGGGCCGATCATGGGGATCGCTTCGGCGCCGGATGGGCGTATCGCAACGGCCAGTTTCGACAATTCGGTCGGTCTCTGGACCGGACAGACACCGGAATGGCTGGAAGGGCACGAAGCGGCAGTGAACTCGGTCGTTTTCAATGGCACTGCAATCTATTCTGCCGGGGATGACTTCACCCTCCGCCGCTGGCCCGGCGGGGATGTAGTCGGGCAGCACAAAGGCAAGATTATCGGCATTGCAGCGTCGAAAACTCATATCGCGACGGCCAGCTGGGATGGCACCATCGGCCTGTGGCCGGTGGACGGGTCCGAGCCGACCCTGCTTGGGCCAATCGGCAGCGGGGTGAATGCAGTTGTTTTTACGCCGGACGGAAAGCAGCTTTATTCGGCAGGTGTCGACGGAGCGTTGCGTATCTGGGATGTCGCCAGCGGTCAGGAAACAAATCGCCTGATCGAGCATGGTTTTGGCATCAATGAATTGGTCCTGAACGCACATGACAACTGGATCGCCTATGGCACCGTCGATGGAGTGACACGCATCCTGAGCCTCGCCACCGAAGAAGAACATGACTTTACGTTGGATCGGCGCCCGATCCTCGCCATGGCATTGAGCCCCGATCGCAAGCTGTTGGCTGTCGGTGATGGTGAGGGCTTTATAATGGTCATCGACACGGCTGAATGGCGCATTGCACAAGATTTCCGCGCCACCCTGCGCGGTCCGGTTTGGGCGCTCGCTTTTTCTGCCGATGGTCAAAACCTTCACGCAGGCGGCATTGATGAGGCAATGTACAGCTGGCCCGTTTCAGCGCTGGGCGATCGCGAACAGATGGCCGCTGCCGAACCCAGCTTTCTGAAAGACCCAAGCGAGATGGGCAACGGAGAACGGCAATTTGCGCGCAAATGTTCGATCTGTCACAGCCTGACGCCGGATGGGGGTCGACGTGCGGGTCCTACCTTGCACGACATCTTCGGGCGGAAAGCGGGCACATTGCCCGGTTATTTGTACTCGGATACGCTGCAAGACTCTGATATCATTTGGAATGAAGAGACCATAAATGCCCTTTTCGACGAAGGCCCGGACCACTACATTCCTGGGTCAAAGATGCCGATGCAGCGGATCACGCAAGCACAGGACCGGATAGACCTGGTCGCGTTCCTGCGCAGCGCCACCGCACCGCAGGATTGAGCCGGAGGAGAACATGAAAGCCTTTCTGACCGCCGTCGCCGCGATGGTCGTGATCACTGTCGCCGCTCCTTACACGCTGGATCAATTCGGTTTCAGCGCCGCCGACAAAACGTCCGGTTCGGCTGTACGCCTCGACTGAATGCCGCAATACCTGACCACCCGCGAATTGGCGGATCTGCTGCGCATTGGTGAGCGGAAGGCCTATGATCTGGCATCCTCGGGCGAAATCCCCTGTGTACGCGCCATGGGCAAGCTGTTGTTCCCAAAAACCGAGATCATAGCGTGGCTCAACGCCTCACGCTCTGGCCCCGATGTCGTCGAACCACCCCTGCCGCCGATCGTGGCAGGTAGCCACGATCCCCTGCTGGACTGGGCTTTGCGGGAAAGCGGCTCTGGGCTTGCGACTTACTATGATGGGTCTTTCGACGGGCTGAATCGTCTCGCGGAGCGCAGCGCACAGGCGGCGGCCTTGCATATCCACGAACCGGAAGGCTTCAACACTCAGACCCTGCGCGACACGATTGGCGAAGCACCTGTGATCCTCTACCAGATTGCCAACCGGCAGCGCGGCCTGTTGCTGGCACCTGGCACCTCGGACATCTCGGGGTTTCAGGATCTGAAAGGCATACGGATCATTCTGCGGCAAGACAGCGCCGCCAGCCAGCGTCTGTTCGATGCACTGCTCGACGCCCACGGTCTGGGTCGTGATGATCTGAACACCCTGCCTGTTTGCGCCCGCACCGAAGAAGAGCTGGCCACCGCCCTGCGTGACGGCAAGGCAGAGGTTGGTTTTGGCCTCGGTGCACTGGCGCGCCCGTATGGGCTGAGTTTCGTGCCCACCCATTCCGAGCGTCTGGACCTTGCAATCTGGCGCCGCGCCTTCTTCGAGGCCCCCATGCAGACGCTGACCCAGTTTTTGAAATCCGAGCGTTTTACCGAACGCGCTGATGAACTAGGCGGCTATGATCTCGCAAATCTGGGTCGGATCCACCACAACGGCGCCAGTGGCTGATCTGTCGTCTAATCGCGGTTGCGCTAACCCAAGGCGAACTTACTGTGCGTTTGGAAAAAACAACTGCTCACCATCCAGCGTGTAAGACGCAATCGCCGCCTGTCCATCAGGGCCGATAAGCCAGTCGATAAACCTTTGCCCGGCAGCGGCGCGAACGCCGGAGTGCTTTTCAGGGTTCACGAGGATTACACCATATTGGTTAAACAGGCGCGGATCGCCCTCGACCAAGACCTCCAGATTGCCCCGGTTTCCGAAGGATAACCAGGTTGCCCGGTCGGTCAGAGCATACGCGTCCATGCCGCTGGCCACGTTCAGCGTTGCCCCCATCCCCGATCCGGTCTCGCGATACCAAGTCCCCGACGCCGCCGTCGGGTCAACGCCTGTCGCCTCCCAATTGCGCATTTCGGCTTTGTGGGTCCCGCTGTCATCCCCGCGCGAGGCAAAGGGTACCTTCGTTTCGGCCACAGCTGTCAAAGCGGTTGTAATGTCGTTGCCCCCGGCAATTCCGGCCGGATCAGATTTTGGGCCAACCAATACAAAATCATTGTACATGACATCGAACCGTTCGACGCCCCAACCGTCTGCCACGAACTGCTCTTCGGCGGGCTTGGAATGAACCAGAAGAACATCGCCATCCCCGTTGATTGCGTTCCTGATTGCCTGACCGGTCCCGACGGCTACAACGCGTACATCGATACCTGTTTCAGCCTCAAACCCTGGCAGGATATAGTCCAGCAGACCCGAGTTCTGCGTCGAGGTCGTGGATTGCACGACTATAAAGGGTTCTTCCGCCAAACCTGCGCTTGTGGTCAGTCCAAGTGCAACAATTGATGCCCGAACGAAATCAGGGATCATTCGAAGTCTCCATCTCTGTTAATCAAGTTACCAGACCGCCAGCCAGATACCGGCGCGACTCGTTGCTTTTTGGGGTTTCCAGCACCTGCTGTGCCCCCCCATGTTCAACCACATGCCCTGCCTGCATCATCACGATGTCAGATGCCAGGCGCCGCGCCTGCCCGATGTCATGCGTCACCATCACGATGCGCACACCCCGGGCCGAGGCACGCAGGACCATCCGCTCGATCATCTGCATGGCGCTTGGATCCAATGCGCTGGTGGGTTCGTCCAGAAACAAGGTCCTGGGGTCTAAGGCCAACGCGCGCAGGATCGCCAACCTTTGCGCCTCGCCACCAGACAGCGAACGCGCGGATTGACGTGCCTTGCCATCCAGTCCACCTTCGGCCAGCAAAGCTTCAATACGATGCCTGCGCAAGGCACGGGGCATCGATTTCCGCTTTAGCACAAAGTCCAGATTGGCCGCGACCGAGCGGCGCAGCAACACGGGGCTTTGAAACACCATCGCCTGCCGCGCTTTGTGGGCTGCATTCAACACAACACCGTCCTGACAGACACGCCCGCTGTCGGGTTGAATCAGACCATGCAGACAACGCAGCAACAGACTTTTGCCAGCGCCGTTTGGACCCAAGATCAAGGTCGGACCCGGGCCATCCAGGCACAAATGCGGGACATCGAGCAGCACCTTGCCTTCGCGTGCAATGTGCAACCCGTGGACCTCCAACATGCCCGGCACCTCGGTTACGACATCACGCATGGCGCAGCCCTTCCCGCTCGGCCCGCAGGGTCAATGCGCTGACCATCGCGTTTACCGCCACGGCCAAACCGATCAGGATCACACCCAAGGCCAGCGCCAGCGCCAAGTTCCCCTTCGAAGTCTCAAGCGCAATCGTGGTCGTCATCACCCGCGTCACGTGATTGATATTGCCGCCGACAATAATCACTGCGCCTACCTCGGCGATCGCCCTGCCAAACCCGGCCAGTAATGCGGTGACAAGAGCCAGACGCGCGTCCCACAACAGCACCGGGATCGAAGCCAACCGCGATACGCCGAGCGAGCGGAGTTGTTCAGAATACTCCTCGGCCAGCATCTCGACCACCTGCCGGGTAAGTGCGGCCATGATCGGCGTCACCAGCACCACCTGCGCTATGATCATTGCGGTGGGGGTGTAGAGAAGTTCCAGCACCCCCAGAGGACCGGATCGGGACAACATCAGGTAGACCAGCAAACCGACGACGACTGGTGGGAACCCCATCAGAGCGTTCACAAGGATAATCAGCGCCCGCCGTCCCGGAAACCGCGCGACGGCCAAAGCTGCCCCAATAGGCATCCCGATGACCGCCGAAATCAGAACAGCAAAGATCGAAACACGCAGCGACAACAACACAATTGCCCACAGCTCTGCATCCCCTTCGAGGATCAGCGAGAGCGCCTGAGTGAATTCTGATGCAAATCCCTGCATATTCTACAATTCATGCCGTATGCTGTGACAAAATGCTATGAATTACAGGGAAATACTAAAGGTTCTGGCCAGCAAGTACAGGCACAAATTCGACATTCAAAACTAAGAACGCGGCCCTGACGGGGCCGCGTTTGATTGGCACGTCTTTTGCTGTAGCTGGTTCAGTTCAGCGCAGCGTCGGTGATCTGATGTGTCCATGCCCCTTCAGGCTTTTTGGTGATAACCGGATCAGATCCGCCCGCCAGCAGGGTATCAACCGTGCGATCGAAATCGGCTGGATCCAGCGCCCCGTTCGACCCTGCGGTCAGCTTGGCAATCTCGCCCATCATGCGCTTTTGATGCTCTTCGGTCTGGGCACCGGTCGCATCGTTTTCGAGAACGATCTCGGCGGCTTCATCCGGGTTCTCTTCGGCGTATTTCCAACCCTTCATCGAGGCACGGACAAACCGTTCCATCTTGTCGGTGAAGGTCGCATCGCTCAAATTTTCTTCAAGCACATATAGACCATCCTCAAGCGTGGCGACGCCCTGATCTTCGTATTTGAAGGTTACCAGTTCTTCAGGCGTGACACCGGCATCAATGACCTGCCAATACTCATTGTAGGTCATGGTGCTGATGCAATCGGCCTGACGCTGCAGCAGCGGGTCGACGTTAAAGCCTTGTTTCAGCACTTCGACACCGCTGTCGCTTTTGCCATCGGTACCGATTCCCAGCTGACTCATCCAGCTCATGAACGGGAATTCGTTGCCGAAGAACCAGACTCCCAGCGTGCGATTTTTGAGATCTTCGGGCGAGGCAATCCCCGCATCTTTCCAGCAGGTCAGCATCATGCCCGAGCTCTTGAAAGGCTGCGCGATGTTCACCAGAGGCAGACCCTTTTCGCGCGCAGCAAGTGCAGCCGGCATCCATTCCACCGTAACGTCTGCTCCGCCACCTGCGATCACCTGTGTAGGCGCAATATCAGGACCGCCGGGCAGAATGGTGACGTCCAGCCCCTCTTCTTCGTAGAACCCTTTATCTTTTGCCACATAATAGCCCGCAAACTGCGCTTGCGTGACCCACTTCAATTGCAGTGTCACCTCATCCGCAGCAAGTGTCGCACTGGCTGCCAGGCTAAAGGCCGCAACCGCCCCACTGAGTAGCTTCTTCATCTTCATATCTCCTAGTTGCTTATGTTTGCCCCGTTTATGGGGTCTGTTGAATTATTCCTTTATCCTCGCTGCGACGGATGCCAGAAGGTCACCGCCTTTTCGATCATCGCCACTACGCCATAGAAGGCCGTCCCCGCCAGCGCGGCCACCACAATCTCGGCCCACACCATGTCCAGCGACAATTGCCCGACGCTGGTCGATATCCGAAAGCCCATGCCCAATGTGGGGGAGCCAAAGAACTCAGCCACGATAGCGCCGATCAGCGCCAGAGTGGTAGAAATCTTTAGCCCGTTGAAAATAAACGGCATCGCGGCGGGGAGGCGAAGTTTCAGGAAGCTCTGCCAATAGGTGGCGGCATAGGTCTCCATCAGATCGCGCTGCATCGTTGTGGCTTCGCGCAGCCCTGCCACCGTGTTCACCAGCATCGGGAAGAACACCATCACTACGACGACCGCCGCCTTGGAATGCCAGTCGAACCCGAACCACATCACTAAAATGGGTGCGGTGCCCACGATCGGCAGCGCTGCAACAAAGTTGCCGACGGGAAGAAGCCCGAGGCGCAGGAAATCCCATCTATCCACGGCAATTGCCATGAGAAAGGCCGAACCGCAGCCGATGATGTAGCCGCTGAGTGCTCCCTTGATGATCGTTTGAACAAAGTCAGCCCAAAGTGTCGGCAAACTGTCCCAGAAACGGTCCCAGATGACCGATGGTGCGGGCAGGATGACCAAGGGCACTTCTAGTCCACGCACCACCAGTTCCCAGATGCCAATCACGGTCAGACCGAAGATCAGGGGCGCAAGAAACCGCACCATCCGTGTGTCAGAATAGGGTCCGCTGGCCAGAAGGCTGTTCAACCACCAGCCCAATAACCAGACTGCGATTGCACCAAGAATAGGTATCATTGTGCCATCCCCATTCGTTTCAGGACGGTCCGCTCGATCAGCCCCAGCAACCCGACGAGACAGGCGGCGAGAATGGCCGCAGCAAACAGCGCCGACCAGATCTGTACCGTCTGGCCATAGTAGCTACCGGCCAGCAGCCGTGCACCCAACCCGGCAACAGCCCCGGTCGGCAGTTCTCCAACAATGGCCCCGACCAGCGAAGCAGCGACGCCAATTTTCAGCGATGTGAAGAGATAGGGCATCGAGGCCGGCAGGCGCAGTTTCCAAAACCCCTGCGAACGGCTGGCATTGTAGGTTCGCAGCAAATCCAACTGCATAGCATCCGGGCTGCGCAGCCCTTTTACCATGCCTACGACGACGGGGAAGAAACTCAGATACGCCGAAATGATCGCCTTAGGAATGATCCCCTGAACCCCGACAGAATACAGAACGACAATGATCATCGGAGCCAGCGCAATGATAGGAATGGTCTGGCTGACGATCGCCCAGGGCATCACCGACAGATCCATCACCCGACTGTGCACGATCCCGACCGCCAGTAGGATGCCCAACCCGGTTCCGATAGCAAAACCCAGCATCGTGGCGCTCAGCGTGACCCAGCCATGATAAATCAGAGAGCGTTTCGAGGTGATTTTTTTCTCAATCGTGGTTTCCCACAGCTCAATCCCAACTTGATGCGGTGCAGGCAGCCGCGGGCGGTCCTGCTCCCATGTGGCTGGGATTGCAAACGCGTTGTTCAAGGCCAGACCGATCTCCCCCATGTCCCGGCGATCCTTGGCTGAAGGTGGTTGGACTTCAGCACCCGCGCGCTCCTGTTCAGTCAGAACCCCTTTGATATTCATAGGAATACAGGCCGCGTACCAGACAACGACAATGGCGGCGATCACGGTGAGGACTGCAATGATCTGCTTCATGCATGCCACTCCATCCGAATGACAGGCACCGTGTCAGGTGGCACCGGAGGCTCTCTTCCCGTCTCAACAAAGCCCTCGCGCCGATAAAACCGTTGCGCGTCGACATTTGGCACATGTGTGGTCAGCCAAAGATGGTCGCGCCCCTCCTTCGCCTTATCCAGCAATTGCTTGCCGATGCCCTGCCCAGTGCGCAAACAATACAGCGCACCAACTTTATGTTCGACCGGATCGACAGACATATAGCAATCAATCGGATCACCTGCGATCCAGATGTCCCTGTTCGGAAACGCCTCAAGGATCAGATCCGCCAGCTTTTCTTCTGGCAATTCCTCGGGTATCCAATCGGTCTGGGCGGCCCAGGTCGCGATGATGCGCGCGCAATCCCCCACATCTTCGCGGGATGCCCGCCTGATGCCTTTACCCGCCATCACACTTCATCCCCATGACCCGCTCGCAATCCTTCTCGCACGCGGTGGGCGACTTCGATAAACTCGGGCGTATCACGGATATCCAGAGGCCGCTCTTTCGGCAGAGGGCTATCGATCACATCCGTGATCCGGCCAGGCCGAGGGCTCATCACCACGATCTTGGTGCTGAGATACACCGCTTCGGGGATCGAATGTGTTACGAAACCGATGGTCTTCTCGGTGCGCGCCCATAATGCCAGAAGCTGTTCGTTCAGATGGTCGCGCACAATCTCATCCAGCGCACCGAACGGTTCGTCCATCAGCAGAATATCCGCATCAAATGCCAAGGCCCGCGCAATACTGGCCCGCTGTTGCATCCCGCCCGAGAGCTGCCAGGGGAACTTACCGCCAAATCCATCAAGATCAACAAGTTCCAGAACCTTTCTAACGCGTTCCTCCTGCTCGGCAGAGGAATAGCCCATGATCTCAAGCGGCAGCTTGATGTTCTTTGCAATGGTCCGCCACGGGTAGAGCCCGGCCGCCTGAAACACATACCCATAAGCGCGCTTTCGCCGTGCTTCGTCAGGCGTCATGCCATTCACGGTCAGGGCCCCGCCGGTCGGTGTTTCCAGTGCTGCGATACAGCGCAGGAACGTCGTCTTGCCGCAGCCCGAGGGGCCGATAAAACTAACGAACTCCCCCTTGCCAATCGACAAGTTCACATCTTTCAGCGCATGAATAGGCCCATCATTCGTCTGAAATGTAAGATCCAGCTGCCTTGCCTCAATAACGGGCTGAGTAGTATTTTCTGTATTCATTCGATTGCCTTGAAGAAGCTCAGACCCGAGTCGCCAGAAAGGCGACCCAAGGGGTTTATACTCCCGTTGCCGGTATACCTGTCCGCTCAACAGGCCGGGGCGCTGTCAACTCTTTCCAGGTGCTCAGCGCCTTGTTCACATGGGTATTGGCCTCACGTGCCACGAACTTACCGTGCCCTTCCTGAGTCTGAATCTCGCCATCATGTACAGCCACCGCACCGCGGGTCAGCGTGAACCGAGGCAGCCCTCGCACCTCTTTGCCCTCGAAGACGTTGTAGTCGATCGACGACTGCTGCGTATCAGCCGAGATCACCTTGGCCTTATCCGGATCCCAAACCACCAGATCAGCATCCGCTCCCACGAGAACCGCACCTTTTTTCGGATAACAATTCAATATCTTGGCGATGTTAGTTGAAGTAACAGCCACGAACTCATTCGGTGTCAACCTACCTGTATTCACCCCATGTGTCCAAAGCATCGGCATCCGATCCTCCAGCCCTCCGGTCCCGTTCGGTATTTTGGTGAAATCACCCACGCCATATCGTTTCTGCTCGGTGGTAAAGGCACAATGGTCCGTTGCTACGACGCTCAGCGTTCCTGACTGCAAACCGTTCCACAAGCTATCCTGATGCTGTTTGTTCCGGAACGGAGGGCTCATGACTCGCCGTGCCGCATGCTCCCAATCGTGGTGGAAATACTCGCTTTCATCCAATGTTAGGTGTTGGATCAAAGGCTCGCCCCAAACCCGTTTGCCCTGCATCTTGGCGCGTCGAATAGCCTCGTGCGCCTCCTCACAGGAAGTATGCACCACATAGAGCGGCACACCCGCCATATCCGCGATCATGATCGCGCGGTTGGTTGCCTCGCCTTCCACCTGTGGTGGGCGGGAATAGGCATGCGCCTCTGGCCCTGTGTTTCCTTCGGCCAACAACTTCGCGCTCAGTTCAGCGACCACATCGCCATTCTCGGCATGGACCATCGCGGTGCCACCCAACTCGGCCAGACGCTTGAACGAAGCAAACAGCTCATCGTCGTTCACCATCAGCGCGCCTTTATAGGCCATGAAATGCTTGAAGGTGTTGATGCCACGCGTCTCGATGACGGTTTTGATGTCATCAAACACCTGCTCGCCCCACCAGGTCACCGCCATATGGAACGAATAATCACAATTCGCGCGCGTTGACTTGTTGTCCCAACGCTTCAGGGCGTCCAACAGGCTTTCGCCCGGATTGGGCAACGCGAAATCCACCACCATCGTGGTCCCGCCTGCCAGCGCTGCGCGTGTGCCGCTTTCGAAATCATCGCTGGAATAGGTTCCCATAAACGGCATTTCCAGATGCGTGTGCGGGTCGATCCCTCCGGGCATGACATAACAGCCCGATGCATCAAGTTCCTTATCACCTCGCAGGTCCGGCCCAATCTCAGTAATCACACCACCTTCGACCTTTACATCCGCCTTATAGGTCAGATCAGCGGTCACAACGGTTCCGTTCTTGATTACAGTGCTCATGTTAAACTCCCTGATGCGGTCTGCGCCGCTTGCTTCATCTGGCTAAAAATATCCCGGGGGAGCCGCCCATCGGGCGACGGGGGCAGAGCCCCCTATTCCACGATCCCAGCCGTCTCAACGACCGCATGCAACAGAACATCCGCCCCAGCTGCAGCCCAATCCTTGCTGATCTCCTCAGCTTCATTATGGCTCAACCCATCAACGCATGGGCACATCACCATCGCTGTTGGCGCCACCCGGTTGATCCAGCAGGCATCATGTCCGGCGCCCGAGATGATATCCGTATGCGAATACCCCAACCGCTCAGCCGCATCGCGCACCGCCGCCACGCAACCCTCATCAAACTTCACCGGATCAAAACCGCCCACCTTCTCGAATTCGATCTGCAGCCCCATCTCTTCGACGATGTCTTCAGCTGCGACCCGCAGACGGTTCTCCATATCAGTGATCACGTCCAACTCGGGCGAGCGAAAATCGACCGTGAACACTGCCTTTCCAGGGATCACATTGCGTGAGTTCGGATAGACATCGATATGCCCCGCCGCACCCACGGCATGAGGTGCATGCGACCATGCAATCTCGTCCACTTTCTCAAGAATACGCGCCATCGCCAGCCCGGCATTCTTGCGCATCGGCATCGGTGTAGACCCAGTATGCGCATCCTTGCCGGTCACGGTAACCTGGGTCCAGCTCAAACCCTGACCATGGGTTACAACGCCAATATCCTTACCCTCAGCTTCCAGAATCGGGCCCTGTTCAATGTGCAACTCAAAGAAAGCGTGCATCTTGCGCGCGCCAACCTCTTCATCGCCGCGCCAACCGATGCGGTTCAGTTCATCCCCGAACTTCTTTCCTTCGGCATCCTCACGTGCATAAGCCCAGTCCTGAGTGTGCATTCCGGCAAACACCCCCGAAGACAACATCGCCGGGGCATATCGCGTTCCTTCTTCGTTGGTCCAATTGGTGGCCACAATAGGGTGCTTGGTCTTGATGCCCAGGTCATTCAGCGTGCGAATGATCTCCAGCCCACCAAGCACGCCAAGAACGCCATCATACTTGCCACCTGTGGGCTGCGTATCCAAATGCGACCCTACATAAACCGGCAGAGCCTCGGGGTCCGCTCCCTCTCGTCGGGCAAACATATTGCCCATCTGGTCCAGCCCCATCGAGCAACCGGCATCCTCGCACCATTTCTGAAACAGCGCGCGCCCGTCGGCGTCCTCGTCCGTTAGCGTCTGACGGTTGTTCCCACCCGCGACGCCTGGGCCGATCTTGGCCATCTCCATCAGGCTGTCCCATAACCTGTCGCCATTGATCCTGAGATTCTGCGCCGGAGCTGCCATCTTGTTCTTCCCTGTTGCTTGCGATTTGGCTCGCTTTTGGTGTCTTGATTTGACCATCTGGTCAAACTCACGCTATCACGGGTTCGACATCAGTCAAGAAATTGCAGTGGCCTGCCGGAATTTTCGACATAATTGACACCCAACTGGCCGAAAAAAGGACAACAGGTGAACATGCCCAAAGACCGCGCCCCAACCCGGATTCAGCAAAAGAACCGAGCAGCGATTCTCGAGGCGGCCCTGAATGTGTTCTCAGCCCACGGTTTTCGCGGCGCAACCGTCGACCAAATTGCAGCTGAGGCGGGGCTGAGCAAGCCCAACCTGCTCTATTATTTTCCATCGAAAGAAGCGATCCATACAGCCCTGTTGTCGGGTCTGCTTGAAGTCTGGCTCGCTCCCCTGCACGCGTTGAATGAGGATGGCGACCCGCTGGAAGAAATACTGTCTTATATCCAACGCAAGCTTGAGATGAGCCGCGATCTGCCGCGCGAGAGCCGCCTCTTTGCCAATGAGCTTGTTCAGGGCGCGCCGCGCATTCATGAAGCTTTGTCCAGCGATCTCAAAAAACTGGTCGATGAAAAAACCACGATTCTGACAAGCTGGATGGCTCAGGGCAAAATTGCACGAGTCCATCCCTATCATCTGATTTTCTCGATCTGGGCACTGACACAGCATTATGCGGATTTCGATGTTCAAGTCCGGGCAATTCTTGGGGAAGAAGACCCATTCGAAGGCGCAGTTCCGTTCGTGGAAACGCTCTATCGAAAACTGCTTACACCTTAAGAAACACTTAACCCTATTGAGAAAAGCTCGGAGCATGATGACGTATCGCTCAGATCCCGAGCCTTGGATCACCCAGCTTTTCTCGTCCCGATCTGCTAGAACGGGAGCTGTTGTACGACGCTCAGTTGCTTGGGTCGAACGCGAGGTTGGTCACGCGGCTTTTCAGGCAGAAGTGAAACGGCGCGGATACCATTTGATCCGCACCGCCAATCAATATGTCATCATCTGCCACAACGGACCCATCGACATTCTGTTCTGAGAAAATTCGCCGAATTTTCTACGCCAAGATTTTTCGACGAAAAATCTCTGACTACTCCGCCGCTTTCGCCATGGGGTTGTTGGGGTGTGTCGTCCAATTGGCATATTCAGGATCAACGACCTTGCCTGTGCGCGGATCAACCGCTCCGGCGGCCATCGGCTCCATGGAAATACACCCCTCTACAGGGCACACATCCACGCAAAGATTGCAGGCTACGCATTCCTCGTCGATCACTTCGAACACCCGATCCTCCGACATCGAAATCGCCTGATGGCTGGTGTCTTCACAGGCTGCAAAACAGCGACCGCATTTGATGCACTGATCCTGATCGATCTTCGCTTTGGCGATGTAGTTGAGGTTCAGATATTGCCAATCAGTCACATTGGGCACTGCGCGTCCGATCACTTCGTCGATATTGGCATAGCCTTTCTCATCCATCCATTCCGACAGGCCAGCCGTCAATTCATCGATGATTTTAAACCCATAGGTCATCGCTGCAGTGCAGACCTGAACAGTGCCGCAACCCAGCGAGATAAACTCTGCTGCATCGCGCCAAGTGGTGACGCCACCGATGCCTGAGATCGGCAGCCCATGCGTGGCTTCGGCCCGCGCAATCTCGGACACCATCGACAACGCGATTGGTTTCACCGCCGGTCCGCAGTAGCCACCATGGCTGCCTTTACCGTCAATCGAGGGTTCGGGGCTGAACGTATCCAGATTGACGCTGGTGATCGAGTTAATCGTATTGATCAGCGATACCGCATCCGCGCCCCCATTCTTCGCCGCCGCCGCAGGTTTGCGGATATCCGTAATGTTCGGCGTTAGCTTCACGATAACTGGGCGGTCGTAATACTGTTTGCACCAACGGGTCACCATTTCGATGTATTCCGGCACCTGCCCCACGGCAGATCCCATACCCCGCTCGCTCATCCCGTGCGGACAGCCAAAATTCAGCTCGATCCCGTCCGCACCGGTTTCGGCCACACGCGGCAGAATGGCCTTCCAAGCAGCCTCCTCACAGGGCACCATGATCGAGGCGATCAGGGCGCGATCTGGATAATCCGCCTTTACGCGGGCCATTTCCTCAAGGTTCACCTCAAGCGGCCGATCTGTGATCAGTTCGATGTTGTTGAGTCCCAACAACCGGCGGTCCGCGCCATAAATCGCGCCATAGCGTGGGCCGTTCACATTCACGACCGGAGGCCCCTCGGCCCCCAAGGTCTTCCACACTACGCCGCCCCATCCGGCCTCGAAGGCGCGGCGAACATTGTACTCCTTATCCGTCGGTGGCGCGGAGGCCAGCCAATACGGGTTCGGGCTTGATATTCCAATAAAGTTTGATGTTAAATCAGCCATTTATCCGGCCTCCCTGATGCTGTTCTGCATCTTTGTCTTTGAGTTTCACGCGCTCAGAGCAGCGTGGATATCCATCGCGGCATCGCGACCTTCGGCTACGGCGGTCACGGTCAGGTCTTCGCCTCCTGCCGCACAGTCTCCGCCAGCCCACACACCGGTCATTGAAGTGCGTCCCGCCCCGGTCACGGCAATCTTATTGCCATCCAGCGTTAGGCCTTCCGGCGCACCGTCAAGCGTCTGACCGATGGCCTTAAAAACCTGATCGGCGGGCACACGGACAGTTTCACCCGTTCCGGTCAGTCGACCATCATGGCTAGCAGTATACTCCAATTCGATCTCTGCTGCGGCACCATTTCCGTGAATAGCCACCGGCTGAACATTGCAGAGAATCCGAACACCATGCGATGCCGCCAAATCCTGTTCGTACCGGCTTGCACCCATCGCGTCGCGACCTCGGCGATAGGCGATGGTGACGTGCTCAGCGCCTAGCAGTTTCGATTTCACTGCCGCATCTACGGCAGTCATACCACCGCCAATCACAACGACATTGCGACCCACAGGTAGATCAACCAGATCGCTGGCCTGTCGCACATCCGAGATAAAGTCGACCGCCGGGCGCACCCCGTCTTTATCGACCCCATCAGCCCGCAGTGCGTTCACCCCCGCAAGTCCTATTGACAGGAAAACAGCGTCATAGTTCTCCTGCAACCCTTCCAGAGAAATCGTCTCTCCCAGAAACGAACCGGTCTCGATCGCGATCCCGCCTATTTTAAGCAGCCAATCGACCTCGGCCTGTGCAAAATCATTGGTAGATTTATACGCCGCAATCCCGTATTCGTTCAGACCGCCTGGCTTGGGCTTGCCTTCGTGGATCACCACATCGTGCCCCTGCATCGCCAGACGATGCGCACAGGCCAGACCGGCGGGCCCTGCCCCAACTACGGCAATTGTCTTGCCGGTTGATGCGGCGCGCTCGAACGGATGCGCACCCGAGGCCATCACATCATCGGTTGCATA
This sequence comes from Ruegeria sp. K3, assembly GCF_056531845.1. Classification (NCBI taxonomy): domain Bacteria; kingdom Pseudomonadati; phylum Pseudomonadota; class Alphaproteobacteria; order Rhodobacterales; family Roseobacteraceae; genus Ruegeria; species Ruegeria sp. K3. The sequence goes on along the minus strand of NZ_JBQFMM010000007.1, from coordinate 166,606 downwards.
ACGCTGCAGGCGTCCGATCTCGACCGGCTTGCCTTCGGCCGTCTCACGCACGCAAGCCTCTTCACACAAAGTTTCGGTCGGACAAACCCGGGCACACATGCCGCCCAGAATGTTCTGCTCCAGAATGGTCTGCCCTGCCGCCTGCGGTTGCCCGGCCTGAATCTGGCGAATGAACAACGGAATATCGATATCCGTAGGACATGCCGTCACACATGGCGCGTCATAGCAGAAATAGCATCGATCGGCGGCCACAGCGGCCTCGTGCGGGGCCAGTGGCGGATGCAGATCGGTGAAATTCGAGGTCAGCTCATCGCTGGAAAGCCGCCCGGAGACGATCCCGGGTGCCATCTGGCCCTGTGCCATCACTCTACTCCCTGTAGATATGTTTGTTATGGACCCCAGCTTGCCACAATCTGATTTTTTATCAATTGGTAAAATTTGCCAAATGGTCAAAAAATGAAAAATCCGGGCGGAATGGTCCGGATTCAGTCAGAAATTGCCTATATTGTTGGCAGCGGTGGCTCAGACCATCCCACCCAGGTGGCCGGATTTGATCCAAACACGGGCTCCGCCCTCACCTGCTACAGCAGCAAAGCGTGATCCAGGCGGCAAGCGCAACCAGTCCCAAGTGCCAAATTCTTCGCCCGCCTCGGCAAAGCCACCTTCGATAACAAAGACCTCAAACCCCTTATCTGCGTCCAATTCAATATGTTCGCCCGCGCCCCAGGTTTGCACCTGGACATCCTCATGCGCATCCTTGAACAAATCGATATTTCCGCCCCCGTTGATCGAGCGCCGAACCTCAGTGCGGTCATCGGGGTCGAGCTGATGCAGTTTGACCAGAATAGTCGCGCCTTCGCTGGCCGAAGGTGTATGGGAGGACGTCGGGGGATTGCGTACATAGCTGCCGACAGGGAAATCTCCGGTTTCATCCTGGAACACACCGTCCAGCACCAGATATTCCTCACCCCCGTCATGAGTATGCGCCGAAAACGCGCTGCCGGGGGCAAAGCGCACGATGGTTGTGGCACGCGCCACTTCCTCGCCAATGCGGTCCAGCATCTTGCGTTCGACGCCAGCAGCCGGTGACGCGACCCATTCGGTCTGATCAAAGTGAACGGCGGCCCGCTGTGTGAAATCTGCATTGACCAGCATATGCAATCCTCCTGCGTTGCTGTAGCATTAGATGGGAGCACGAGCCGGATTTGCAAACCGGTCATGCTTGGGGTTTTGACGCCCTTCACAGCTTGTTGTACTTCCGGTTGAGGCAGCGGCCGAATACCGGCCCGATCAGAAAGCGCAACACGATGCAGGCAAGCCCGGCGACATTCAACATCCTCATCATCGGGCAAAACAACCGGCTGCAATACGAGGCGCTTTTGTTCGCCGCCTCGCTGCGCCACAGCTCATCAGGGTTCAAAGGTCGGTTGTTCGTGGGGGTACCACAGCCCGGCCCTCTTTGGCCTCAGAACCCCAGCATTCAGGATGCCGAAGTTCTTGAAGCCCTGCAGCATCTGGGTGCCGAGATTCTGCCTTTTGAGTCTCATGCTTTTGGCTCGAGCTATCCCAATGGCAACAAGATCGAAGCTTTGCTGGCGATGCCAGAGGGCGAGCCCTTTGTCTTTTTCGACTCCGACACTCTGATCACCGGCGAAATTTCCGACGTCCCGTTCGATTTCGAACAGCCCGGCGCCTCACTTCGGGTCGAGGGAACATGGCCCAAACCCACGCTCTACGGCCCAGGATATGAGGGTATCTGGCGCGCACTGTATGACCGGTTCGGGCTGGATTTCGAAAGCTCTCTCGATCCCAGCCAGCCCGAGGGTTATTGGCGGCGCTACCTGTATTTTAACGCCGGTTATTTCTTCTACAAATGCCCCCGCCAATTTGGTGAGCGGTTTATGGGCTATGCCCGCACCATTCGCGACGAGGAAATCCCCGAACTGACCGGGCAAGTTCTGAACCCGTGGCTAGATCAGATCGCCTTGCCGCTGGTCATCCATTCCTTCGGTGGCGGACGGGATGCCCTGCCCGAGGGCCTGCTGGATGGTCGGATCAGCTGCCACTATCGCCTGTTCCCGATGCTCTACGCCCGCGAAAGCGATCATGTGGTCGAGATATTGGAAACCGTCGTGGCCCCGAACAAGATCAAAAAAGTGCTCAAAGGCTATGATCCACTGAAGAAGCTCGTGATACAGCGCAAGGGTGCGAAGATCCGGGCATTGTTCGACCGAAACAACCTGCCCGCACGCGAACAGGTCATTCGCAAAACGATCAAGTCCAAGGGGCTTTGGCTACGGTGAAGCGGACATTGTGCCGGGCGAGCCAATGTCCTAGAGATTCAGCAACACACATTCCAACAGGAGATTTCCTCGATGTCTGACGGACCCACCTACGGTTTTGACACGCTGCAAATTCACGCCGGGGCTCGCCCCGACCCTGCCACAGGCGCGCGCCAGACACCGATCTACCAGACCACGGCATATGTATTTCGCGACGCGGAACACGCCGCCGCGTTGTTCAACCTGCAGGAAGTGGGTTTTATCTATTCGCGCCTGACCAACCCGACTGTTGCGGTGCTGCAGGAACGTGTGGCGACGCTTGAAGGCGGTGTCGGTGCGGTCTGCTGTTCCTCGGGACACGCAGCGCAGATCATGGCGCTTTTCCCGCTGATGGGGCCGGGCTGCAATGTTGTCGCCTCGACCCGCCTCTACGGTGGGACGGTGACGCAGTTTAGCCAGACGATCAAACGTTTCGGCTGGTCGGCCAAATTCGTTGATACCGATGATCTGGACGCTGTGAAGGCCGCTATCGACGAAAACACCCGTGCAGTATTCTGCGAATCCATCGCCAATCCCGGCGGCTATGTCACTGATATCCGTGCTCTGGCGGATTTAGCCGATGCAGCAGGCATTCCGCTGATCGTCGACAACACCTCGGCCACGCCCTACCTGTGCCGCCCGATTGAACAGGGCGCGACGCTGGTCGTGCATTCGACCACCAAGTACCTGACCGGAAACGGCACCGTGACCGGCGGCTGCATCGTGGATTCGGGCAAGTTCGACTGGTCGGCAAATGACAAGTTTCCTTCGCTCAGCGAACCCGAACCCGCCTATCACGGCCTGAAATTCCACGAGACCTTCGGCCCGCTCGCCTTTACATTCCACGGCATCGCGATCGGTCTACGCGATCTGGGCATGACGATGAACCCTCAGGCGGCGCATTACACGCTGATGGGGATAGAAACGCTATCGCTACGGATGGAGCGCCATGTCGAAAACGCGCAGAAAATAGCAGCGTGGCTCGAGGCAGACGACCGTGTGGATTACGTGACATATGCTGGCCTGCCATCCTCGCCCTATAGCGACAGGGTAAAAAAGCACTACCCGCGCGGCGCGGGTGCCCTGTTCACCTTTGCGGTGAAGGGTGGCTATGACGCCTGCGTCAAGCTGGTGAACGCGCTTGAGATCTTCAGCCACGTGGCCAACCTTGGCGACGCACGGTCGCTGATCATCCACTCGGCCTCGACCACACACCGTCAGTTGACGCCCGAGCAGCAGGAAGCTGCAGGCGCAGGCCCTGGAGTGGTGCGCGTGTCCATCGGGATCGAGGATGCAGACGATCTGATCGCTGATCTCGATCAGGCTCTGTCCAAAGCCAGCGCCTGATCCGATGACCGGGCACAACACAAATGAACTGGGTCAACCCATCGGTTTTTCGGTCACGGGCGAGTTCCCTCGCCCCACGCCCCCTTACACACCGATGCAGGGCCGGTTCTGTTCCGTTGTGCCATTGGATGTAAACAGGCACGCGCCCGGCTTGTACCGGGCGTTTGCCAATGACATGGACGGCCGCAATTGGACTTACCTTCCCTACGGCCCGTTCGACTCTGAGGCGGATTTCACCGCATGGGCGCAGTCAAATTGCATGGATGCGGACCCGATGTTCCATACAGTGTTCGACGCGGATGAGGTACCCGTCGGGATGGCCTCGTACCTTCGAGTCGAACCAGCCGCGGGTGCAATAGAAGTGGGCCACATCCATTTCTCACCCTTGCTGCAGCTTAAACCGCAATCAACCGAAGTGATGTATCTGATGATGCGCCGGGTGTTCGATGAGCTTGGTTATCGCCGCTATGAATGGAAATGCGACGCCCTGAACGCGCCATCAAAACGCGCAGCTGAACGTTTGGGTTTCACGTTCGAGGGCGTCTTCCGGCAGGCGACCCATTACAAAGGGCGCAACCGGGATACGGCGTGGTTTTCGATTATCGACAGCGAGTGGCCGCGCATTCGCGCGGCATTCGAGAACTGGCTTGCGCCGGGGAATTTCGATGCATCGGGCCAGCAGCGCCAACCGCTGCAAGCCCGCGTTGGATCGTAGCTTACTCCGCGATTTCGAACTCCATCGCGATATTGACCGAAACGGAAATCTCTCCGCCTGCGACCGGCACGCCACCGGCGTCCGACATCGCCATCTCGCGCATCTGAGCCATCGGGCGAACACCTCCGCCGTGGTCGTTGATCGATAGGATGGGACCCAGCGTAACCCCGGACGCCTGCGCTAGTTGCTGCGCCTTCTCGGTCGCATCTGCCACAGCTTTGGCCCGTGCTTCAGCCTCAAGCGGTTTGGGCTCTTGCACGCCAAAGCTCAGACCGCCGAAATCATTCGCACCATCCTTGATGACCGCATCCATGATCTGGCCCAGATTATCCAGATCCCGCACGCGAACCGAAACGCGGTTGGACGCGGTGAACCCAGTGATCTTGGGTGGCTCATTGCTGGAATTGCTGCGCCCCGACCAGACCGGTGAAAGCGAAAGATCGCGCGTCTGAACATCGCGCGCCTCCAATCCCATTTCGTCCAGTCGTTTGAGGATCTGCGTCACCGCATCCGAGGTCGCCTGCATCGCTACCGATGCCTGCGCATCCTGATTGGTCACGCCCAGTGTTATCGTTGCCATATCGGGTGCAACCAGAGCCGTACCGGTCCCGCTGACCGAGATGCGACGTTCTTCCGCATGGGCGGGCAGAGTCGCGGTGGCAGCGACCATGGCGGCCAAAAAAGCAAGTGTCTTCAAGATGATCCCTCCTTGATGCTTGCTCTCAAGATGGGTGGTCGGGCCCGTACACGGCAAGGGGGAAACGTGCCTTTTTCTTTCCCTCGGCGAGTTCCTGCTCTAATCTCGGCGGGCAGACATCTAAGCGTTTGCATAAAAGCCGACAATTATGGTTCATCGCGATTATGAAACCCGCCTTTGCGCTGTCATTTTCTGAAAACGGCATTTCCTTGCATCATCAGTCGGATGGAGACTGGTACTGCATTGGAACCGTTCCATTAGATGCGTCAGATTTCGCGGACCAGATGCAGGCCCTTCGGGATCAGGGATTCGCGCTGGAAAATGACCTGAGTTGCAAGCTTGTTATTCCATCCGATCAGGTGCGCCTCTTGGTTGTCGACACCGATGGTTTGGACACCGATGCAGCGGCGAAAAAGGTCAAGGATACGTTGGCCGCAGCCACGCCCTATGAGCTCTCAGAGCTGGCTTATGTCGCGGGCGACGTGGGGACTGAGACCCCGGTTGCCGCTGTGGCCCAGCAAACGCTGGACGAAGCCAGCGCATTTGCCACCGATCATGGCTTTATCCCCGAGGCATTCTGGGTCAGCGCAACCGGCAACGATGCTCTGGACGCGCCATTTCTGGAACTGCCGATCATTGTGGATGAGGACGCAGTGATTGCGGCCCCCAAACCCGTTGATACGCCGGACATACCGGTTCACGCCATCGCTGAAGATGCAGCCCCCCCTGCATTTGAGCCTGCTACCAAAGCACTGCCCTCGTCTGCCAAGACAGGAACGGATCTGAAACGCTTTGCAATTCCTGCGATCGCAGCGTCGGTTGTGGTTGGAATGTTGCTGGGTGTCTGGTCTTACAACAGCTCTGACCCCGAAATTGTCGAAGTGGCCGAACCGTTAGAGCCCGAGCTGCAACCAGAGCCAGAAACTGCAACTGCAGAACCGCAGGCACAACCCGAACCTCAGGAAACCGAGATCGCAAGCCTCCCACAAGAACCTGAAGTGGCAGAGGAAGAACCGGTGCTCACCCCCACGGACGAGGCCATTCTCGAAGCACTGAAGATTGAACCGGAGCCGGTCGAAGACATCGCTGATCTGCCAGAGAGCAGAACCGAGTTTCGTGAGTTTACCGGCACCGCCCCCGTTGAACCTTCAGGCCTGGAGCCAGCGCCTGTGGCTGGCGTGGATAATCAATATCTCACATCGGTCGATCGCTCGGACCTGTCGACCGATTCCGTCGCACTACCCGAACTTGCCAGCCTCGACACAGATGCGTCTTTTGAGTCGATCTCTTTGCCAGGCCAAGCGGGGCAGCGGTTCAACCTGGATGAACGCGGATTTGTGACGCCAAGTGCCGAAGGCACGCTGAACCCGGCCGGTGTGATGGTTTATCTGGGTCGTCCCGCATCCGTGCCCCCCGAACCCCCAACCAGGTTCGAAACAGAACCCGTTGTCATAGAAGAGGTCGATGAGAGACTCGCGGCGTTTCGCCCACGGCCACGCCCGGAAAATCTGGTGGATCAATTCGAACGCCAGCAACTTGGCGGTCGATCCCGGCAAGAGCTGGCCTCGGTCCGGCCTAAGCTGCGGCCCGAGTCTCTGCAAACCCCTCCGCAGGTCGATGAAACCCCGACTGCGCTGGCTGTTGTACGGGTACCCCGTCCAAAAATCAGGCCTGCCAGCATCACGGCGCGCGCGACACGGCAACCTAGTTCTGGGAGTGCAGCGCTGGCCTCGACCGCAAATGTGGCCAGTAATGCCGATGAAGTTGGTTCGTTCCAGCCCAGAACGGTCAATCCCAAAATTCCGTCTTCCGCGTCAGTTGCGAGACAAGCAACCATCGACAACGCGATTAACCTGCGCAAGTTGAACCTAATCGGCGTGTACGGCACCCCGGCAAACCGCCGTGCTTTGGTCCGCCTGCCCAGCGGACGCTACAAAAAGCTGAAGGTGGGCGATCGCATCGACGGAGGTAATGTCATCGCCATCGGCGACAGCGAGTTGCGCTATCAGAAGCGCGGCAAGAACATCACGCTCAAGATGCCGCGCGGGTAAAGAAAAAGCGCCATGTCGGTCAGACACGGCGCTCGGTTGATTTCATTGATTCATGTTTAGGCTGCCGAGATTTCACCCGACTCGATCTGCTCGCGTTCGATCGATTCAAACAGGGCTTTGAAGTTGCCCTCACCAAACCCGTCATCCCCTTTACGCTGAATGAACTCAAAGAAGATCGGGCCAATGACTGTTTTCGAAAAGATCTGCAGCAGAATCTTGGTCTCACCGCCATCAACTACACCTTCGCCGTCGATCAGAATGCCGTGCTTCATCATCCGATGCTTGGGCTCATCATGGCCGGACACACGGTCGTAAGACATGTCATAATAGGCCTCGTTCGGACCGGGCATGAACTTCAGACCCTTCTCGGCAATGGCATCGGTCGAGGCGTAGATGTCGTCGCTGCCCACCGCGATATGCTGGATGCCTTCGCCGTTGTACTTCTTCAGGTAGGAGACGATCTGTCCGGTCTCGCCACGATCTTCATTGATCGGAATGCGGATGCGACCACAAGGTGAAGTCAACGCGCGACTGTAAAGCCCGGTGAACTTACCTTGAATGTCGAAAAAGCGGATTTCACGGAAGTTGAACAGGTCGCCGTAGAATTTGAACCACTTGTCCATGTTGCCCTTGAATACGTTGTGGGTCAGGTGATCGAGATAGTAGAACCCATCGCCGCGCGGTTTTGACTGCTCCAGCCATTCAAATTCCTCATTGTAGGGCGAGGTGTCATAATACTGATCGATGAAGTAGATCAGCGAACCACCAATGCCCTTGATCGCCGGAACGTTCATGGTCTTGTCTGCGCCATCATAGGGCTCAGCCCCTTTGGCGATCGCGTGCTCATAAGCCTTCTGAGCATCAACAACGCGCCAGCCCATGGCAGGGGCGCAGGGGCCGTGCTCGGCCACGAATTTGGCTGCAAAACTATCAGGATCCGCGTTCAGAATGTAGGTTACATCACCCTGTTGCCAAAGCTCGACCTTGGGGGTGTCGCGGTGATAGCCGACATAGTCGAAGCCCATTCGCGCAAACAGGTCTCGCAGCTCTTGCGGCTCGGGGTGTGCGAATTCAACAAACTCAAACCCGTCGGTACCGGCTGGGTTTTCTTCGCTGATGACAGATTTCGGGGCGTTATGCGGGAAAGGACCCATGGCGCGTCTCCTCGGAAAACAGGAATTTCTTTGCTGATTCAAAAATACGCCTTAATGAGTGCTGTTTCTGCGCATTGTTTTCGTATAAACTAAGTTTAGATGCGTACTTTCCGCATATTGATTGCAAATCTTGAGGAAACGCCGCACGTGCTGGATCGGATTGATATCGGAATACTCGCAGCTTTGCAGCGCGACGCGCATCTGACGTCGCAGCAATTGGGTGATGTGCTGAATCTATCCGCCAGTCAGGCGGGCCGTCGCCGACAGCGCCTTGAGGCCGAGGGTTACATCACAGGGTACACCGCACGACTGGACCCGCTGAGGCTGGGGCTACAGGTTCAGGGGTTCATTCAGGTGCATCTGGGCACTCATGGTCCCGAACAATCCGCAGGCTTCGCCCGCATGGTCAACACCCGCCCCGAGATCACCAGCGCCTGGACGATGACAGGTGAGGCAGATTATCTGCTTCACGTCTATTGTGACGACTTATCCGCACTCAATACCTTGCTTCACGAAGTGATCCTGCCGCATCCTGCAGTTGCACGGGTGCAAAGCCAGATCGTAATGGACCAATTGAAACGCGACGCGCCGCTCCCGACCTGAGCGGATTTAAGAGGACAATAATGAACGAGTTCCTTTATCAGGCATCGATCTATCTGGCAGCTGCGGTGATCGCGGTGCCGCTTTCCGCCCGTCTGGGTCTGGGATCGGTGCTTGGTTACCTAGCTGCGGGCATCGCCATTGGCCCAATTTTGGGCCTTGTCGGGGCCGAGACGGAAAGCCTGCAGCATGTGGCCGAATTCGGCGTCGTGATGATGCTGTTCCTGATCGGGCTCGAGCTTGAGCCCCGTGCCTTGTGGGATATGCGGGACAAATTGTTAGGCTTGGGCGGGCTGCAGGTCGGCCTGTCGACCGCAGCAATCGCAGCTGTGGCGTTCTATGCGGGTCATCAATGGTCGGTGGCGCTGGCGGTTGGATTGACCTTGTCGCTTTCTTCCACGGCAATCGTGCTGCAGACCCTGTCCGAAAAGGGCCTGATGCAAACCAACGGAGGTCGAGCGACCTTCTCGGTCCTGCTGACGCAGGACATTGCCGTAATCCCGATCCTAGCTTTCCTGCCGCTGCTTGCCCTGCCCGCAAGTATCCACATCGAAGATGACGGCTCCATCAGCCGTGGCGTAGGCATAGCCAAAGACGCGGATTATCACGCCAAACTCTCGCTGGTCGAAGGTCTGCCCGGCTGGGCCGTTACGCTTGTCACCATTGGCGCCGTCGCGTTTGTCGTATTGGCTGGCATCTACCTGACCCGCCCACTGTTTCGTTTCATCCACGCCACCCACCTGCGCGAGATGTATACGGCACTGGCGCTAATGATCGTGGTCGGCATCTCGTTCCTGATGACCCTTGTGGGCCTGTCGCCCGCTCTTGGCGCGTTTCTGGCCGGAGTGGTTCTGGCCAGTTCGGAGTTCCGACACGAAATGGAAAGCGACCTTGAGCCGTTCAAGGGGCTGTTGCTGGGCCTGTTCTTCATCACCGTGGGCGCTGGGATCGATATCGGGTATTTCTTCGCCGACCCGTTTGACCTGATCGGTTTGGCCTTGCTGGTCATACTGGCCAAGGGGATCATCCTGTTCATCGTCGGGCGCGCCTTCAAGCTGCGCGGGCGCGATCACTGGCTGTTCACGCTGGGTTTGGCCCAGGCCGGTGAATTCGGCTTTGTCTTGTTGGCGTTTTCTACGCAGCAGAACGTGATTCCGCCGGGTTTGTCGCAAAAACTGTTGATGATCATTGCGCTGACCATGTTGATCACACCGCTTCTGTTTATCGTCTACGACGTACTTTCGCGCTTTCTCGGCGAGAGCAATCCGCAGGTTGAACCCGATCAGATTGACGAAAAAGGCCCTGTCATCATCGCCGGGATCGGTCGCTTTGGGCAGATCGTCAACCGGCTGGTACAGGCAAGTGGGTTTAAAACAGTTGTTCTGGACCACGATATCGAAACGATCCAGCTGATGCGACGGTTCGGTGTCAAAGGCTTCCTTGGCGACCCCACTCGCCCCGAATTGCTGCGCGCTGCTGGAATCGAAAAGGCAGCGGTCCTTGTCGCGGCCATGGATGACTACAAACAGGTCACCCGTCTCGTCGGATATGCCCGCCGCCAGCGGCCCGATCTGCACATCATCGCCCGCGCCCGCGACCGCAACCACGTCTATGAACTCTATCAGGCCGGGGCCAACGACATTGTCCGCGAGATGTTCGACGGATCGCTACGCGCGGGCCGCTATGTTTTGGAGAATATCGGCCTCAGTGAATACGAGGCCGCACAGGCCGAGCAGACCTTCTATCACCACGACCGGGGATCGGTGCGCGAGCTTGCAGAACTGTGGATCCCCGGCATGCCGACAGCCGAAAACAAGAAATACATCGAGCGTGCGCGGCAACTGGAAAAAGATCTGGAAACCGCGCTGCTGGAACTGGCCGAGGAACACGCCAAGAAGTCGGCTTAACCGTCCGACACACCCGCTTCAGCAAATGTCGCCATGCCGGAATGACAAGCAACCGCGCTTTTCAGAATGTTGATCGCCAACGCTCCGCCGGAGCCTTCGCCCAGGCGCAGGCCGAGGCTCAGCAACGGCTCTTTGCCCAGCTTGTACAGCATCGCGGCATGTGCGCCCTCGGCACTTTGGTGGCCCGCGATGGTGTGATCCAGTGCTGTTTCCGAAATCTGCGCCAGACAGGCTGCAGCTGCGGTGCAGATGAATCCATCCAGAATAACCGGTATCCGCAATACGCGCGCGGCGGCTATCGCACCAGCCATAGCCGCAATCTCGCGTCCGCCGAGACACCTTAGAATATGAAGTCCATCGCCCTGACCATGCAGAGCGACGCCTTCCGCAACAACCCGGGTTTTGTTCGCCAGACCTGCATCATCCACACCGGTCCCGCGGCCGGTCCAGTCGGCAGAATCCCCGCCAAACAGCGCGCAAGCGATGGCGGCAGCCGGCGTGGTATTTCCGATCCCCATCTCTCCAACAACCAGCAGATCGGCCTGCGGATCAACCGACTGCCATCCTGTGCGCAGTGCGCTTAGCAATTCCTCTTCGCTCATCGCGGGGGCTTGGGTAAAATCTGCGGTCGGACGGTCCAGCTCCAGCGCGTGCACGTCCATCTTCGCGCCCGCAGCCTTTGCCAACTGGTTGATCGCCGCGCCGCCATGTTCGAAATTCATGACCATCTGCACCGTCACTTCGGGCGGGAACGCCGAGACACCTTGAGCAGTTACGCCATGGTTGCCAGCAAACACGATGACCTGCGGCGCATCGATCCGAGGCCGCGCATCCCCGCGCCAACCTGCATACCAGATCGCCAGATCCTCAAGCCGCCCCAACGCGCCGGGCGGTTTGGTTAGTTGACCGTTGCGCTCTTCCGCGCCCTGCTTGGCAGCGGTGTCCGGACCGGGTGCGCCGGTCAGCGCATTGCGGAAACTGTTCAGGTCATTGAGTTCGGGCAGCATGGAAAGCCTCGTTGCATCAGAGTGGTTGTGTGTGTTTAACCAATGCTGGCAAAGCAACAAGACCCGGAAAGGCCTGGGAGTGACCAAAAACGACACCGCCCCGTTTTCCCTGTGGGATATCCCGCTGGCTCTGGTCCTTTTGACGCGCCTGCCCCTACCGCGCCTGCCCGATCAAGCGTTCACCCGCCAGTCGCGTGCGGCTTGGGCCTATCCCCTTGCCGGGCTTGTTGTGGGGGCGCTGGCTTGCGGAGTCGCCTGGATTGCAATCTGGGCGCAGCTGCCAACCCTTGCCACCGCCGCCCTGCTGGTCGCCGCGTTGATCATCGCAACCGGAGCGATGCACGAAGACGGGCTAGCCGATACAGTCGATGGGCTTTGGGGCGGCTTTACAGCCGAACGTCGGTTGGAGATCATGAAAGACAGCCATATCGGCACCTACGGCGTGCTGGCCTTGCTGCTGGCCCAACTGCTCCGAATTGCGGCTGTCATGGCGCTGATCGGTGCAGGTCTGTTGACGGGCGTGTTGGCCGCCTGCCTGTTCTCACGCGCCATGCTGCCCGCGCTGATGCGCCTGCTGCCCAATGCCCGCAAATCGGGGCTGAGCCATTCTGTTGGTGCGCCCCCTGTGTCAGCGGTTCTGGCTGGCATCGGGTTGGCCGTCGTACTGTCGTTAGTGCTGCTGGGCGGATCAGCTATTCCGCCGGTGCTCTGCGCCCTGCTTGCAGCGGCTTTTGTCGCTCGCATCGCCAAGACCAAGATCGGTGGCCAAACCGGTGATATTCTGGGGGCCACGCAGCAGACCTCGGAAATCACCTTCCTCCTGGCGCTGACAGCCTCAATCTAAGACGCCCCACCGGTTTCAATGCGCAGCGTCGCGCCACAGTGTTTGCAATGCACAGCATCCGGATCGTGCCGGAACAGGCCGCAGCTTGGGCATTTGTAGCGCACTTTCTGCGGCATGAAGATCGCCTGCGCCAGACGGACAAACAACGCCACGCCAACAACCATGATGAAAACGGAAAACAGCTTTCCCGCTGGTGTGCCCAGCGTGATATCTCCGAACCCCGTTGTCGTCAGGGTCGCCATAGTGAAATAAAGTGCGTCGATATAGGGGGTCTGCGCATCTTCGGGGACGAAAAAGACCAGTACTGCAGTCGAGGTTGCAAAAACAAAGACCATCAGATTGATCGCCGCAATCACCGCGTCCTCGTGGGTTCGGAAGAAAGGACTATCTCGGCGCAAATCCCGCAGCAGATGATAGGAATGGATCAGCCGCAACGCGCGCAATATCCGAAGAAACGCGAGATTGCCGGTCAGGAACGGGTCAAGCAGCAGCGACACGATCACAACGATGTCTGCCATCGTGTAAATCTGGCGCAGCAGTTTCCAGCGGTCTTTGGAAATCCACATCCGCGCGCAGAAATCCATTAGGATGATCAGCCCGACACCCAAACTTGCCGCCGTCAGCCCAGGCCCATGCGGGATATTCGCCGTGGAGACAAAAAAGATGATCGAGGCGACATCGAACAGGATCAGCCCATAGCGAAACCAGACCGAGACCGGCTCGTGGCTGATGTAGAGAAACTTGACAGTTTGCTTCATCATGTCCCCGTATCTTCCTGCAGTTACAGAAAAATACCCGACACACACCACAAGACCAAGCGCCTAGTCACGAAAAAGGGCCGCCCCGGATATCGGGACGACCCTTAAATTGGCTTGAACGCGATCAGGCTGCGCGTGAGGTCAGAACCTCATCGACCTGTTTGGCAGCCGAAATCTCATCGGCGCCAGAAACTGCGGCCACTTCGCGTGTCAGACGTTCCAGCGCGGCTTCGTACAGCTGACGTTCGGAATAACTCTGCTCGCGCTGGTCGTCGGTGCGGTGCAGGTCGCGGACCACTTCGGCGATCGAGATCAGGTCACCCGAGTTGATCTTTTGCTCGTATTCCTGCGCCCGGCGCGACCACATGGCACGCTTGACCTTGGCTTTGCCCTTCAGCGTCTTCATTGCCTGGCTGATCACATCCGGTGAGCTGAGCGACCGAAGCCCCGATTCAGTGACCTTGTTAGTCGGCACGCGCAGGGTCATTTTGTCTTTTTCAAAAGAAATCACGAACAGCTCAAGCGAGAAGCCCGCAACTTCCTGCTCTTCGATTGACACGATCTGACCTACGCCATGAGCCGGGTAGACGACATAATCGTTCGGGCGGAACTCAAGCTTTTTCGATTTCGACATTCATATTCATCCTTCATTACTGATCGGGATATGAAACGACAAAAGCACCACAGCCGAGGCCCTGCATGGCCCCGTCAGGCGGCTTATTTGTCATAAATTCAGAACTCCAAAGCGAGCATACTTACGGAGCACATCCCAATCACAGTCATCATTCGGTCCTAAGTATATCACAAATTTGCGACACTCAAAAGACCGCGCCGAGGTAAATGGGAAATTCCCTTTCTACCTCAACTAATTAATGCACAGATTGATGCCAAATGAACGGTAACCGGCTGCCGAATCGGTCAACCGCCCTCGCCTGGGGCTTCCGAGAAATATTTCTCCATCTTGCCTTCTTCGCCGTCGCGTTCCTCGGCCTCGGGTAAGGGGTCTTTTTTGGTCACGATCACCGGCCACATTTCCGAGTATTTCCGGTTGAACTCGACCCACTGCTCCATCCCCGGCTCGGTATCGGGGCGGATGGCGTCGGCGGGGCATTCGGGTTCGCAGACACCGCAGTCAATGCATTCGTCGGGGTGAATGACCAATGTGTTTTCACCTTCGTAGAAACAATCCACCGGACAAACCTCGACACAGTCGGTGTATTTGCAGCCAATGCAGTTTTCGGTGACAACGTAGGTCATGTTGGATTTCCCGTTTGCGCTTTGGCGACTAGCTAATCCAGTCTGACCGCCGCTTCAAGGTCAGATCACCCCTTTGGGATGCGAGAAAGATCAAGCGCGCGTCTTTCTTTCTTGGTTGGACGACCTTTTCCCTCAAACGCAGGATTCTTGGGCGATACGTCCTGCTTTTCGGTCATATCGAAGTACAAAGCTTGCGCCTCGGGGGCCGGGCCGCGACGCACGCCAAGCGCTTCAATACGTACAACCCGAACAATACGCCCCTGCGGAAAGGTCAGGACATCTCCGGGTGCCACGGCTTGCGCCGGTTTCAGCACCCGATTTCCGTTCAGACGCACATGGCCGCCGCTGACCTGTTTGGCGGCCAGGCTACGGGTCTTGAAGAACCGCGCCTGCCACAACCATTTGTCGATCCGCAGCTTGGCCTCGGCCATCGCGGATCAGTTGCCGTCCTTCAGACCCATCAACGCTGCCGCAAACGGGTTATCGGGATCGATTGCCTTTTCCTTTTTGGGTGGCCGTGACGAGAAGGTCTTGGCGCCCTGAGGCTTGCCCCCCTTCTTGCCATGCGGCTTGCCCTGAGGTTTACCACGCGGCTTGCCCTTGCCCTGCCCCTGCTCGCGACGCGGACCACGGTTTTGCTGACGTTGGCGCCCCCAAGTGAAGGTGTAGAACACCTCAATTTCGGGCTCATCCAATTTGGACTCTGCTGATTTCTCAGTGGCCGTAACCTCTGCTGCCGCCTCGGTGCTTTCGGAGGCTTCGGCTGACGCCTCGGCGGTTATACCGACGTCATCCGCTTCGGCATTAGCGGTCGGTGTCTCATCGACGACAGGTTGTTCCTCGGCTTCCGCCACAGGCTGCTCCGTGGGGACCGGCTTGGCCTTCTCACGTTCGCCGCGTTCGGCCTTGTAACCCAGTCCCTGCATCAGGTCTGCAAACTGTTCCAAGGTCATGCCGGTAATCGACAACATGTCGGGTTTGGCTTCGAACCCACCGCGGCTATCCTCGGACCGCAGCATGTCGGCCAGCCGTTCCAGCATATCGATCCGGATTGAGCGTTCGCCCGCATCGCGGTAGCCGCACATGGTGTCATAGCCCTGCGGCGCATCCTTGGCGACCGGAACGGTAACCAGACCCGGAGGTGGTGCTTCGGGGAACTCCTGCAAGCCGCCGGACAATGCCCATAGTACCAGACGCAGGCGCGTTGGCGCGGGTTTCAGCAGCAGCGGCATGAAGATGGTGAATTGACCGAACCGGATGCCATGTTTGCGCAGCGCACCACGGGCGTCCTGATCCAGATCCTTGACCTCTTGCGCAACCTGCACACGGGGCAGCACGCCCAACGACTCGACCATACGGAAGGCAAAGCCCTTCGCCAGGCCCGTCAATTCTTCATCCCGCGACAGTTTCAGCAGCGGCTCGAACAGGGCTGCCACTTTGCGGTCGATGAAATGCTGCAGGCGGCGCTGAACCTTCTGTTCCACGTCCGGCCCGGCGGCCTCATCGACAAAAACCTCGACCACAGGCTTGAGAGGCTCGGCACCGGCAACAAGTTTGCCCACGGCATACTCGCCCCACATCAGGCCACCCTGATCGGTGAAATCAATTTCGGTATCGGGCGCATTGTAGAAGCGATCGGCACGCAGATGGAATTGCGGCGCGAGTGCTTGCAGAGAGGCTGACTTCAAGGCTTTCGCTTCAGTCCCCTGCGCGCTTTTGTCCGGGGTAAACCGGAACCCTTCCAGACGACCGACGAATTCACCTTCGACGGTCACTTCACCCTTGTCATTTACTTCGGCCAAAAGGGCCTCCTTCTGTTTGAGCCGGCGCAGCAACACTGACGTGCGCCGGTCCACAAATCGCTGAGTCAAACGGTCGTGAAGAGCGTCCGACAGCCTGTCTTCTACAGTGCGCGTTTCCTCGCGCCAATGGGATTCGTCACGCACCCAACCGTTTCGTTGCGCAACATATGTCCAAGTGCGAATATATGCCAACCTTTTGGACAATGCATCAATGTCGCCATGGGTTTGGTCGATACGGCGGATTTGCCGCGCCATGAAATCATCGGGGATACTTCCGCGCTCATGCAGATGGCCATAGATCACCTCAAGCAGGCTGGCATGTTCGGCATGGCTGATGCCGCGAAAATCGGGGATTCTGCACACATCCCATAGCAAACGGATCGACGGTCCATCGCTGGCACGGGCAACGACTTCGGTGACTTGGGACAGAGATTTCAGGACGTTCAGATCGTCAGCTGGCCGCGCTTTGATCAGGTGCTCATTGTCTGGGCTGACCTCAAGCGAGTCGATTAGTGCGTCGATTGAGCCGAACCGCAAAGCGGCATTCCGCCAATTCAACTTTTTCATAGGCGTGAACCGGCTGTCCATAATGGCTTGGGCTACGCCCTCATCCAGCGGCGGAGCCTCGCCCGTCACACCAAACGTGCCATCCGACATTCCGCGCCCGGCCCGTCCTGCGATCTGGGCCAACTCGTTGGGGGCCAGAGGCCGCATTCGGCGGCCATCAAACTTGGTCAGAGATGAGAACGCCACATGGTTCACATCCAGGTTCAACCCCATACCGATGGCATCCGTAGCCACCAGATAATCAACCTCACCGTTTTGATAGAGGTCAACCTGCGCATTCCGCGTGCGAGGGCTGAGCGCCCCCATGACGACCACCGCCCCGCCCTTTTGGCGACGAAGCAGCTCGGCGATGGCATAGACATTGTCGACCGAGAATCCGACGATCGCACTGCGCGCAGGCATTCGGCTGATCTTTTTCGAACCGGAATAGACCAGCTGAGACATCCGTTCACGCCGGATGAACTGCGCTTCGGGCACAAGGGCCGCGATGGGGCCGCGCATTGTGTCAGAGCCGAGAAACAGCGTTTCATTGGTGCCGCGCGACCGCAACAGGCGATCAGTAAAGACATGGCCGCGTTCGGGATCCACGCAAAGCTGAATTTCGTCAATCGCCACAAAATCAGTGCCCATGCCTTCTGGCATCGCCTCAACTGTACAGACCCAGTATTGCGTGCGCGGCGGTACGATCCGTTCCTCGCCTGTCACCAGCGCCACAACAGACGGACCGCGAATAGCGACAATCTTGTCATAGACCTCGCGCGCGAGCAGCCGCAGCGGCAGACCGATGACACCGGTCCGGTACCCCAGCATACGTTCAATCGCGTAGTGAGTTTTACCTGTGTTCGTCGGGCCAAGTACGGCCACGATTCGGGATGACCCGCTCACCTTTGCCCCCTGCGCCCTGAGACTTACAGCGCCTTGCCTTCAACCTGAGGCTTCAGCCGATTCACGGCATTGGTTACTTCTTCATGATGGGGATGTATAGCCAGCGCACGTGAATAGGCCTCAAGTGCTTGTTCTGGCTTGCCCACGATCTCAAAGATGAGGCCAAGGCCGTAGATAGCGTCGTAGTTGTTCGGATTCAGCGTCAATGCCTGTTCAAGATCCGCCGCAGCCATGCCAAACCTGTCAATGCCGAAGAAAACCGAAGCGCGCACATGCCAACCCTCGGCAAATTCGGGTGCGTGATCGGTAAGCGCCGTCAAATGATCAAGCGCGGCCTCGACATCCCCGTCATCCAGCGCTTCGCGTCCGCGTTCCAATAGCAAATCCGCCGAAGCCGAACCTGATTGTGACCACAGCGCCTGCAATTGCCGATCCAATCCGATGGCCTGTTCGGGCGTCGATTGCGCCAGTTGCTGCAACAGTGATGCCTCGTCCCGCGAATCCGCCTGCTGCGCGATGCAACTGGTGGAAAACGTGACTATGACGGCAAGTGCCGCGACGGTACGTTTGAGATTGGTGATTGCAATACCCATAACAATGGTCAGTGTAGCGTAGCGACCGGGGATGTCCATTCACGGCGCATGAACAATATGAGGAAGACCATGAGCGATATTCTGGAAAAAGCCGCGGCGGCATTGAATGAGAAACTGTCGGGCGGCGATTTCGATGCGTCAGCCAAATTTGCCATTGCCGATCTGGGTTCTATCATTCTGGATGCAAGCGGTGCGCGGGTAAGCGACGAAGATGCTGATGTGACCCTCAGCGCCGATGCGGACACCTTTGAACAGATCCTCAGCGGTGACCTGAACCCAACCGGTGCGTTCATGTCCGGCAAGCTGAGCGTTGACGGAGACATGGGTATTGCCATGAAACTCGCCTCGGTGCTGGCCTGATGGAGTTTTCGCCGGCCCCCTTATTCGAAGACGTGGCCGGCGGCCCTGCCGATGGTGCGGCGCATTGGCTGATCACCGAAGATGGCAAACGTATCCGCGTGGCACATTGGCTGCCCGACGGCGATGCGCACGGCACGGTGATGCTTTTCCCCGGTCGCACGGAATACATCGAAAAATATGGTGATACCGCCAAGGAATTTGTGAACCGGGGCTTTGCAAGTCTCGCGGTCGATTGGCGCGGGCAAGGGCTTGCAGATCGCCTGCTGGATGATCCGCGGATCGGTCATGTCGAACAATTCACCGATTACCAGCACGACGTTCGCTCAATACTGAAACTGGCCGAACAACTGGAGTTGCCCAAGCCCTGGTACGTCATAGGCCATTCCATGGGCGGAGCTATCGGGCTTCGCGCCGTTTTGGAGGGGGCTGATTTTGCGGCTTGCGCCTTTACGGGCCCGATGTGGGGGATTTTCTTTACACCAATCATGAAGCCACTCAGCCAGCTAACTGCCTATTGGGGGCCACGCTTGGGCTTGGGCGAGAAAACCCCGCCCACCACCACGCTAGAGAGCTATGTGGCCTCACAGCCCTTCGAAGGAAACGTGCTGACACGCGATCCGGCGATGTACCGAATGATGCAGGATCAGTTGGCCGCACACCCTGAACTTGCTTTGGGCGCACCGTCTACCATCTGGCTGCGCGAGGCGCTGGATGAATGCACCTGGCTGGTGGAACAGGCCGCGCCCGAGATCCCTGCCCTGACCTTCTTGGGTAGCCATGAACAGATCGTGGACCGCAAGGCCATTCGGGCACGTATGGCCAACTGGCCTAGCGGTACTCTGGTCGAGATTCCCAACGGCGAACACGAAGTTCTGATGGAGGCACCCGAGGTGCGCGGGCCGGTCTTTGATCAACTTGCTGCACATTTCGCGGCAGCCGCGGCGAAACCAAAACCCGAGCCCTGTCATTAAGGTTTGACCAGACAGCTTGCTTGTGATCCGGACGCGCCGCGCCTAAATGTTTGCCAACGCAGTTTATTCGAGGTGTTCCATGCGCGACCTTCCCTTTCCCGTCCGTGATGCAAATGCAGGCGGCGGTGCCGATGATCTGGGCAATTTGCCGGAATGGGATCTGACGGACCTCTATGCCTCGGAAGATGCACCCGAACTGGCCCGCGATCTGGACTGGCTGGAAGGCGAATGTGCGTCCTTTGCCACAGATTATGAGGGTAAGCTGGCCGAATTGGACGCAGCTGGCCTGCTGACCTGCGTGCTGCGCAACGAAAAGATCAACGCCATCGCCGGGCGGATCATGTCCTTTGCCGGATTGCGCTATTACCAACTGACCACTAACGCGGATCGCGCCAAGTTCCTGTCGGACATGCAGGAGAAGATCACCGTCTTCACTACGCCGCTGGTGTTCTTCACGCTGGAACTGAACCGTATTGATGACGACGCGCTGGCCGCGCATTTCGCCGCCAATGCTGATCTGGCCCGGTATGAACCCGTGTTCCGCCGTATCCGCGCGATGAAGCCTTATCAACTTTCCGACGAGCTTGAGAAATTTCTGCACGATCTCGGCGTGGTCGGCGATGCATGGGAGCGCCTGTTCGACGAGACAATTGCGGGCCTGACCTTTACCGTTGATGGCGAAGAGTTGAATATCGAAGGCACGCTGAATCTGCTGACCGAGCAGGATCGCGCCAAACGTGAAGCTGCCGCGCGCGAACTGGCCAGCGTTTTCCAAAGCAATATCAAAACCTTCGCACGCGTGCAAAATACACAGGCCAAGGAAAAAGAAATCGTTGACCGCTGGCGCAAAATGCCATCTGCCCAGACCGGTCGTCACCTGTCGAACGATGTCGAGCCCGAAGTGGTCGAAGCCCTGCGCGAAGCCGTTGTGGCCGCCTACCCCAAGCTGAGCCATCGTTACTACGAACTGAAACGCAAATGGCTTGGTCTGGACGTGATGCAAGTGTGGGACCGTAATGCTCCGTTGCCGATGGAGGACACCCGCATCGTCGATTGGTCCGAGGCCGAGAAGACGGTGATGGACGCCTATAACGCGTTTGATCCTCGGATGGGTGAGATCGCAGCTCCCTTCTTCTCGAAGGGTTGGATCGATGCGGCCGTGAAGCCCGGCAAAGCGCCTGGCGCCTTTGCGCATCCCACCGTGACCGAAGTTCATCCCTACGTGATGCTCAACTATCTGGGCAAACCGCGCGATGTGATGACCTTGGCGCATGAATTGGGCCACGGCGTGCATCAGGTATTGGCCGCCGATCAGGGCGAGATGCTTTCATCGACCCCGCTGACCTTGGCCGAAACTGCTTCGGTCTTTGGTGAAATGCTGACCTTCCGCAAAATGCTGGATCAGGCCGAGACAGCGGAACAGCGCAAGGTGCTTCTGGCCGGTAAGGTCGAGGACATGATCAACACAGTCGTTCGCCAGATCGCCTTCTACGACTTCGAATGCAAACTGCACGCCGCCCGTCGTGAGGGCGAGCTGACACCAGACGACATCAACGCCCTTTGGATGAGCGTTCAGGCTGAAAGCCTTGGCCCCGCATTCGAATTCATGGACGGGTACAAGACCTTCTGGGCCTATATCCCGCACTTCGTCCACTCACCGTTCTACGTCTATGCCTATGCGTTTGGCGACGGCTTGGTGAACGCGCTCTATTCGGTTTACGAAAGCGGTGCGGACGGGTTCGAGGACAAGTATTTCGAAATGCTGCGTGCCGGTGGCTCCAAGCACCATAAAGAGCTTCTGGCCCCGTTCGGACTGGACGCCAGTGATCCCGAGTTCTGGGACAAAGGCCTGTCGATGATCTCGGGATTTATTGACGAACTGGAAGCAATGGAAAGCTAAAGTTGAAAGGCAGCCTGTATGGCTGCCTCATTTCTCTTTGGCTGATTTCATCGTCGTCACGAAAATGGCCGTGACAATCAATACCGCGCCAACAATCGAAAGCGGTGTGATCGTTGCGCCCAGAAACAGTGCCGAGTTGACAAAGGTAAACACAACCGAGGCGGCGAATAGCAACGTCGCCGTCAAAGTCGACACGCGGGCGGCGGCCTCGTACCAAAGATAATAGGCAAGCGCGGTCGGCAAAACGCCCAGAAGGATCAAGAAGATCACGTCGTTTGCGGTCGGCATCTGAATAGAAAAAGCCGCCAGTGGCACCAGCAAAACGCCCGAACACAAAAAGATGCCAAACAGGAAGTTCAACCTTTCGGCAGTGGTCTCCGATGACTGCATCGCGCGGCTGCTGGAAATCAGGAACACCGCCCAGCTAAGTCCCGCCCCGATTTCCATCAGATCGCCCAGCAGGGGTTCTCCCCCGCCTTGAAAATCCCGATAGACGGTTAGAAACACACCGAGGATCGCCAGCAGGGTTGCCAATACATCAGTCCGGCCAACGGTGGTATCCGCGAAGAAATACAGAAATATCAACACGAAGAACGGCGCGGTATTCTCAAGCACCATCGCATTAGCAGCACCTGTATGTTCCAAACCTATGTGGAACAGGATATAGTTCACCACCGTCGACAACACCGCCAGCCGGAAGTTCCAATCCCTGTACTGGATTGAAACCCGTGCGCCCATCACCCGCAACATGCAGTAAATCGCAAAAGCAGCAATGAACAGGCGAGACACGGCAATCTGTAACCCGCCGAGATCACTAGTCAAATATCGCACGATAACGCTGTGCGTGCCCCATAGAAACGCGGCTAGGAACCCAAGAACCAACCCGTTTTGCAGTACTGATCTCTGCGGCTGATCCTTCACCGGGTGCTCCTCGCGTTATTTCAACTGACTGTCTTTCGAACCCCGCCGATTGATCCCGCCGCGAGATTTGAAGCTGCTGTCACGCTCTTGCTGGCAATCCAGGCACAGCTTTACGCCGGGCAGAGCAAGGCGGCGTTTTTCGGGGATCGGTTCTTCGCATTCAGCACAATGGGTAAGGCTTTCGCCCACAGGTCGCTTTTGTGCCTGCATCCGCGCCAGTTCATCTGAAATCGAAGCTTCGATCTGTTCACTCACCGCGCCATCGCGCGCCCAGCCGCCCGCCATTTAGCCCTCCTGATCCGGTCGGGACAGGATACGCGAGACACCACAGGGGTGGCAAGCTAGAGCGAAACGGCGGCGTCAAAGACCTGATCGATAACCTCTTGTGTGCCCCTCACGAATTCCAACGAACAGGGATATTCAACCCCTTCGCGAACCGATCGGCAGAACGCTTCGACCTGCAATTGATAGTGGTTGTCCGCAGGAAACCGGGGCACCAGAACTTCAAGGCCCGGTCGGTGCAGTTCAACCCGCGCCTCGCCGAACACACGGGCATTGAACGGAGCGGTTAGACGGATCATGCCACCTTCTCCGTGAAACACCATTTCCTGATGTGGATGCATGCGTGTCGAGACGTAGGCGGAATAGGTAAATTCGGGAAACTGCGCGAGTATTTCGGTGAAGACATCCACGTCATTTTCCCACCGGATCGCACCGCTGACCGAGACCGGCTCTTGCCCAGTCGCAAACCGAGCGCTGCCGATAACATACACCCCGATGTCACGCAGCCCGCCCCCACCGGTTTCCGCACGGTTGCGGATGTTGCCCGTGTCCGCCCGGTTGTCATAGCTGAACGCCCCGGTGACATGGACCAGCCGGCCGATCGCTCCGTCCGCGATCAGTTTATGGGTCAGAAGCCACTGAGGGTGATGCACGATCATATATGCTTCGGCAGCCAGTAAACCCGTCTGGTCCCTCTTTGCGATCAGCGCGTCAAACTCATCGGCCCGCATGGTCATCGGCTTTTCGCACAGCACATGCTTGCCCGAATCCAGCGCCTTCAGGCTCCATTCGACGTGAAGATGGTTGGGCAGCGGGATGTACACCGCCTCAATCTCAGGATCGGCTAGCAATGCCTCATAGCTGTTGTAGACATTCAAATCAGGGCAATATCTAGCAAAGGGCTCGGCCTTGGCCGTATCCGAGGTCGCCAACCCCGCCAGCCGCGCGCCCTCTGCCGCATGGATGGCGGGCGCCATGTGTTGTCGTGCGAATCTGGCTGCACCCAGAACACCCCAATTGACCGGTTTATGCATGCGCGCCCCCTAAAAATTGATGTAACCCGCCCACGGCGAGCTCAATGTAATTCAGTTCCTGATCTGTCTATCAACCACCTGCCAATAAGTCAGTCCTATCTCTATCTATTTGAAAATCATACGCCTCAATAAATTTTTTGATGAGATTAAAAGACCCCGATAACCTTATACTTTATATCGATAATCTAAAATCGATCAGCGTCAAACCTGCCCTCGCAAATCAGTTTTGTTGATCCAGTCTGATACTGCCGCCGTAGCTCAAACATCGACTGAATCATGCTCGGATGGTGCTCTGGCAACATCCGGAGCAACGGCAAACAGGGTGGGAGGCTTACTGAAATGCCAGCAACACATACGATTACAGGAACAGTGCTAAAAAGCGGTGATCCCGGAACGTTTGACAGCGACAATCAGGATTTCGACATTCTCCGCGAAGCGGTGATTGCAGCCGGGCTGGCGGAAACGCTGGACAATCCTGAGGCAGAACTGACCGTCTTTGCCCCAAATGACGCCGCCTTTATTGCTCTGGCACAAACACTTGGGTATCAAGGGGATGACGAGGCTGGAGCATTGGGCCACATCATCAAGGCGCTCACCCTGCTTGGCGGCGGAGACCCTATCCCTTTGCTAACCAACATTTTGAAGTATCACGTGGTCGATGGTGAGTTCGACAGCACCACAGTGGTCGGTCTAGGCGACGGGGCTGAAATCCAAACTCTGCTTGGGTCGTCAGTCGAACTGAACCTTGAAAGCGATCCTCCCAGCCTGGGCGATGCCGATCCGGGCATCGACGATCCCGGCTTGATCGCGTTCGACGTGGATGCGTCAAACGGTATCATTCACGTACTTGACGGCGTACTTCTACCCGTCTCGGTGTCGGGCATTCTGGGCAAAAAGAACACGGACTTTATCCTGGGTGACAGCAGCGATGAATTCATCTTTACCGGACGCGGCAAAGACTTTGTTCACGGTGATGGTGGCAATGACGTGATCAACACCGGCTCGGGCAATGATGTGGCGCTTGGCGGTGCCGGGAACGACATAATCTTCGGGGGGCGCGGAAAGGATATTCTGCGTGGCGATGAAGGCCATGACAAAATCTTCGGAGGTCGTGGGAAAGACATCATCGACGGCGGCGAAGGCAATGACAAACTCTTTGGTGGGCGCGGTAAGGATACGTTTGTATTCGATGAAGGCGACGGTCACGACTGGATTGTCGATTTCCGCGTCGGCAAGGACAAGATCGACCTGTCCGAATACGATGGCATCAACAGCTTTGAGGACATCGAAGACGATATCGACGGTAAGTTCTTCGGGACCAAGATCGAGTTGGACGACGGAGACAGCATCTATCTGTCAGGCGTCTGGGCAAGCCACCTGTCCGAGTCCGATTTCATTTTCGCATAACAAAAAAATCAGCCCGCTCATATGGCGGGCTGATATCAGTCTGGGGTCAGTTTGAACCCAGCATACCTTTTTCGCGCGCAAGCTCTCGCATCTTCTTTTGCAGCTTCTCGAACGCGCGCACTTCGATCTGACGAATACGTTCACGGCTGACATTGTACTGCGTGCTCAGCTCTTCCAGCGTAACAGCCTGGTCCATCAGACGGCGCTGAGTCAGGATGTCTTTCTCGCGATCATTCAGAACATCCAGCGCAGCAGCGAGCAATTCGCGCCGGGCTTCCAATTCATCGCGCGCTTCGTAGTCGCCAGCCTGATCGGCATCTTCATCTTCCAGCCAATCCTGCCACTGCATGGTGCCTTCGCCTTCGGACCCCACGGTCGCGTTCAGCGAAGCATCGCCACCGGACATCCGACGGTTCATGCTGATCACTTCTTCCTCGGTCACTCCGAGGTCTTCTGCAATCTTGGCCACATTTTCAGGACGCAGATCACCCTCTTCCAGCGCGCCAATGCGTGCCTTTGCTTTACGCAGGTTGAAGAACAGCTTTTTCTGCGCCGATGTTGTACCCAGTTTCACCATCGACCACGACCGAAGGACGTATTCCTGGATCGAGGCGCGGATCCACCACATGGCATAGGTCGCCAGCCGGAAGCCTTTTTCGGGGTCAAATTTCTTGACCGCCTGCATCAGGCCCACATTGGCTTCGGAAATCACCTCGGCCTGCGGCAAGCCATAGCCGCGATATCCCATGGCGATCTTGGCCGCCAAGCGCAGATGAGACGTGACCATTTTATGCGCGGCCTCGGTATCCTGTTCCTCGACCCAGCGCTTGGCCAGCATATATTCTTCCTCCGGCTCCAGCAGAGGAAACTTGCGAATCTCCTGCATATAGCGGTTCAGCCCACCCTCGGGTGTCGGCGCTGGAAGATTTGAGTAATTTGCCATTTATTTCTGCCCCTTGGACAAATGTTTAAGCCCTTAACATGGGATATGGGTACCAGACCCGATACATTCAAGAGGATCTGTTAACAGTCTGAGATTAACCCTATGTAAAGGAAAGCTGAAAAGGCCTTTTTCACAAGCCTTTGCAGTTTATTTCAGTGGTTTTCTGAGATTTTCCAGCAGGTCCGCCATATCCTGCGGCAGCGGGGCTTCAAAACGTAATGCCTGGCCCGAAACCGGGTGTTCGAAGCCTAACACTGCTGCGTGCAGAGCTTGGCGGGGGAAAGCCTGCACCGCCTCGGCGGTTTCGGGCGTGAATGCCCGCGCGGCCAGTTTGCGCTTTCCGCCGTAAACCGGGTCTCCGACAAGCCCGTGGCCGGCATGGGCCATATGGACACGGATTTGATGCGTTCGGCCCGTCTCAAGCCAGCATTCGATCAGAGAGAGGCTGCCCGGCGTTCCAAAAACCTCGACAATCCGTGCGCGCGTTACCGCATGGCGCCCACCGTGAAACAACACAGCCTGCTTTTGTCGATCGGTCTTGTGCCGTGCCAGCTGTGTCGTCAGACGCATGATGTTGCCCGGCTCAAAGCTAACACCCTTGATCCCACGCAACCGAGGGTCATTGGCATCCGGCACACCATAGCAGATCGCGCGATAGTAGCGCTCGACGCTATGCGCCTCGAACTGGGCAGCCAGCCCGTGATGCGCCGCATCCGATTTCGCCACAACCAGCAACCCGCTGGTTTCCTTGTCGATCCGGTGCACGATGCCCGGGCGCTTGACGCCCCCAACACCCGAGAGATCATCCCCGCAATGATGCAGCAGCGCATTGACTAGCGTACCGTTCGGCGAGCCCGGCGCCGGATGCACGACCATCCCTGCTGGTTTGTTGATCACGATCAGATCGTCGTCCTCATAGACGACTTCAAGTGGGATATCCTCAGCGCCGATATGACTACCTTCGGCTTCGGCCACGGTGATCCCAATCTGCGCGCCTTCGGTTATCTTAGCTTTGGGGTCTTCTACGGCGACGCCATCAACGGTGACGGCACCCTCATTGATCAGTCGGGCCAGCCGGGTGCGCGACAGGTTCTCTTCCGCTGGCACATCCCGCGCAAGCGCCTTATCAAGGCGGGGCGGCGGAGCGGCCGCGATATGAAACTCTATCAGGCGGGTGCCCATGACTGTCCCTTCCGAACCTCAGGAACCGCAGGAAACACCGCAGCTTCGACTGCTGCGGCGCATGGTCATGCTGTTGACCGCGGTAATGATTGGCGGGGTTCTAGTGACATTCGCCTTGATTGTCATCCGCCTATCGGACCGAACTCCGACTCTGCCGGATCAGATAGACCTGCCGGATGGTGCAAAGGCCCAGGCCGTGACTATAGGCAACAACTGGTATGCGATCGTGACCGACGATAATCGCATTCTGATCTTCGACAGGACGACCGGAAAACTGCGCCAAGAGGTTACGCTGAACTAGTTTACGCCTGACCCGAAAGTCGATTCAGTTGATTGGTAAACCGCTTGTGGGGCGGATACAGGTCGCGCGCTTTCTCAAGATAGGGGCTTGCCTTGTTCTTGTTCCCGCGCCGCATGTGTATCTGGCCCGCCATGCCCTGAATAACGACGGTCACGTCATCAAGATCGGCAGCTTTCAGAATAAGCTTCTCGCCCTGCCCGATCTTGCCCGTCCGCTCAAGCAAGCGACCCATGGCGAACATGAGAAACGGGCTTTCCGGGTCACAAGCCAGCGCCTCTGACATCGCTCGATGGGCAGCTACGGTATCGCCTTCTGCTTCGAAAAGTTCGGACAGCCGCTTTTGGTACAAGGCACTTTCCGGCACTTCAGCTACGATCTGGCGGGTTTTATCAATGGCGTGGGCCCCCGACAATTCCCCCAGATGCCTCTGTAGTATCACCCTCGCGCCCAACAATCGCGGGTCGTCTGCTGGTACGTCGTGAATCTCATCGAGTGAGGTAGAAAGCGCTTCCAATCTTTGTTGGTGATCAAAGATACGACTTGCGCGTTGATCCAGCGCCAACTCGGCCCAATCCAAGAGTATGAAATCGAAGTTGCAAGGACGCCTGACGACAACCATACGCTGAACCAGATACAGGTTATTGAACGGTGCAAACCGGCGTTGCCGAACGACCTTTTGCAATGACCAGTCCACAGGCGGCATCAGCCTAAGCGCGAGTTGAGCACGGTAGAGCATTCTGGACCCCAGAACCACAATATCCGGTCGTAACGACTTGGACCAGAACGCTTTTGCAAAATGGTGTGTCGCCGCATCACGCTTGCCTTGCATGCCGAGAACAGCGCCACGCAAGGCGCACAAAACAGAATAGTCTTCGGGCCAGAGACGCGGGTTCTGCAATCCCTCTTTGGCAAGTGCCTCGCTTTCCTGCCACTTCGACAGGTAAAAACAGTTCAGGGATTGCAGAAGTGGCATAAAGGCGTTGTCGGCCCCGGCGTCCAGAATAGGTTTCGCATTATCATACGCCTCTTCGCAGCGATCCTGCGCTGACAGATATTGCACCGCCTTTGAATAGATATGCGCCGCCTCTGAGGGATTCAGAAAGGCCGATGGCCCCTTCGCAACCCGTTCGATGAACCGCGCATTGGCCGCCTGCATCTCATCCTTGGACAATACATCGCGGAACACTTTACGCTGCTGCCCCGAAATCCGGGCTGCAGCCATCGAAAAGCCAGATATGTGTGGCGCGATCACCTGATCCGCCCGTGACATCGCAAAAAGCTCAAGAAAGTCCCGCTGCGCCCGGGTCAGAGCCGACAGATCAGCGATATCCGACATCTGCATGAGCTCCGGAAACCGTTGCTTGAAACGGTCTATCACCTCTGGCTGATCCGAAAACATGATCACCGTCTGGCCTTTGGATTTCTCCAGATGGGCCTCGTAAAACTCGTCAGGTTCGATCTTGGCGGGCCAGATCGAATGCTTCCATGGTAATCCGTTCAGGATTTCTCCGCGCCGAATGTGGTAAGCCGAAACCCCCTGCCCCGAGAGCTTCCGATCCGCGCGATCCATGATCTGACGAACCTCATCCACAAATCCAACGCTATGTATGAAATCGCGATAGCGGGGACGGATGGTTTCGATATCTTCCCACGGGAAGACCAATATCTCGCTCGCTTCTTCGACCAGAACCGAACGGCCAGACGCCAAATGGTCGATCAGCCGCTCGGGCGATGGATCGTGTTGGAAGGCCCAAATTGGCAGAGCGGTCGCGCTTATCGTGTCGAACTCTGCCTGATCAAGGAAATGCGCATCCATCCAGTCTTTGGTGAATAACTCCTCGGGATGATCCAACTCCGGCGCATCGGCGCCTTGCGGGAACCAGTTCACCCGGTAGTCTGTCCCAAAGTCTTCGGCCAGACGGAAACAGGTCAGGATCATCAGCAGGCG
Source organism: Ruegeria sp. K3 (assembly GCF_056531845.1). Taxonomy (NCBI): domain Bacteria; kingdom Pseudomonadati; phylum Pseudomonadota; class Alphaproteobacteria; order Rhodobacterales; family Roseobacteraceae; genus Ruegeria; species Ruegeria sp. K3. The sequence goes on along the minus strand of NZ_JBQFMM010000007.1, from coordinate 136,852 downwards.
CGCGCCCAAACAATCCGTACGCTGACCAATGAAAACGCCACGCGTTTGGATCATTGCGCGATCCGGGTGGTCAATGCCCTGCCAATTATTCCAATTATCTGATACATACAGACATTCCCAAACCACGTTCGCCTAAGGTCTTACACAACCGCTACAGTTGAGGCGAGATGCGAAAAACGCGGTGTTTCGCAATTTGTTGCAACGCGAGGTTAAGCAACCGCCGGACGGGCCTGCGACAAGTCCGGAGAAATGCGAATGGCCTGCGAGATCAAGTTCAGGCGCGCGATTGAGCGCTGGGAAATGATATCCGCCGGAATGCGTGTGGCCGCTGCCAAGGCGTCCGTCAGTGAAACGCCGACATCCGTTGTCAACACGCGCAGCGCGGTGGTCAGGTTCAGATCGGCCCCGGCCAGGGTTCCATCCGGTAAGGTCAGCCTGCTGTTTTCACGTTGGATGACACGCCCTTCCAGCTTGAATTCCTGCAGATCCGTTCCGGCAACGGCCATCGCGTCGCTCACCAGAAACAGATGCCCCGGCCCCTGTTTAGCTGCAAAGGCGGCGCGCATCGTCTGCGGGTGAACATGGACTGCATCCGCTATCAACCCGGCAGACATCGCACCGCTGGACAAGACTGCGCCAACCAGCCCCGGTTCGCGGTTGCCCAACTGACTCATCGCGTTAAACAAATGGGTGGCGCAGTGCGCGCCCGCCTGTGCGTAAGCCACGCAGGTTTGAAACTCGGCATCACTGTGCCCCAACGACACGATGACCCCCGCCTTGCTGAGCGTTTCGACCTGAGCAATCGTGACACTTTCAGGCGCAAGCGTGACCATCAATGCAGGCAACGCCCCTGCCGCTTCTATCAGCTGTGCAAGATCAGCGTCCTGCATCCGGCGGATCAGCCCGCCGTCATGCGCGCCCTTGCGTCGCACCGAGAGATGCGGCCCCTCAAGATGCAAGCCGACAATCCCCTGAACTCCGCGCTGAATTGCCTGAGAAGCAGCAGAAATGGCAGCCGTTGTCTTTTCGGGCGTGTCCGTGATCAGCGTCGGAAGGATCGACGTCGCGCCAAGCTTGCGATGAGCCGCCGCAATACGCTGTAATGTCTCGACCGATGGATCGTCGTTGAACATGACGCCTCCGCCGCCATTCACCTGCAAATCTACAAAGCCGGGGCTTAAAATATCGCCCGACAGATCCTGAACCATCTCATCCGAAGGCAACTCGGCTTCGGGCAAAATACTGTCGAGCAGCCCGCCGACGAAACGGGCGGCGTGGCCGTCCTTCAGGGTTTTACCATCAAAGATAGGCCCGCCCGTGAAGGTGATCGTCGCATCGGTCATACCGTCTCCGTCACTTTCCGGAGGTGACGCGGTGCATCGGGATTGATGCCCCGGCGCGTGGCCACAGTTTCGACCATACCGTAGAACGAAGCGATCGAGGCTACCGGATCTGTCATCCAGTGCGTGGTGCGGACATGTGGTAGCCTCACGGCATCAGACACCTGATTGGTCGTTGCGAAGACTTTTGCGCCCTTAGCTGCGAGCGCATCGGCGACTTCGGCGATGTTGGCCTCAGCCGCGTCTCCGGACGAGAACGCAATCACCGGAAAGCCCTGATCCACGATCGAAACCGGGCCATGCAGAACTTCGGCCGAGGAATAGCTTTCCGCATGAATCTGGCAGGTTTCCTTGAATTTCAGCGCCGCCTCATTCGAAATTGCCCAGGACATCCCACGTCCCAAAGTGAACAGGGATTGGCCATCGACTGCCTCGACCACCGCACTCCAATCGCAGGTGATCGCCCGCGATAAATCTTCCGGCAATTTGTGAATTGCAGCCAGCAAAGTGTCATCACCCTTTACCTCGGCCAGCAACCAAAGCCCGGCGACCAGAGAGGTGACGAAAGTCTTGGTGGCAGCCACGCTAAGCTCGGGGCCTGCAAGGATGGGCAGAGCCGAGGTGGCGTTCTGGGCCAGTGCAGACGTGGTATCGTTCGTGATCGCCACCGAATACGCGCCGCCTTCTGTCAGGGACTTCGTCAGCTGTACGATGTCGGGGCTTTGACCCGATTGGGATACCGAAATACACAGCGCCCCGGGGCATCGCATATCGACCCCGTAGATCGATTTCACGCTCGGCCCAACCGAGGCCATGGGCAGGCCCAGCAGCAGTTCTGAAGCGTATTTCAGATAGCTGCAGGCATGGTCCGACGAACCTCGCGCAACCGAAATCAGGAAGCCGGGATCGTGCGCGCGGATCGCGCTTGCGGTCTTTGTAATCGCCGTGGCACCATCAGTGAGAAGCCGATCAACGGCAAAAGGTATCTCATTGATTTCCCGCCGCATTTGAGTTGTTTCGCTGGACATGTGCCCTGCCTTTCAGGTTGACAGACGCAGCTCTGCCACGAAATCGTAGGCATCGCCGTGATAGATGGATCGGGTAAGTTCAGCAACGCGCCCGCTTTCTAGGTATGAGGTCCGCTGAATGCGCAGCCCTGCCGTACCTTCGGCAACGTCCAGCAAACCGGCCTCGGTCGCTTCGAGATTGATGGCTGAGATTTTCTGGATCGCGCGCACCGGACGATTGCCTGAGTGTTCGAGAAAGGCATAGAGAGATCCGGTAACCTCAGTCGGGTTGGGCAATATATCCAGCGGCAACGCCGCGCGTTCCAGCGCCATCGGTCGCCCGCCAGCCGCGCGCAGACGATGAATGCGGGCGACCTGATCACTCGCCGATAGGCCCAGCGCCAGCATCTCATCAGGTGACGGCAGGAATATTCCGCGCTCCAACCAGGTTGAAGTCGTTTCAAAACCGCGCCTCTCCATGTCTTCGGTGAACGAGGTCAGGTGCGACAGCGACTGCTCAACCCGTGCAACCGCTTGACGCACGAATGATCCCGAGCCTTGCCGCTGTTCAATCGCGCCTTTGCGCACAAGTTCCTGAATCGCCTTGCGGACCGTCACCCGCGACAGGTCCGTCAGTTCGGCAATCTCGCGCTCGGGCGGGAGTGAACTGTTCGGGGCCAGAATACCCTCTTCGATCCCCTGCTCCAGCCGCTGCCGCAACTGCACGTAACGCGGACCGGCAGTCTGACCCAGCCAACCCTCGGGCCGCAAGAAGTCAGCAACGCTCATGTCGGGTCTCCTTTTGAAAGGCGTGGGCCAACGCGATGGCACCGGTCAACGGATCGCCCAGCGGGTCGGCCAATTCCTGTTGCATCTGTGCGGGAAGAAATTCCGCGTATTGCGGGCCGATGCCGCCGGTCAGGCAGATCGAAAGGCCGGGCATCCAGCCCATCGCCAACATCTGATCTGTCAGATATTGTGCACTATCCTCCATGATCGACAGCGCAAGCGCATCTCCTTGCTTTGCGTGTTGCGTGACAACAGGCGCCAGCGCTCCGAACTCGGTAGGCGACATCTTGGAGGCGGTCCTGACAATCCCAGCAGCGCCATCAAAACGCGACAACAGGCTGTCCGCCAATTCAGACGCAGGCTTCAGAGCGTCCACAAAGTCAAGCGTACAGGCCAAAGCCCGCCGCCCAACCCATTGCGCCGAGGCCTGATCCCCGAGAACAGGTCCCCAGCCCCCGGCAAATGACCTGCGATCCCCATTCTGGACCGCCAGAAAAGAACCCGTTCCGCAATGCGCTACGAAACCGTCTTTCGAGCCCAACGCACCACGTAATGCGGCGGGCCTGTCATCTTCAATCAGAACATGGTCAAATGGCAGCTTTTCTGCCAGCCGATCAGCCAGCGCGCGCCCCGTGATACCGGCCAGCCCCAAGTAGGCTGGCGCACGAGCGATTTGAGTTGCCTCTAGTCCGGCACGTCGGGCCAAAGCAGCAATTCCGTGCATCAACTCAGCGCAGGCTGCGTCAAAATCGGTTGATACATTTGCCGCACCAACCTCGACACACTGAACCGCAGAGCCGTCTGAAACAGCAAGACGGCAGCGTGTTCCACCGCCATCAGCGGCCAGCACAATGGTATCAGAAGGGCGACTCATGGAGATACCTTTATAATACCTATTTCTAATTTTGAAGACCAAATTACGCAATAATGCAGTAATAGTCGCCTAAATCTTGAAAATAGTGGGCGTAAAAATAAAATGGTAGACTAATGGTATCTAAAAGGTATGATATTCAAAATCTCGGGGGAGAATCACGTGACCAAGCCAGTTACCGAACAGCTACATCAAGACGCGATCGGACTTGACGCCCGACCGCTGACTGAAGTGGCCGAGCTGCTGGCCCGCTCGCAAGCCGACGCTGCCGCTGCCCCGCTTTCCTCGCTGCCCACCCTCTGCGCAGGCGCAAAAGCTATGGCGCAATCCATCCGATCGGGCGGGGTTTTGCGCTATTTGGCGGCAGGCTCTTCCGGATTGATGGCCGCCTCGGATGCGCTGGAACTGGGGGGAACTTTTTCGATACCAGCCCGCCAGATTCGCATCCACATGGCAGGTGGATTGCCCTCAGGGGTAGAGATGCCGGGAGATGTCGAAGATGCCACCGACAGCCTTGCCCGAGACCTGGCCGATCTTTCTGCCAAAGACACCTTGATCACCGTCTCGGCCAGCGGAACCACACCGTACACAACCGCAGCAGCGCGGATCGCGCGGGACAGAGGTGCCACAGTTATCGGCATTGCCAATAACGGGGGCACCGAACTGTTGCAGCTTTCTGACCATCCGATCCTGCTTTCGACACCACCTGAACTGATCTCGGGCTCTACCCGCATGGGCGCTGGTACAGCGCAGAAAATCGCACTGAACATGCTTTCGACGCTGATGGCGATGGAGCTGGGGCATATTCAGGACGGCATGATGATCAATTTGCGCGCTGACAATGACAAGCTACGTGCCCGAGCCAACGGGATCGTCTGTCAGTTGACCGGTGTTTCCTCCGCGCAGGCTACAAAGGCGTTGACTGCGGCAGAGGGCAACCTCAAATGCGCGGCCCTTTTGGCTGTAGGCGCAGGGTCCCTGGACGCGGCGCAAGCAATGCTAAGCAACACCGACGATCACCTCCGCCCTGCGCTGGAGCGGATGAAACAAAACCAAGAAACCATCAACCTGGGAGATATCAAATGACACGCAAAGTTCTGAGCCTTGCCATGATGAGCACGGCGCTGGTCACAAGCGCCTATGCGCAAGAGGCCACTTTGACCATCGAAAGTTGGCGAAACGACGATCTGGCGTTGTGGCAGGAAAAGATCATTCCGGCGTTCGAGGCCGAGAATCCCGGCATCAAAGTAATATTCTCGCCCTCTGCACCGGCAGAATACAACGCTGTCTTAAACTCAAAGCTCGAGGCCGGATCGGCTGGCGATCTGATTACCTGCCGTCCGTTTGATGCCTCGCTTGCGCTATACGAGTCGGGGCACCTGACCGATCTGTCTGATCTTGAGGCCATGGGAAACTTCTCGGACGTGGCCAAATCTGCGTGGCAAACCGATGACGGTTCAGCCAGTTTCTGCGTCCCGATGGCGTCAGTGATTCACGGCTTCATCTACAACAAAGATGCGTTCAATGAGTTGGGCATCGAAGTTCCAACTACCGAAGCTGAGTTCTTTGCCGCCCTCGATAAGATCAAGGAAGACGGTACCTATATCCCGATGGCGATGGGCACCAATGACCAGTGGGAAGCCGCAACGATGGGCTATAACAACATCGGCCCGAACTACTGGAAGGGTGAAGAAGGTCGTCAGGCGCTGATCAAAGGCGAGCAGAAGCTGACCGACCCCCAGTGGGTCGCCCCGTATGCGACACTGGCCAAGTGGGCCGACTATCTCGGCGACGGGTATGAAGCGCAAACCTATCCCGACAGCCAGAACCTGTTCACGCTGGGTCGTGCAGCGGTCTATCCAGCAGGCAGCTGGGAAATCTCGGGCTTCAACACGCAGGCCGATTTCGAAATGGGCGCCTTTAAGCCACCGGTCCAGAACGCGGGCGACACCTGCTATATTTCGGACCACACCGATATCGGCATCGGCATGAACGCGGCGAGCGAGAACCAGGAAGCTGCGCGCACCTTCCTGGCTTGGGTCGCAAGCCCGGAGTTCGCCAGCATCTTCGGTAACGCCCTACCCGGCTTCTTCCCGCTGTCCAGCACTCCGGTCGAGTTGGAAGACCCACTGGCTAAGGAAATCGTCGGTTGGCGGGATGAGTGCGAAAGCACAATCCGCTCGACCTACCAAATCCTGTCGCGCGGCACACCGAACCTAGAAAACGAGACTTGGGGTGCATCCGTTGCAGCCATCAAGGGTGCCGAGACACCCGAAGCGCTGGGTCAGCAACTGCAAGACGGTCTGGCCAGCTGGTACGCACCGCATCAGTAACAACTAGGCCACTCACACCGGACGCGGCTACCGCGTCGCGTCCGGACCTTTCCCCCGGAGATTCCCATGCAGACCCGCCGCATACGCTGGCACATTGCCGTTTTCCTCGCCCCTGCGGTGCTGGTCTACACGGCAGTGATGATCTTCCCCTTGTTCAACACACTGCGCCTCGCACTGTTCTCCGAGGTTGATCAGACACGTATCTACGTGGGCTTGCAGAATTTCCGCACCCTGTTCTTCGATCCGATCTGGTCCGAGCAGTTCTGGAACGCTTTGGGCAACAACTTCTGGTTCTTCCTGATCCACATGCTGGTTCAGAACCCCATCGGCATCGCTTTGGCCGCGCTTCTGTCGCATCCACGCTTGCGGTTTGCCGCGCTCTATCGGTCCGCGATCTTCATTCCGACCATTCTGAGCTTTGTGATCGTCGGTTTCGCGTGGAAGCTGATATTGTCCCCGCTTTGGGGCATCGCACCTTCAATGCTGGACGCCATTGGTCTGAAGTCGCTGTTTGCACCATGGCTGGGCAAGGAAGAATACGCGCTGACGACACTGGCACTTGTCTCGGTCTGGCAATTCGTCGGCATCCCGATGATGTTGATCTACGCCGCCCTGCTGTCGATCCCCGAAGAGATCCTTGAAGCTGGAGAAATAGACGGCATCACTGGCGCTTCGGCGTTCTGGAAGATCAAGCTGCCGTTGATCATTCCCTCGATTGGCATCATCTCGATCCTGACATTCGTCGGCAATTTCAACGCGTTCGACCTGATCTACGTCTCGCAAGGTGCGCTGGCAGGGCCGGATTTCTCAACCGATATCCTAGGCACCTTCATGTACCGCACCTTCTTTGGCTTCCAACTGCAACTGGGCGACCCGCATATGGGCTCCGCCATCGCTGGCGCCATGTTCGCGATCATCCTTGTGGGTGTCTGCATCTACCTCTTCGGCATCCAGACCCGGATGCGCCGGTATCAGCTGTGAGGGTGAACGCATGAACAAAGCACGCCATAACCCGCTGAACACGGCCGCCATGCACGGGGCGCTGATCCTCTACACGTTGATTGCCCTCTTCCCGGTCTTCGTGATCATCATCAACAGCTTCAAAACCCGACGCTCGATTTTCCGCGAGCCACTCGCCCTGCCCGATGCCGAAAGCTTCTCGCTGATCGGTTACCAGACGGTGATGAAACAAGGGGATTTCTTCCTTTATTTCCAGAACTCGCTGATCGTGACCGTGGTGTCGCTGGCCTTCGTTCTGCTATTTGGCGCCATGGCTGCCTTTGCCCTGAGCGAGTACAAGTTCAAAGGCAACACCCTGATGGGCCTCTATCTGGCCCTTGGGATCATGATCCCGATCCGCATCGGCACTGTTGCGATACTTGAGATGATGGTTGCCACCGGGTTGGTGAACACCCTCTGGGCGCTGATCCTTGTCTATACTGCACAAGGGCTGCCGCTAGCCGTGTTCATACTGTCCGAATTCATGCGACAGGTCTCAGACGACCTGAAGAACGCAGGCCGCGTCGATGGGCTGTCCGAATACACCATCTTCTTCCGGTTGGTTCTGCCGCTGGTCCGCCCCGCCATGGCAACGGTCGCCGTTTTCAACATGATCCCCATCTGGAACGACCTCTGGTTCCCGCTGATCCTCGCGCCCGCTGAGGAGACTAAAACCCTGACACTGGGCAGCCAGGTCTTCATCGGACAGTTCGTCACTGACTGGAACGCGGTTCTGTCGGCACTCAGCATGGCAATCCTGCCGGTACTAGTGCTCTACGTCATCTTCTCGCGCCAGCTGATCCGCGGCATTACTTCAGGAGCAGTCAAATGACCAAAGTTCTGATCGCTGGCCTCGGCAATATGGGGCTGAGCCACGCTTTGGCCCACCATCATCACCCGGACGCGCAGATTGTTGGGTTGGTGAACCGATCCGGTCGCGTGGATCATCCAGATCTGTCGATCTATCCGGCCTATTCGGATTTTCACACCGCTCTGGCAGAGACCAAGCCCGATCTGGTGGTCGTGGCGACCTACTCCGACAGCCACGCCGATTTCGCCTGCGCGGCGATGGAGGCCGGGGCGCATGTATTTGTCGAAAAGCCGCTAGCGACCACTGTGGCAGATGCCAAGCGCGTTGTCGAAAAGGCCATTGAAACCGACCGCAAACTGGTGATCGGTTACATCCTGCGCCACCATCCTTCGTGGATGCGCCTGATCGCCGAGGCGCGCGACCTTGGCGGGCCTTACGTCTTCCGACTGAATCTCAACCAACAAAGCAGCGGGGCCGAGTGGGAAACACACAAAGCTCTGATGCAGACCACCTCGCCCATCGTCGATTGCGGTGTGCATTATGTCGACGTGATGTGTCAGATCACTGACTCCGACCCCGTGCGAGTCCACGGCATGGGCCTGCGCCTAAGCGATGAGATCGCCGAAGACATGTACAACTACGGCCAGTTTCAGGTGGTCTTCGAGGACGGCTCGGTCGGCTGGTATGAGGCTGGTTGGGGCCCGATGATGTCCGAAACTGCGTTCTTCGTGAAAGACATCGTGTCGCCCAACGGCTCGGTCTCGATCACCGATGGAAACAAGGGCGCATCCGCCGATATCGACGGACACACCAAGGTCGGCGGCCTTCTGGTTCACCGCCCTGAAGGCGATCAGACAATCGACATGCCCGATGAACCCGGCCATCAGGAACTCTGTGACGCCGAGCAAGCCTATATGTTGCGTGCGATCACTGAAGACATCGACCTGACCCGCCATATGAACGACGCCGTGCAATCGCTGGCCATCTGTCTAGCTGCCGATGAAAGCATCCGCACTGGCCAACCCATTTCGCTGAAAGAGGCACGCACATGACCGCCCTGACGCTGACAAACGTGAACAAGTCCTTCGGAACAGTCGAAGTCCTTAAGGATATCAACATCGAAGTGGAAGATGGCGAGTTCGTCGTTTTCGTCGGCCCCTCGGGTTGCGGCAAGTCCACCCTGCTACGCGTGATCGCGGGGCTGGAGGACGTGACCTCGGGCGAAGTGCGCATTGGCGGAGAGGTGATGAACCTTACGCCCCCCTCGAAACGCGGCATCGCGATGGTGTTCCAAAGCTATGCACTCTATCCCCACCTGAATGTGCGCAAGAACATGTCGCTGGCACTGAAACAGGAAGGCCAGAGCAAGCAGGTCATCGAAGAACGCGTCGCCAAGGCCAGCAAGATGCTGAACCTTGAGCCCTATATCGACCGTTACCCCTCAGAACTGTCAGGCGGCCAGCGCCAACGTGTCGCCATCGGGCGTGCCATCGTGCGTGAACCCAAACTGTTTCTGTTTGACGAACCTTTATCCAATCTGGACGCCGCCCTGCGTATGAATACGCGACTGGAAATCGCCAACCTGCATCAGCAGCTCGATGCATCGATGATCTACGTCACCCACGACCAGACCGAGGCGATGACACTCGCCGACAAGATCGTCGTCCTGCGCGACGGGCGCGTTGAACAGGTTGGCAGCCCGATGGAGCTATATAATAACCCCGCCAACCAGTTCGTCGCGGGTTTCCTTGGCGCTCCGTCGATGAATTTCTTCCCCGCCAGCGTAATCGGCGACAGCGCGGACACAACATTGGGCATCCGCCCAGAGGACTTGTACTTATCCGACGAAGGCCCCCTGACCGCAAACGTGACCCATGTTGAGCATCTGGGTGGAGACACAAACGTGATCGCGATGATGCAAGACCACCAGATAACCGCGCGCCTGTTCGGCCAGCATCAGGTCAACGCTGGTGAATCCGTCCATTTCGGCTACGCCCATGATCGAACCTATCGCTTCAACCAACAGGGCGCCCGTCTCACCTGACAATTTCGGGTAAAGATCTCAGGATGTTGGTGCGGTCGAGATGCATTGAAGACTTGAACACGTACATTTCCGACCGTTTCAGGCTGTCTCAAGAATGCAGCTAAAGCGCTGCAAAACATAAAAATATGGTTTCCATCCGCGTCAGAGTGGTTCACTGTGCCTCAAAGAAAAAGGTGGACCATAGGGTGGACCAATGCCAGCACTCAACAAGCTATCATCATTGCAGGTAAAGAATGCGCAACCCGGCAAATACTCGGACGGCGGAGGCCTGTGGCTGCACAAAAAAGATGGAGATGGCGGCAAGTGGTTCCTTCGGGTTCATGTTCATGGGCGTCGCAGAGAGATGGGCTTGGGTGCCTTGTCTGCCGTCTCCCTGAAAGAAGCCCGCGAAGAGGCTGAGAAATGGCGGGCCGTCGCCCGTCAGGGAAAAGACCCGATCAAAGAACGGGAACGGATACGCCGGGAAGCTGCTAAAGCTGATCACACACTAACAGTAGTCGCGAAGGAGGCCTTTGCGGCGCGTCAGGCTGAGTTAAAGGGCGACGGCAAGGCTGGACGCTGGTTCTCACCGCTTCAGCTTCACGTCCTCCCCAAACTTGGCAATGTGCCGATTGAAGAGATTGATCAACAGGACATAAAAAACACCCTCGCCCCTATCTGGCATTCCAAAGGTGAGACCGCGAAGAAGGCGATGGACCGTTTGGGCATCGTTTTCCGGCACGGTGCAGCCATGGGGCTTGATGTGGACCTGCAAGCTACGATGAAGGCGAAAGCCCTGCTTGGCAAATCCCGACAAGTGCGCAAGCACATACCGTCGATGCCATGGGGAGAAGTTCCTGCATTCTATGAAAGCCTTGATGACGGATCGGTCACACATCTCGCATTTCGGTTGCTAATCCTCACTGCGGTACGGTCCAAGCCGCTACGGTTCATTCATCTGGACGAACTGCACGACGGCACTTGGATAATACCGGCAGATAAGATGAAGACCGGCAAAGAATTTCATGTACCCCTGTCCAGTGAGGCCCAGCGCATCATTGAACAAGCCGCAGCGTTCGAAAGGGACGGCTACCTGTTTCCAAATGTCAAAAAGGGCGTAATCTCAGACGCCACCATGTCCCGCCTGATGGAGCGCAAGGAACTAGAGGCACGGCCCCACGGGTTCCGGTCCAGCTTCCGGACATGGTGCGCAGAGGCTACAGACACGCCCCGCGAAGTCGCTGAAATGGCGCTTGCCCACGAGACCGGCAGCAAGGTGGAACGCACCTACCGCAGAACAGACTTCCTTGAACAACGTCGTGTTCTCATGGAGCGCTGGGCACAGCTTTTGACCGGACAGAGTGCAGACGTTCTAAAGTTGGTGGCAAAATGAACGATAAACGCATTGAACGGACTATTTTTATCAAGGACGAGAAGTGGACCGAGGAGAACGATGTCGATCCATTGCACGAAGAACCAAGACTAGCCTTTGACCTGACACAGAACTTTAGCGATTTCGACCCAAAAGAAGTTGGCCACCGTATTGCAGCTTTAGTTGAAGAGCTACCTCGTAAGACAGTTCTGATAGAAGAAGTTTATGATGAAGCAAATCTTGATGGTGATCCCGAGGGCGGAGCCTACTCCAGACCTCTAATTTTGGCCTCAATTTCAGACCAACTTACTGACGCCTATAAGGCTATCGAGAGCATCCCGACAGAACACCGAAGCGCAGTGGAACATGCACTAGACTGTGCGTTTTCCGCTGGCCGAGACTACCAAGAAATCGAGTTTCGGAAACAGCATTTCAATGCGATTAGGCAAACCGTGCAACGGAACAATCACCCCAAAAGTGAATTGAGTAAAGCAAGAGCGGAGCACAACCAGAAAAAGAAAGAAAATGCCGACAAGTGGCGTCAAATCGCGGTGGCAAAAATTGAAGAAATCGGACGCACTGACTTTTTCGAGAAAAAACTCCGCAAGGCACAAGCAGGGATCATCCGAGATACTTTGAATAAACATGGATTTGATCCCAAAGACGGAACCATTTCAAATTGGCTCAACGAATATGAAAGAGAGAGGAAATAGCAAATTCACTAGTACAAGTGAATTGTAACTAATTGTTTTAAAACATTTATCAACCAGATACCACTGAACGCAGACAGACCAAAACGGAAGCGTTCAGCATGTCCCCAAAACACAAATACAACACCCTTCGGCAATTGACCGAAACGTACCCCCTTAGCGGCCCCAACATTTACCGGATGATAAAGAAGGGGGTTTTTCCGCCGCCCGTAAAGATTGGTCGCCGGTCCTACTGGATCGTCGATGAGGTGGAAGCCGCAATGCAAGCGTTCGCGGACGCTCGCGGCTAACCCAAGTTCAACCAACAGTATTGGAGATAGTCATGTCATCGAAAAAAACCGATGCACCCGGGTTCAATTCCCTAAAATACAATTGGGGATTGGCAACTCGCGCAAGTGACAACCCGGAAAAGCCCAAACCTGAAACAACCGAGATTACTGCCCAACGAAACGCAGCAGCAGCGTTCGGTGTCAGCCATGATCGCGCTGGGCGGGAAAAGAAAAATGCCCAAAAAGATCAGCGCAGTGAACGTCGGAAGGACATCGAAAATCGTCTTGGTATCTCACTGGGCGACAAGTCCGCGCCGCAAAACAGCGCCAGCAATGTCACCCGCGCATTTGGAAGCGCAAATAGCCGTTAAGGAGTAAGACGATGCAACCAAATGAATACTTGGCAACCTTGGTGCGGGGACGGCAATATCGCCTCCGCGTTCCAAGCGGAGCGCAGGAGAAGTTTATCGTGTTCAATCACGGAACCGCCGTCCGGGTCTCAGAAGGCCTCAAAATCCAACTCGAAAAACACGCAGTTTTTCCCGTTCAGACGACTTTCAGCACCGGCGAAACAGAGTTGAAACAGGTCTGCCAATTCACGTTTGAACCCGCAGATTGAACCCGGGTTCAAACCAATCCCTACCTGTCAGGCCAATCCAACTAAAACACGGAATAGACCACATGACTGCCACTTCGCCCCCAGTTGCCAACCTGATTGATCAGAAAAATGACCAACTGCAGGAGGATGTCGCCAAGTTCATCGGCATTATCAGCAATCTCCTGCTGCAATTACAGGCAGACGCTGATGACCCAAACACACCGGCTCCCAACCCATCACTGATTGAATTGGGGGACATCCTCATAAACGCCCGCTTCTTCGGCAAAGAATTTTTGCGCAATCTGAACAAGCTTTCAGAGATGCGTGAAAACGCCCGCTGATAGCGACATTCATTTTCCCATAGAAGCAAAATTGAACCCGGGTGCAAACTACCATGTCTGAAACCTGTGAAATACGCATCGCCCAGCGCGTGGCAAACATGCACCCGGGTTCAAATTCGGACATCGACCGGGCATGGTCCCGAGAAATTGGGCGAGCCTATGACGTCTACCACGAACGGGCCAATGCAATCCGTTCCGCCACTGCGTCCGGGAAACGCCTTACACCGGTTATCCGTAATTTCCTCCGGTCACCTCATGTTAAGCTTGTCTCTGCATACAAGGCGTTGGGCGGGGATACTTACCCGGATGACGTCCGAAAGCTAAGCAGGCAGGTGGACGCTTGGGCGACCGACTATCCGTCCATCAGATGGTATCCGAAGACCAAACCCGACGGGTCTTCGCGTCCTATCTGCATATTGCCGCCAGCATTGAAGGCCGCTCATTATATGATCCGGGAAGTAATCAGCCAACAGACCGCGCCCAACGGCACGCTGTTCGGCATCCCCGGCGCAAGCCGCGATGACCTCGCCATACAACTCAAACAGCTTCAGAAATCCGGGTACGTCCACCTAGCCAAGACTGACGTGATTGACTGCTATCAGAGCATCAACCCGGATGCCCTGTATTCCCTACCATTGCCACAGGAGGTGACCCGCCGAGCACTTGATACTAGAAGCCTATGCTTTTCAGTGACCCACCATCCCGACAATGCTTCGCAGGCTAAACAGGATTTTGGTTCTTCTGGGAGTATATATGAGACTGATCACAATGTAAGCGGGCCAAAGGGCCTTATGCAAGGCTCCCCGGCCTCCGGTGTTGTTCTCGCGCATCTGCTTGTCGGATTGTCGGATAGCGCAGACGCAAAGGTTATGATCTGCTTTGACAACATCGTCATTGCGGCGCGTACACCTGCCGGAACTCGGGCGATGGCAGATACCTTGGCCGCTCATCTTGAACGGTGCCCTGCTGGTCCGCTTGCGATGTGTGAACCCGAATATGCCGACGCCACTCCTTTGGATTTCCTCGGCTATCGGTTCGACCCTAACCGGGAAGACATTGGCATTGCTGAAGACGCACTTTCCCGGCTGGAAGAACGCCTTGGCATCGCAGAGCAGATGGATATGGAGCGGCTACACGCGCTTCTAGAGGCCTATGAACACGCTGCTGCTGACCCGACCCAAATAACACCCGCCAGCCCGCTCTTAGACGCGCCTCCGGCGAGCATATGGCGTGTCCTGCGTGACTGGCGCGCGGGTTTTCCTGCTGCACGCTCAGACGGGCCAGAACTCTCGCATTACCTGCGAACCTCAGCCGACGCGAACATAGACCACCCTGTGTTTGGTCACCTTCACGAACACCTCTTTGCAGACCCCGGTACGTGGGAGAGTGACGCCATCCTGGCCATCATCAAAAGACATCCCAAACAGGCCGAACCAAACACCAACCGCAATAGGAAAACAGACCAATGAGTATTGCTTCAGTCGTTATTGCCCTTGTCACGATCCTCTATTTGATGATCGGAAGAGTGACTTACCAGAAACTCATTGTACCCAGCCGAAACCGCGATGCGCTAGGCGGTGACGTGGACGCGATGGTCTGTGTCATTCACGAACAAGAAAAGTCGCTAGTCCACTACCTGACTTATGGGGGCTGGTTGTTGTTCTATCCGGCGTTCTTCGCATTGGGCTGGATCATCGCCCGTTTGGACATCGACATTTGAACCCGGGTGCAATTCTGAACTGCAATGCCCGTTAACGCCGCAAATACCCCCCCATTAGTCCGAAAGGTGTCAACATGACTGTGCAGCCCAACCCAGCGCCTGACCAAGTCCAACCCGATACTGAATGTGCACAATCACCCGCCGCAATGGTCCGGCAATCTGGTCGCCTACGCTCTGAGCAACAATGGGAGATCGTCAGGCAGTTGCTTCACCCGATGTTGATGCAGAACTATTCCGGCAAAGCTATTGCGGACGCATTCGGCATTTCGGTCGACACTGCCTACAGGTGGAAGCAGAGACTGCTGGAAGACTTGCGCAAAGAAGCCGTATCCATGCAGCCGCGCGATTTCGTGATGGAGAGTGTGTCCTCACTTCGGCAGGTACGTGCTGAAGCGTGGGCTGGCTACCATTCCGCCACAGATCGAAAGGAAAAACGAGCATTTCTGAACACAGTGACCCAAGCTGAAGCGCAGTTCGCCAGAATAGGAGAGCGCATTGGCCTCTATGGGCGTCCTGGCCAAAACCCACTAGATGCCAACGCCTATGGCGAAGCACGCGACGGCGACCAAAACGACATGATGCTGGTCCGGGAGCTACAAATCAGACTGGTTGAGTTGCTTTCTCTATCCGGAGATGGGCCTGAGATTTCAGAAGAGGAAGTGACGGAATCATATGACGACCTTCTTTCCGGTATTGGGCTGAATACAGTACAGGTAAATGAGCAACGATCGATAACTCAATGTTTTCCCAAGCGAAAAAGAAGGCCAATTCTCCCATAAATAAAGTGATCGTGCTCTCTTTTCTTGTTAGAGGTGTTTTCTGAATAGTTAAAACTCAGAGCAAAGAATGCAGTTGACATCCAATAAGGTCGGTATCATATGATGCCAAAGAACATCTCAGCGAACGAGAATTTTGGAATGGCAGTGCCTGACGAAATACGCAAGCAACTCGCCAGACTATGCCGCTCGACCCGGACACGGACCGAAACTTGGACGAGAAAGAGGCCAAACCGATGGTCACCGGAAACCATTTGCGTACCGGGCACAATTGACGCGTTTACCAACGCGGGAGCTTGGGAGTTCATTGCTCAATGCCTAGATGACGGCGTCAATGTCGAAGTTATGACGCTGGACAAGCCACCTGGAAAAACGGGGTATGTGATGCTTGTTCCGGGAAACCATAATGAAAGCATCTACATCAAGCTGGAGATCGCAGAAAACAAGGTGATAGGGCGCAGCTTTCACGTAAGTGAGAAAAGGAACTACTGATATGGGTAACGCACTTAATGGACCTGCAATACACACTCAGGTTTGTGAGATTTGCGGCGCAGAGGGCGCTGCGATTTCCATGGTAGATCATGAATTTGACTATAGAGTCGGGGATAGACTGGTAACCTTGAATGTACGCGTACCAGTGGTCGAATGCGATTCTTGTGATGACGGATACTTTGCAGAAGGTGCCGAAACAATAAAGCATGAGGCAGTCTGTAATTTTCTGGGAAGACTCACACCCAAGGAGATATTAGGGCTGCGCGAACAACTGGGTATGTCGCAAGCTCAATTTGCGAGGCACACAGGAATTGGCGTCGCGTCAATCAAGCGCTGGGAAACTGGCATAGTGATTCAGGGGCAAGCCTTAGACAACCAACTTCGGGCCCTAATGGAAGACTTGGTTGTCAAAAATGCTCAGTCTTGGACCTCGGTCTTCCGCACAGAGATTTCTGAAGCAACACGCCAGAGAGCACGCAGCTTTTCTCTGAGACCAAGCCACAGTAGACAACTCGAGGCCGCATAATGTACGTCGTAACATTCTACTCCTACAAAGGGGGAGTCGGTAGAACCTTGGCTCTGGTCAACATTGCCGCGATGCTTGCTGAATCTGGTAGAAAAGTGCTCGCGGTTGACTTTGATCTAGAAGCCCCCAGCCTGCCTAGTTTTGATATCTTTCAGAATGCCCAGAGCTCGCAAGGGTTGGTGGACTACGTTTCGTCGTATCGCAACACTGGTATCGCTCCGAACTGTGAGGAGTTCATCGTTGAATGTGATGTCAAAAATAACCCGATTTGGGTGATGCCAGCAGGACGCCATTCTGATGACAGCTATACAGAAGACTTGAATTCCATCGACTGGAGCACCCTGTACGAACAGCAAGATGGTTATCTCTTCTTTGAAGACATGAAGCAGCAGTGGGCACAATACAAAGGACATGGATTTGACTACGTCCTCATTGATAGCAGGACTGGACACACTGATGTTGGAGGAATTTGCACGCGTCATCTACCTGATGCCGTGAGTATTATGTTTTTGCCAAATGATTCTAATATCACAGGCCTCACTCCGATTGTGAAAAGCATTCGCGATGAAAACCATAATAGGCACTCAAAAATTGACCTGCACATTACTCCCACGAACGTTCCAGACTTGGACGACGAGAAAGGAATACTGGCGGAACTACTTCATGATGCCTCGGAAAAACTGAACAAAAGCCAAGAATTCTCAACCACAATTCACCACTATCAAAGTCTTGATATTCTCTCAAAGAGCCCTTTTTCGATTGCTCGACCAAAGTCCAAACTATCGCGAGAGCTGGATGAACTGCGGCTTAAGATCGTCGGCAGAAATTTAGCAGATCGAGAAGGAGCTCTATACACTCTTAGCTTAGTTCCTTCCGAACTAGATATAGCAAGGCAACAAGGAAATGTAGAGAAACGCGAACGACTGCACGAACAAACACGCAATATCTTATTCCTTCACCCTAATGACGGGGAAGTAGGATTTTTGGCAGCTCAAGCATTCGACGCTCTTGGCGATCAGTCCGAAGAGATCGAAGCGCTCAGCATTGCTATTGATTGTGGCCACGAGATTGATAGGGCACTGCTGATCCGAGGAGTAAAATCCCTATCATCCTCCGATAGTACTAGGGATTCTTTCGCTGACTTGGTAGCGGTTTTGCGGTCAAAGACGGCAACTGTCTTCGAACTCATTCCTGCAATTCAAGTTTTGAAAGAGCTTTCTGAGGAATGGTTGGCCGCTGTATCGGTCGCCCTAGATCGTCCAGACGAGCAATTCGCCATATTGCTATCAGTCGTTTCGAATCTAATGTTGTGGCGTGAAGCGACACCACTTTGTGCCCAACGACTTTTGGCGCTGTCCAACTTCAACGGAATGCCTACCGATCAGAGGACACAAGTTCGCAACTACGCTATTTTGTGCTTAGTCGCCTCTGGGCAATTCCACCAAGCACTTGAGTATATTGATAAGTTCTCCACCTCTGACCCATCCGAATACGTGGTTGAGAACCTGTTTAATCGCGCTATGGCAACGTGGGCTATTGACGGAGAACCGCCCATTGAGCTCTTGCACAACATTATCGAGCGAGCAGAAGCTCACAACTCAAGCCTGTCTGTTAATGCAAGACAATGTCTAGGCTTGGCTCAAATGGCGCTGGGCGAACATGGCGAAGCCATAGAGCAAATTTCGATTGCAGAACAACTGCTTAAACCCGGAGAAACGGTTTTTAGCTGCTGGACTTACTTAAATACGCCAAGTGAGGAGCTCACCCAGCAGCTACAAGAAATGAGGACGCTTGCGAACGAAGGAAGCAAGGTCACACCCCCCTTCATGCAGGTCAATGAAAACCACTTAGACTAAATCAACCTTCTAGCTCGGCCACTTCCGGTGATTGTTACTAGACAATTAACCCAATCGTAACTAGGTTCCGTTAGAACGACGAAACACTTCTTGGAGTACTGAGATGATCTTTCATCCTGGTTCAGACGAGTAACATTGTCGAACTTTTTTGATGCTTAAGTAAGAGGCGCTGCAAATTGTAGCGCCTCTTTGTTTATTGAATAGAGAAAGCTGGAGCTCTCACAGCGCACGCCCTGCGTTACTTGGTGGATGCGGAACGCTAAGATAGCGGAAGCTTGCACCAAGGTGAAAATCTTGTGAAGGACCTTCAACCGAGGCATATCACCTATATCCCTTAGAAACTTCTATCCCAAAGCACAGGCAGAGTCACACGGTAGAGCTACACCTTTGCCCGATTTAACCGATGGCAGTCATAACGATGGATTTGAGCCCCCACCCAAGCAGCACGCATGAGGTGGCCCAAAAGGTGGACCAAGCTATCTAATTCTTCATTAAATTATTGAAATTGTATGATTTTTTGTAAAATATTGGTGCGGTCGAGAAGACTCGAACTTCCACGGGTGTTACCCCACAGCGACCTCAACGCTGCGCGTCTACCAATTCCGCCACGACCGCACTGCCAATGACTTGGTAGAGGGGCGTATAGACGCTGAGCCGCGCGATGTGAAGAGGCAAAAACACAGCCGATTGAAATCACGTGCTTTAGCCATATCTAACCGCGATACAATGCAATCTGGAGCAGCCATGCCCTCGCCCGATCCCCGCCCTACAGTGCAGATTGATGTCGTCTCGGATGTGGTCTGTCCGTGGTGTATTGTCGGCTTTCGTCAACTCGATGCCGCACTGAAGCAAGAGAATGTGCTGGCCCGATTGCGCTGGCATCCGTTCGAACTGAACCCCAACATGGGGCCAGAGGGACAGAATCTGAGTGAGCATATTGCCGAGAAATATGGCTCGACGCCCGAACAAAGCCAGCAGGCGCGCGAGCGGTTGACTGCGTTGGGCACTGAACTTGGGTTCACCTTCAATTTCACTGATGACAGCAGAATCGTGAACACCTTTGCCGCGCATCAACTGCTTGACTGGGCGGAAAAACAGGGGCGTCAGCATCCGCTGAAACTGACCCTGTTCGAAACCTATTTCACCAAGCAACAGGATGTCTCTGACGTCGAGGTGTTGATGGGCGCGGTCGAGGCGGCCGGGCTCGACCCGGAGGCGGCGCGAACCGCACTTGAATCAGGTGCGCATGCCCAACCGGTGCGTGAAAAACAAGATTTCTGGACCAGCCGAGGCATCTCGGGCGTGCCTTCGATGGTGTTTGGAGGGAAATATCTGCTGACCGGCGCACAGGGCACGGACACTTATGCGCAGGTCCTGCAACGCTGCCTGGCCGAGGCCGCCTGACCCCTTCCCCCTGCCCCGCAGACGGTCTAAGGAACGAGCATGGAATGGAAGACTACCGACGGGCTGATCGACTACGACGAGGCCACTGCCTTCATGGAGGCGCGCGTTGCTGCGATTGCAGCGGGTGAGGCGGACGAATGCATTTGGCTGTTGGAACACCCTCCGCTTTATACCGCTGGGACTTCTGCCAAGCGTGAAGATCTGACCGATCCGGATCGCTTTCCGGTCTATGAAAGCAAGCGCGGTGGACAGTACACCTATCACGGCCCCGGTCAGCGCGTTGTTTACGTCATGCTTGATGTGGGCAAACGCGGTCATGATGTGCGCCGCTTTGTGCAGCAGCTTGAGGCATGGGTGATTACGGCTCTGGCCGAGTTCAATGTCACCGGTGAGATCCGCGACGGCCGCGTGGGCGTCTGGGTGCAACGGCAAGACAAGCCGCTGACGATCACCGGCCAGCCAGCCGAGGACAAGATCGCGGCCATCGGCATTCGCCTGCGGAAATGGATCAGCTTTCACGGTATCTCAATCAATGTCGAGCCGAACCTGTCCCATTTCACCGGTATCGTGCCCTGCGGAATTCAGGAACACGGGGTGACCTCACTGGTCGATCTTGGGTTGCCGGTGACCATGGATGACGTCGATGTTGCGCTAAAAAAGACCTTTGATGAGGTCTTCGCCACCGAAGGCGCCTAGTTTATAGGTGATTCCACGTATTCGGACAGATCTGGCCAGAATACGCAAAAGACAATGCTAGTATTTGGGGCACTCTGTTTCGAAAATCATTCAGAAAATTCCTTTGAATGGCCTCAATTCGCCTCAAATTCAGGGATTCTTCACATCCTCTCCTTACAAACGCCATTTGACCACATAGTATGTAATGACCGTTCATGAGTGAGTGGTGTGTTAACCGGTGATCTCAGGGCTGCCCTGCGAAATCCGTGAAAGTGTTTGGTTACGAGTCTGCCGTTCCGACCCCATATCGGAACGGCAATTCTCGTTTTAGGCCCCTAAATCTGTTGATGCCCAAATCGGGTTGATCCGACGCAAGCGTGCCCGCTGGCTTCGATTTCAAGCGTAACATGACCAAGCCCAAACTTGTTCTGCAGAACCTGCTTGACCATCACCCGGATATCCTCGGCACTATCTTGTGCGTCGGGTTTGATGACCAGATGCGCCGACAGCGCGGGCTCACGCTCCTGCATGCTCCACAGATGGATGTGGTGAACTCCTGCCACGCCCGATACGCCTTCAATGGCTGTGGCGACCTCTTCCGGATCCAATTCTGTTGGCGCGCCCAACATCAGAACGCGTATGGTTTCACCGATCTCGGATTTGACGTGCCAAAGGATGTAAAGTGAGATCATGATGGTGACCGCTGGGTCGACCCAAGTCCAGTTGAAGACAATTACAGCGGTACCTGCGACAATCACGGCGACAGACCCCAATGCATCGGCCACATTGTGCAGGAATGCCGCACGAATATTCATGCTGTCCTTGGACATGGAATAGGTCAGCATAGCGGTGACAAGGTCGACGACCAATGCGATCCCAGCGATCCAGACAACGATCCAGCCATTAACCGGCTCGGGCTCGACAAACCGCATTACGCCTTCGTACAGCAGATAGACCGACAGAACGATCAGTGTTGTGTAGTTAACCAGCGCCGCTACAACCTCGGCCCGGCCATACCCGAAACTCATACGCGCGTTTGCGGGTCGACGAGCGATCTTACGGGCAAAGAATGCGATGACCAGCGCAATCGCATCTGACAGGTTGTGCAAGGCGTCCGCAATCAAGGCGAGCGAACCTGAAATAACCCCGCCCACAATCTGTGCCAGCGTCAAGAACATATTGACCGCGATGGCCCAGGCAACGCGCGCATCTCCGGCCTGCGGATCAACATGCGCGTGGCTGTGCCCTTTGTGGGAATGCTGATGAGCCATTTTAGTGAGTCCTATTTTCTGAATCACCATGCTAAATAATTCCTCTAGTGACTAGAGGTTCAAGGGGGTGTTTTCGAAAATGAATGCAATCGGGGCTCCCTCATTTCGCACTGGATTCAAAGCACCTACGATCCGGTTCTGGACTTCTACCGCCGTTCGAACCTACCGCGGGTAGTCGGCGCCGCTATGACGAAACCGCGCTGCGGCGGTTGCAATGCGTAGGCATGGCCAAGATCTGGCCAGCCGCTGACCCAATTAGAGGCCTTGCTCACGCTCGAAGCTGCAAATGGAAAAACTTGAACCGGGCTAATGAAATCGCCGAACAGTTGCCTGAATATCTACGAATCCGGATCGCACGCCTGAAATGAATGGAACAAGACTGATCCGTATTCCTCAGGTCTGCGACGAGCAGCGCTGTTACGCAAGTGTCGTGCTCCATGCGTTTGGTGATCACGACGCCTGCGACAGCTCGCTTTGAAGGTGGATCAGGTCAGTGCCGCGCGGATCTTGTCGGCGTGTTGAGCAATCAGGTCAAAATCGCCCATTTTACCGGGCGGGCGTATCGAGACGCCCTCGTGGCGCGGCAATACATGCACATGAAGGTGAAATACCTCTTGCCCGCCTGCGGCCTCATTGAATTGCTGAACGGTGACGCCATCAGCGTCAAACGCTTCTTTCACAGCGTGAGCCATCTTCTGTACCGTCGCCATCACCGCTGCCAGTTGCTCGGGCGTTGCATCCAGCATGTTGCGACAGGGGGTTTTGGGGATCACCAACAAATGCCCGTCCGCCCGGGGCATGATATCCATCAGCGCGACGGTGCCGTCGTCTTCATACACACGGTTTGACGGGATTTCTCCGCGCAGGATCTTGGCAAAGACATTTTCGGGATCATAAGCGGTCATTACAGGCCTCCGGTGTTGGACTTACCCGTTGTTCTGAGCCGCCGCTTGATGCGGGTCAAGCGGGTTTCCCCGTCACCACTTGTAATCGCGGACTGAATCCCCAAATCCCTCGCATCCGAGGTCAGATTATCGCGCAGCACAGTCTGCCCGCGACAATTAATCTTGATCCAGATCAAACTCGACCATTGAAGGTCGCCCCTTCGCAATCTAAAACCAGCAGGAATCCCGCGCGTTGGAGAGGTCCGACTGCGCGGTACAGTTGCAACAGGAGGCACCTAATGGCAGACGCAGCCATTCATGGTCACGAGCATGAAGATCAGCGCGGCTTTTTCACCCGCTGGTTCATGTCGACCAACCACAAAGACATCGGGATTCTCTACCTGGTCTTTTCGGCCCTTGCCGGTCTGATCTCGGTTCTGATGACTGTCTATATGCGGCTCGAACTGATGCACCCCGGTGTTCAGTATATGTGCCTCGAAGGTTTCATGGCCGATCCATGTACCCCCAACGGTCACCTCTGGAACGTGATGATCACCTATCACGGTGTTCTGATGATGTTCTTCGTGGTCATCCCTGCCCTGTTCGGCGGATTTGGCAACTATTTCATGCCGTTGCAGATCGGCGCGCCGGACATGGCGTTCCCGCGGATGAACAACCTGTCCTTCTGGCTGTATGTCGCTGGCACCTCGCTGGGCGTCGCCTCGCTGCTCAGCCCCGGTGGTAATGACCAGCTTGGTTCAGGTGTTGGCTGGGTTCTGTATCCACCGCTGTCGACGACCGAAGGCGGCATGTCCATGGACCTTGCGATCTTCGCCGTGCACGTATCGGGCGCCTCCTCGATCCTCGGCGCGATCAACATGATCACCACCTTCCTGAATATGCGTGCCCCGGGCATGACACTGTTCAAGGTGCCTCTGTTCAGCTGGTCGATCTTCGTCACTTCTTGGCTGATTCTGCTGTCGCTGCCGGTTCTGGCAGGCGCGATCACCATGCTGCTGATGGACCGCAACTTTGGCTTCACCTTCTTTGATCCGGCCGGTGGCGGCGATCCGATCCTGTATCAGCACATCCTTTGGTTCTTTGGCCACCCGGAAGTGTACATTGTGATCCTGCCCGGCTTTGGCATCATCAGCCACGTGATCGCGACCTTCGCGCGCAAACCAATCTTCGGCTACCTGCCGATGGTCTGGGCGATCATCGCGATCGGTGTGCTAGGCTTCGTCGTATGGGCGCACCACATGTACACCGTTGGCATGTCGCTGCGCCAGCAGGCCTACTTCATGCTGGCCACGATGGTCATCGCGGTTCCGACCGGCGTTAAGGTCTTCTCGTGGATCGCGACCATGTGGGGCGGCTCGATCGAGTTCAAAACCCCGATGCTGTTCGCCTTCGGCTTCCTGTTCCTGTTCACCGTTGGTGGTGTGACCGGTGTTGTGCTGTCGCAGGCCGGCGTGGACCGTGCCTATCACGACACCTACTACGTCGTTGCGCACTTCCACTACGTGATGAGCTTGGGTGCCGTCTTTGCGATCTTCGCTGGCGTGTACTTCTACTTCTCGAAGATGACGGGCCGTCAGTATTCCGAGTTCTGGGGCAAGGTTCACTTCTGGCTGTTCTTCATCGGCGCCAACCTAACCTTCTTCCCGCAGCACTTCCTGGGCCGTCAGGGCATGCCACGCCGCTATATCGACTACCCTGAAGCGTTTGCTCAGTGGAACTTCGTTTCGTCGATTGGTGCGTTCATCTCGTTCGCCTCGTTCCTGCTGTTCTTCGGCATCGTGATCTACGCCCTGCTGCGTGGTGCGAAAGAGACACGCCCGAACCCGTGGAACGAATACGCGGATACGTTGGAATGGACCCTGCCCACGCCGCCGCCTGAACACACGTTCGAGCAGCTGCCCAAGCAGGAAGACTGGGACAAGGGCCACGCGCACTAGTCCCGCCATACAAACCAAACTCAGCAAAGCCCCGCCCCGTGCGGGGCTTTGTGTTTTTTATGCCCCCAGTCCGCAACTTGCTGCACCCAACACGTAGACGCACCAAAGATCAGGCCGCTAGTATTTGCGAAAACAGCATAATCTAAGACGGGTGCGCGCCACATGATTCTCCATCACGGCATCACACTTCGGCAACTGGTCAAAGGCTCTGCCGGGTTCATTTGCATCGTCATGGCCTGGATACTCCTGCTTGAACTAGTAGATGAAGTTACTCCGCTTGAGTTGATCTCGAACTCCAGCCCACCGGTCACGATGCTGGGTTTGGCAGTGGCATTTTTTCTGGGTTTCAAGAACACCTCGGCCTATGGCCGCTGGGTCGAGGCCCGCAAGATTTGGGGGGACATCGTCAACGCCAGTCGCGATTGGGGCAATACGATCAGCAATCTGGTTCAGGCTGACGGCACGCCGCTTGCGCCCGAGATGCGCCGCGAGTTGCTGGAGCGTCATATCGCATGGCTCAACATGCTGGCATTTCAGCTGCGCCAGCCCGCAACGCATGGGCGCGCCCGCCGCCCGTGGATGTTCGGACACAAGCCGGTCGTGGACAAAATCGCGCTGCATCAGGAACCCGAATGCTGGCGCGATACCCAACTGGCGGCTGATATGCCTCTGCTCGAAGGGAAATCCAACCGTGCCGCGTACCTGTTGTTTCTTCAGGGTGAGCGGCTTTCTTCACTGGCGCAATCCGGCAAGATCGACCCCTATTGGCATGTGGCGCTGATGAACCGGCTAGCACGGTTTGCAGACGCGCAAGGCCAAAGCGAACGTATCAAGAATACCCCCTTCCCACGGCAGGTCGCCGAGGTCGGACGCATCTTCAGCTATATTTTTATCTTCATGTTACCGCTGGCGTTGAATGACCAACGCTCGATCACCGCTGGCATGGGCTACTCGGTAACAAAATCCGTTCTGCTTGACTGGGCAGTCTTTGCTCCGATCGGGGCGTTGGTTTGCTGGATTTTCTTCGTGACTGAACGGGTCAGCGCCTCGATGGAGGACCCGTTCGAAGGCGACGTAACCGATGTTCCGATCTCGTCCATCTGCCGTATGATCGAAATCGACCTGCGCCAGATGACTTCCTGCGGCACTGCCCCTCAGCCGACAGAACCCATCGATAAAGCGCTACTTTGACCACTTAAATTGGGCAAAGATCGAAAAAACCTCCGTTTTGCGGTATTCTGGTTGGCAAAGCCCCTTTTGACAGGAGCCTTGCTATGCCCGAGATCGACTTTTGGTATTCAATCGGCAGCACTTACAGTTTTCTGACCATCACGCGCCTGGATGGCTGGTGCGAAGAAAACGATGCGACGGTAACCTGGCGCCCCTTCAACGTGCGCACGGTGATGTCGGAACAGCAAAATATACCCTTCGCGGGCAAACCGGTGAAGTCGGCCTATATGTGGCGCGATATTGAGCGGCGCGCCGCGAAATATCACATCCACGCCAAACTTCCCGCCCCCTATCCAATTTCTGACCTGGCGCTGGCAAATCAGGTGGCTTTGCTGGGCATGCAGGACGGCTGGGGCGCGGGGTTCACGCAAAATCTTTATCGGATCTGGTTCGAGGATGGTATTGAGGCCGGTAGCGAAAGCGCCATTTCCGAAGCCCTGCTTCGGTGCCAACAAGATCCACGCCTGATGCTTGCCCGTGCCCGCAGCCCGGACGCTGTTGCAGCCTTGGAGGACGAGACAAACAAGGCCATCAAACTGGGGGTTTTCGGCGCACCCAGCTTTGTTGTCCGCGACGAAGTGTTCTGGGGTGATGACCGGCTTGACGATGCCCTGTCGTGGGTCCGCGTCGGCCACGTTGTCTGACTGATTTTTGCTTCGACATTGCGCCGGTCTGAGCTAGGTTCTCGCCATGCCTTATCAATGGACAAAAAACTCGGACGCTGAACAGGAACTGCGGCTTTGGCCGCACAACTCCTTGCCACCACGTGGTGCAATTACCGTCATCTTGTCGGTGTTCCTGTTCGGACTGATCCCGCTGCTGGCGATGTTGGGTTCGATCGTCCTGTGGGGTCTGCTGCCGTTCCTGCTGCTGACGGTTCTGGGCCTCTGGTTGGCAATCCAGACAAACTATCGCGCGCGCAGCGTGTTCGAGGTTCTGACCTTAGGCCAGACGCAAGCCCACCTTGTGCACCACCACCCAGACAAGGGCGATCAGGAATGGACCTGCAACCGCTATTGGGCCCGTCCCGAAATGCACACCAGCGGTGGTCCGGTACCCCACTACGTAACGCTGATCGGCGATGGGCGCGAAGTTGAGATCGGCGCGTTCCTGTCCGAAGACGAGAGGATCGCGCTGTTTGATGATCTGCGTCAGAAACTGCGTAAATCGACGTGATTAAGCGCCGTTGGAGTTAGCGCAAAGATGATCTTTGACCATCGGTCCTACTTTGCCGAAATCCATCTGACCGGTATAGCGCGACTTCAACTCGCCCATCACCTTGCCCATATCGCGGATTGAGCCCGCCCCAGTAGACGTGATGGCGGTCTGAATGGCCTTGCTAACTTCGTCGTCGTCCAGCTGTTTGGGCAGGAATTCCTCAATCACCTCAACCTCGCGCAGTTCCCGCTCGGCCAAATCAAGGCGTCCACCCTCTTCGTAGGCGCGTGCGCTTTCCTTGCGCTGCTTGGTCATTTTACCCAGAATTTCAAGCACTTCGGCATCGCCGCAGCCTTTGGTCTCTTCATTGTCAGAGGCGCGCGAAGCAATATCACGATCCTTGATCGCCGCATTGATCAGGCGCAGTGTCGAAAGACGCTCGGCGGCTTTGTCTTTCATAGCTTGCTTCAGGGCAGAGTTCACCCGTGATCGCATATCCATATGGTCTGTCCATCCCCATGGCAAAGGAACCCTGACCATATCGAAACAAAAAGGTTGGTACAACAGTGGACATTAATTGTAACTCATTGATTTTTAACAATAGCCCAAAATTTGAACAGACTTGACCCTAGCGTATATCCCACTTAGTTATGCGCCCGTTTACCTTGCAGGAGAGTCGCGCCATGGCCCAGAACGCCCCGTCCAAGCCCACCGCATGTCTGGCGTTGGCCGATGGTACCCTGTTTTACGGTGTGGGCTTCGGCGCAACCGGTCAAACCGAGGCCGAGTTGTGTTTCAACACCGCCATGACAGGCTATCAAGAGATCATGACCGATCCTTCTTATGCGGGCCAGATCGTGACCTTCACTTTCCCGCATATCGGCAATGTCGGAGTGAATCCCGAAGATGACGAAACCGGCGACCCGGTGGCAGCCGGGATGGTGGTCAAATGGGACCCGACCGAGCCGTCGAATTGGCGCGCGACAGAAGAGCTAAAAAGCTGGCTGGCCCGCCGTGGTCGCATCGCAATCGGCGGCGTCGATACCCGCCGCCTGACCCGGGCGATCCGTCAGCAAGGCGCACCGCACGTGGCGCTGGCTCATGATCCCGAGGGAAACTTCGAAATCGAAGTCCTGATTGCTGCAGCGCGTAGTTTTGCGGGTCTCGAAGGGATGGATCTGGCCAAAGAAGTCACCTGCGCCCAAAGCTATCGCTGGGATGAGATGCGTTGGGCTTGGCCCGATGGCTACCAGCGTCAGGAAGCTCCGATGCACAAGGTGGTCGCGATCGACTATGGTGCCAAGCGCAACATCTTGCGCTGCCTCGCCTCGGCGGGTTGCGACGTAACCGTATTGCCCGCCACCGCAACGGCTGCGGAGGTGCTGGCACACAAGCCGGACGGAGTGTTCCTGTCAAACGGACCCGGCGATCCCGCGGCTACCGGCGAATATGCAGTTCCAATGATCAAGGAAGTGCTGGACACGACAGATCTGCCTGTCTTTGGTATCTGCCTAGGCCATCAGATGCTGGCACTGGCGCTTGGCGGACAGACGATCAAGATGAACCACGGCCACCATGGTGCCAATCATCCGGTCAAGGATATGGAAACCGGTAAGGTCGAGATCACCTCGATGAACCACGGCTTCGCCGTGGACGCGGAAACACTGCCCGATGGCGTAGTCGAAACGCATCGCTCTCTGTTTGACGGCTCGAACTGCGGTATCCGCATGACGGGTCGCCCGGTTTATTCGGTGCAGCATCATCCAGAAGCGTCACCCGGCCCGCAGGACAGTTTCTACCTGTTCGAACGCTTTGCCGCGGCGATGGCGGATCAAAAAACACAAGCTTAAAGGCGAATTCAACAGCGTTAACCGTGTGTTAACCCTGACTAAGCAACCCTGCCGGATGTTACATGCGGCAGGGTTTCGTTATGGTCGAATTGAATCTCCAGCGTCAGACACTGGCGCAGCCTGTGCCCGGGCCGCATTCGCGCAAACCGCTCGGCACATGTCTCGTCGAACAAGGCATCATCACATCCGACCAGTTGGCGCGCGCCCTGCGGATGCAAGTATTCCAGAACGCGCCATTGGGGGAAATACTGGTCAGTGAAGGATGGGCCAGCCGTGCGCAGGTTCTCTCTGCGCTGTCTGACCAAACCGGCCTTCAGATCGCCGATCTTGCGCAGGTACCACCTGCCGCAGACCTCTGCTTGCTCGAACCGGTCGAGTTTTGGTTGGACCACAATGTACTGCCCTGGATGCGTGTGGGGCCAATCCTGCTGATCGCTACAGCCAGGCCAGATACATTTGACGCAGTGGCAGACGCATTGAAAGGCCACGGTTACACGATCATCCCGGTTCTGGCAGGACCCGAGCAGATCGATGCTGCCATCGCTCGTCAATATGCTCAACCGCTAGCACAAGCTGCAGAAACTCGCGTTGAGGCGCGGCAAAGCTGCAGGAATTGGTCGGCCCAGACGCGCCGTGGGCCGATCATTGGATTTATCCTGCTCGCGGCACTCTGTGTTTGTTTCCCGATAGTTGGCCTCGGCCTTCTTTTGGGCTTTGCACTGCTGACGCTGGGGCTGTTCTTGTCTCTCAGGCTCTCGGGGCTCATTGCTTATCTATGGCGAGAAAAATCTGAGCCAACAACAAAGACCTCTGAGTCACTTCGCCTACCCCGCGTCTCGATCCTGGTGCCGCTATATAAGGAACGCGAGATTGCCGATGACCTGATCGCCCGGCTGCGCCGCCTGACCTATCCCAAAGCGTTGCTGGATGTCATTCTGGTGCTGGAAGAGCGGGATGACGTAACCAATGAGGCGCTCAGGCAAATAGAACTGCCAACCTGGATGCGCGCCATTGTTGTGCCGGCTCGGGGTGACCTGACCACCAAGCCCCGTGCGATGAACTATGCGCTGGATTTCTGCCGTGGAGAGATTTTGGGCGTTTGGGATGCCGAAGACGCGCCGCAACCCGATCAGATTGAAACCGTTGTCCGCCATTTCGCGAACGCCCCAAAGGAAGTGGTGTGCCTGCAAGGTATTCTAGACTACTACAATCCGCGCACCAATTGGCGGTCGCGCTGTTTTAGCATCGAATACAGCGGCTGGTTTCGCGTCGTCCTGAAAGGCATCGCGCGAATTGGTCTGGTCGTTCCGCTGGGCGGCACAACCTTCTTTTTTCGCCGTGACAAGCTGGTCGAACTGGGCGGTTGGGATGCCCATAATGTCACCGAAGATGCCGATCTGGGTGTCCGCCTAAGCCGTGCCGGATATCGGACCGAGATCGTCAGCACCACGACCTATGAAGAGGCGAACTTTCGCGCCTGGCCATGGGTCAAGCAGCGTTCGCGTTGGCTGAAGGGGTTCATGGTAACCTATCTGGTGCATATGCGCGCACCACGCCAATTGCTGCGCGATCTGGGGTTGCTGCGCTTTTTGGGCTTACAGGCCTTTTTTCTGGGAACACTGGGTCAATTCCTTCTGGCCCCGCTTCTGTGGGCGTTCTGGCCCATCTTTTTCGGGCTGCCCCACCTGTATCAACCAATCCTGGCACCCGGTTTATTGACTGCCTGCGTGGTTCTGTTTCTCGTCGCCGAAGCCGCCAACCTATTGGTGGGTATCTGCGGTGTCAGCGCAGGCAAACGCAGG
Organism: Ruegeria sp. K3; assembly: GCF_056531845.1. Classification (NCBI taxonomy): domain Bacteria; kingdom Pseudomonadati; phylum Pseudomonadota; class Alphaproteobacteria; order Rhodobacterales; family Roseobacteraceae; genus Ruegeria; species Ruegeria sp. K3. The sequence continues at coordinate 105,787 of NZ_JBQFMM010000007.1, read as the reverse complement.
TTCCTGCTACCCTGGGTGCCGAGCATGGTGCTTTACTATCCGCTGGGCGTGTTGGCGGCCTACAAAGGCCTGTGGGAACTGGCGGTCAATCCGTTCTTCTGGGACAAGACCCAGCACGGGCATGCGGTCGAGGAACGTGAGCCCGCTATTTCTCGCGCCGGATCGCATCCTGTTTCAGCCGCGTCATGAAAGCGACCGAAATGTGATCCTGCAACGCCTTGGCCGCCGCGTCCTCGTCTCGCGCCGCAATCGCGTCCACGATGCCTTTGTGCTCGCTCTGCGCAATCTCGCCACGCCCTTCTGCGGCCAGCGATGTGGTCGCCATCAAGGCCATGGTCCGATGCACAAGATCAAGCTGCTGCACCAGATAGCGGTTATGCGAAGCCAGGTGAATCTGTTCGTGAAATCTCCGGTTGGCCCGCGACAGCGCAACAGGATCTCCGATCAACTCATTGTCAGCCACCACCATGTCCCGAAGGACCCGAATTTCCTCTTCGGTTGCTTGTTTTGCGGCCAGACGTGCGGCCAGCCCTTCCAATTCACGCCGGACAACATAAAGCTCGGCCATCTGGTTGTGGTCCAATGAGGCCACGATCAACGACCGCCCGTCCCGTTCCAGCAACGACTGCGTTTCCAGCCGCTGCAGCGCCTCGCGGATCGGAGTGCGCGAAACGCCAAACCGCTCGGCCAGTTCGCTTTCCACCAGCCGATCACCAGGCTTGTAGACACCGACGTCTATCGCTTCGAGAATAAGGCTATAGGCGTCCGTATTGGACTGTTTGGATTGGGGCATCGGCTGAATTGTCTCCTCGTTCGGACCTGTCTAGCCGCCACACGCCCCCCCGATCAAGTGCGGCATTGAAAACCGCAGCCCATCGCCCTAAACCCAAAGCATGGTCAAACCTGCCTTTTCCTATGTCACCCAATGGGTGTTCGATCTAGACAACACGCTTTACCCGCCGCATATGCGCCTGTTCGATCAGATCGAAGTGCTGATGACGGATTACGTCGTGCAAGCTATCGGCGTCGACCGCCCCGAGGCCGACCGGCTGCGTTCGCATTACTGGCGCGAATACGGCACGACACTCGCGGGCCTGATGGCAGAGCACGATCTGGACCCCGATCCCTATCTGCACGCCGTGCATCAGGTGGACATGAGCCATATGGAACCCGATGTTGCGCTGGCGGAACATATCCGCGCTTTGCCCGGGCGACGCATCGTCTATACCAATGGATCTGCACCTTATGCCGAGCGCGTTCTGGCGGCACGCGGTCTGATTGGGCTGTTCGACGCGATCTATGGCGTAGAACACGCAGGCTATCGCCCCAAGCCGCAAAAAGCCGCGTTCGAGGCGATCTTTGCGCAGGATGGAATCGATACCGCGAAAGCCGCCATGTTCGAAGATGATCCACGCAATCTGGCCGCCCCGCACGAGATGGGAATGCGCACCGTACACGTCGCGCCTGACCCGCACGAGGCTGACCATATTCACCATCACACCGATGATCTGACCGGGTTTCTGGGTCGCCTGCGATAGGCTGTCACACTGCGACGATCTGTTCGTTTCGCAGGTGCAGAATTGACCCCATATGCAGCTCAGCGACGAACAGAATCGGAGACCCCAATGACCGCGCTTGAGATGCCTCAGCGCCTGCCTCTTTGGCAGCGCCTTTTGTTTGCAATTCCCGTGTTTGGCTGGATGGCCCGGGACGCGGCCAATGCCGAAGCTGAAGACCTTTATTATACAGCCGCGGCGCTGGTCAGCATGTGGGGCTGCTCCATCCTTCTGTTCGGCCTGCCGGGTCTTTATATTCCTGCCCTGATGCTGGTGCCGACGATGTTCCTTGTCCTGATTTTGATCTCTCGGGGATAAAGCACGAGACAGGATGTCACTTGGCGCCCACCGCGCAACAGCACTAGTGTCTGCGGCAACGGAGACATACTCATGACTGACAGCTGTGACATCCTGATTTCCGGCGGCGGAATCGCCGGATTGACCGCCGCCGCCGCCTTTGGCGCTGCCGGGTTCGACGTAGTCTGCGTCGATCCCACCCCTCCGATCACCGAGCGGGACGTGGACGGATCGGATCTGCGTACCACCGCTTTTTTGCAGCCTGCCCACGGTCTGTTGGAACAATGCGGGCTTTGGGCCAAGCTGGATGCCCACGCCGCGCCCCTGCAGATCATGCGCATCGTGGATGCGGGTGGCGATGTGCCCGAACCGCGCGTCGTGCGTGATTTCAACGCCGCCGATATCTCGGACCAGCCATTCGGATGGAACCTGCCCAACTGGCTGCTGCGCCGCGAGATGGTGGCGCGACTAGCCGAACTGCCGAATGTCGATTTCCGCCCCGGCACCGGTACGGTCAGCCTGTTCACCCGCACCAATGAGGCACGAGTCGGCCTGAGCGACGGCACCCGCATCCGCTGCAAACTGGTAATCGCCGCTGACGGGCGCAGTTCACCAATGCGCGAAGCTGCCGGGATCAATGTTCAAACCACGCGCTACGGCCAAAAGGCCCTCGCCTTCGCCGTCACACATCCTATCCCGCACGACAATGTCTCGACCGAGATTCACCGCTCGGGCGGGCCGTTCACATTGGTCCCCCTGCCCGATTGGCAAGGCCAACCGTCCTCGGCGATTGTCTGGATGGAGCGTGGGCCACGTGCCGTTGAACTGCTAAACCTTGAATCCGACGCGTTCGAAGCCGCCATGACCGAACGCTCTTGCGGGCTGTTTGGACCGCTGAAATTGGCCTCACGCCGGACGATCTGGCCGATCATCAGCCAGTCGGCGGAACGGTTGTCGGGTGAACGCATCGCGCTGATGGCCGAGGCCGCGCATGTGGTGCCACCTATTGGTGCGCAGGGGCTGAACATGTCGTTGGGCGATCTGCGCTGCTTGCTGGAATTGACGCAAGCCCGGCCCGAGGGCTTAGGCGATGCGCAGATGCTGGATTCCTATCACAAGGCCCGCCATACCGAGATCGAACTGCGCGTCAAAGGCATCGACCTGCTGAACCGCGCCTCGATGATCGAAGCGCGTCCGCTGCGCGACGCACGAGCGATGGGGCTGAATGCGCTCTATTCCCTACCACCCGTGCGCAAGACGCTAATGCAAATGGGCCTCGGCGTCCGCTGAACCGCAGGGCGGACTTCTGCCCGCCACGCTATTACAGCACCTGATCCAGAACCCGTTTCAGGCGCGCAATCGTGTCGTCAACATCATACAGCTTGTCCAAGCCAAACAGGCCGAGACGGAAGGTGCTGAACCCTTCGGGTTCGTCACATTGCAGCGGTACGCCGGCTGCGATCTGCATGCCCAGGGCCGCGAACTTCTTGCCGTTCTGCACTTCGGGGTCTGCTGTATAGCTGACCACCACACCGGGCGCGCCGAACCCTTCGGCAGCAACCGACATGACGCCCTTGTCCCTAAGATAGGCCCGGACGCCATCACCTAGCGCCCATTGCGCTGCGCGCAGCTTTTCGAAGCCGTACGCGCGCGTCTCGGCCATTGTGTCGCGGAAGGAAAGCAGAGAATCCGTCGGCATGGTGGCGTGATAGGCATGACCGCCATTCTCGTAGGCCTGCATGATCTGGCGCCACTTCTTCAAATCTATCGCGAAGCTATCGGATGAGGTCTCGGCCAGTCGTGCCTCGGCGCGTTCGGATAGCATGACAAGACCGGCGCATGGCGTTGCGCTCCACCCCTTCTGCGGAGCCGAGATCAGCACATCCACTCCGGTGGCCTTCATATCGACCCAGGCACAGCCCGAGGCGATGCAGTCCAGCACCATCAACGCCCCCACCTCATGCGCAGCAGCGGCCATCGCTGTCACATAATTATCAGGCAGAATCACTCCGGCCGAGGTCTCAACATGCGGCGCGAAGACAATACCCGGTCGTTTCTCATGGATTGTTGCCACAACTTCATCAATCGGGGCCGGAGCAAAAGGTGACGGGCTGGAATTGCCGGTTTCGCGCGCTTTGAGAACGGTGGTCGACGATGTCAGATCACCTGACTCGATGATCTGGCTCCACCGATATGAAAACCACCCATTGCGTACGACAAGCACATCAGCACCCCGCGCAAACTGTCGCGCGACAGCTTCCATCCCGTAGGTGCCTCCGCCGGGAATGACCGCAACGCCTTCAGCATTGTAAACTTCACGCAGCATTGCCGAAATATCGCGCATGACTTGCTGAAAACTTGCAGACATATGGTTCAGAGAACGGTCGGTAAAAACCACCGAGAACTCCTCCAGCCCGCCCGGGTCAACAGTATTCAGTAGTGCCGGCATGACGCATCCTTTCTATTGGGTCCTTTTTGTTCTGCCTTGTCTTGCGCGCTCGGTAAAGCGTCAAACGCGGCCTGAAGTTGACCCTAAGTAACCCACAGCCAAAAATTTCATTTTGAGTTTTTACATGCCACAATTAGCAGAAATGACGCCAACCAGAGTCAGGTCCCCTTTACACCCTAGCGTGTTTCTGAACAGATACACACACTTTGAACAAGAACGGATAATTTTACTCGTGACTGCGCAAAAGCGGATTAGTTTTCAAGTCGTTCGAGACGAGGTAAAGCGGCGGATTGAATCCCGCATATGGCCTCAGGGCTCGCTTTTACCCACCGAAACCCAATTAGCGGAAGAGTTCAATTGTGCCCGCGCCACGGTGAACCGGGCGCTGAGGGAGCTCGCTGAACAGGGCTTTGTCGAGCGCAAGCGCAAAAGCGGAACGCGGGTCAAGAAAGAACCACGCAAACAAGCCAAGCTTGAAATTTCACTTGCGAGACAAGCGGTTGAGAACCAAAACTCAGCCTATCGCTATGCTCTGGTGGAACGGAACGTGGTCTACAGCCCCGGCTGGCTGACCTCGCAACTGAATGTCGAACCGGACGCGCGCGTTCTGCACGTGATCTGCATGCACTATGCAGACAACCGCCCCTTCCAGCTTGAAGAACGCTGGATCAATATCGAAGCCGTGCCCGAGGTCGAGCAAGCCGACCTCAACAAAAGTGGCCCACACGAATGGTTGTTGAATGCTGCCCCGTTCACCGAAGCTGAAATCGCCTTTTGCGCGATCTCGGCGGACAATCGTCTAGCTGATTTCATGGGCACGACCACTGGCACTTCGATGATTCAGCTGGAACGGACCACGTGGAAGGACGGGCAACCGATGACTTTCGCCCGCATGACCCATCATCCGGGGTTCCGCATCCGCACTAAATACTAACCGATCGGCCCGGGCAGGCGTTCTTCGCTCAGCAGTACATTGGCTTCGACCTCTCCGGCCCCTGGTAAGGTCATCACCCTTCGGCGCAGAACCCGTTCGAAGTCTGCCAGATCCCGCGCCACGACGCGCAAGCGATAATCATAAAGACCCAGCACATGCTCAACCGTCTGTACCTCGGGAATGGCGCTGACGGCGCGCTCGAAATCTTCAAGGCTGACCTGCCCTTTTCGCGCAAGTTTCACGCCGAGAAAGACGGTCACTCCAAAACCCAGGGCCTCGGCATTCAGACGCAGCCGCCGCCCCTTGATCACGCCTGCTTCTTCCAGTCGACGAATACGCCGCCAGGTCGCAGGCTGCGATAAGCCAAAGCGGCGCCCCAGAGCCCCCGCGCTTTGGGTCGCGTCCTGCACCAGCGCGCGCAGAATTCTGCGGTCGATCTCATCCAGTTCGATCATACCGGCAGCACCTCATCCCGTTTGACTCGGGCGATATGCATAAGGGCTTCGATATCGGCGATGTGCGGTAGGGTCAGAATGCGATCGCGATAGACCTGTTGATAATGCGCCATATCTCGCGCCAACACCGATAGGCGCACATCCACCCGGCCAAGGAAGGTCTGGATCTCGATCACCTCGGCCACGTTCCGCGCCGCCGCCGTGAATTCGTCGAACGCCCGTGCCTGCGTCTTGTCCAGCGTGATCCGCAAAGAGACCTCGACCGCATAGCCCAAGGCGGCCCAGTCGATAACGGCTTCCTGCCCCTCGATCACTCCTGCCGCCTGCATCTTTTCGATCCGGCGCCAGCAGACGCCCGAAGTGATGCGGCATCGCTCAGCCAATTCTGCCGTTGTCAGGCTTGGCTCGGCCTGGAAGTGGCGCAGTATACGTCGATCAACATCATCAAGCATGATTTTTTCACATTTTGTTCAATAGAAGAATTATTCTTCATCTATTTGTCAAATACCCAAACCAAACCCTATCGCCAATAGCAATCACGCAAGATAGAAGCACATCAATCGAAACTGAAAGGACCGGCGAAATGCGCGTCTATTACGATCGCGATTGCGACATCAACCTGATCAAAGACAAAAAAGTGGCGATTCTGGGCTACGGCTCGCAAGGCCACGCCCACGCTCTGAACCTGCGCGACTCGGGCGCCAAGAACCTGGTCATCGCCCTGCGCGAAGGCTCCCCCTCGGCCAAGAAAGCCGAAGCGGAAGGCCTGCAGGTGATGGGCATCGCCGAAGCCGCAGCCTGGTGCGACGTTATTATGTTCACCATGCCTGACGAACTGCAGGCTGAGACGTACAAGAAATACGTCCACGACAACATCAAGCCAGGTGCGGCCATCGCGTTCGCCCACGGCCTGAACGTCCATTTTGGCCTGATCGAGCCGAAAGAAGGCGTTGACGTGATCATGATGGCCCCCAAAGGCCCCGGTCACACCGTGCGCGGCGAATACACCAAAGGCGGCGGCGTTCCTTGCCTCGTCGCGGTCGACAACGACGCGACCGGCAAAGCGCTGGAAATCGGCCTGTCTTACTGCTCGGCCATCGGTGGCGGCCGTTCGGGCATCATCGAAACCAACTTCCGCGAGGAATGCGAAACCGACCTGTTCGGTGAACAGGCTGTTCTGTGCGGCGGTCTGGTTGAACTGATCCGCTGCGGCTTTGAAACGCTGGTTGAGGCCGGCTACGCGCCCGAGATGGCATATTTCGAGTGTCTGCACGAAGTGAAGCTGATCGTTGACCTGATCTATGAAGGCGGCATCGCCAACATGGATTATTCGATCTCGAACACGGCTGAATATGGCCAGTACGTCACCGGCCCGCGTATTTTGAAATACGACGAGACCAAAGCGCGTATGAAAGAGGTTCTGAACGACATCCAGCAGGGTAAATTCGTCCGTGACTTCATGCTGGAGAACGCTGTAGGCCAACCGACCATCAAAGCGTCGCGCCGTGCGAACGATGAGCACATGATCGAGGAAACCGGTGCAAAACTGCGCGCCATGATGCCCTGGATCTCGGCTGGCAAAATGGTCGACAAAGAAAAGAACTAAGTCTGACAATTGTCAGCGAAAGGGCGGCCCCGGTGGCCGCCCTTTTCATTTGGTGACAGCATTTGCGTAGCATTCGCCCAGAACATAATCCCAGCCACTGTCGTAACCGGTGCGTTTGTCCGACGCCTCAGATGTCCAGACTTCCCAGCCCGAATGGGTCAGAGTGACCATGGTCTGCCCGGCTCCGTGGGCTGCGAACCGGACCTCAACCCGCGTGGGGCGGTCGGTGTTGGTGCCGGGGTGCCAGCTGAAGGCCAGGCGAGCCCCCTGTTCGAAGATCAACACCTTGCCCCAATCAGCGCGGGCGCCATCGAACATGGTTTCATAAACCGCACCGCCGACATGAGGTTCGATCACAACTGCCAGCGCAGGCTTGCCTTGCACCGCTGAGACAGCGTGCCCATCCAATGGCCACCAATTGGCGATGCGATTTACAAAAATGTCAAAGGCGCACTCGGGCGTTGCGTTCACAACAATGGTCTTGATGATTGGTTCGATCATGCATCTCGTCCTTCGTTTACCTCGGCGGCGAAATTCTCCAACACGTCCGACCAGTATTGCTCGAGCCAGGCGCGCAGGTCTGCCAGCCCCTCGGGTCGGGCGGCATAGATGCGGCGCGTTCCCTCGGCCCGGCAAACGACAAGCCCGGCTTCGGACAAGACCTTCAAATGTTGCGAGACCGCCGGGCGGCTTACGGGCAAATCCGCTGCCAGATCACCAACCGCCCTGGGGTGCTTGGCCACCGCCTCAAAAACCTGACGACGGGTCGAATCCCCTAAGGCCGAAAGCACTTCTTTGTAAGTCATATCTTACGGTAAGTAATGACTTACCTAATGTCAATATCAGCGCGTGACACCGTCAGATTCGCGGGATAAGTGGATGGAATGGTTCAACAACCGACAAAACAGGATTGGAGCGGTGTTTTCACGCTGGGCCTCATCTGGGGCGGGACGTTCATGGTGGTTGCCATGGCGCTGGAAGGCTATGGACCGGTCACCGTGGCGACGTCGCGCACCACATTGGGTGCCGTTATGCTGCTGGTGCTGATGCGCCTTACCGGACGGCGTATTCCGAGTTTGACACCAGCCCTTCTGAGTTCGATTTTCTTCATCGGCATTCTGTCGACGGCGGTTCCCTTCATGCTGTTAAGCTGGGGGCAACAATTTGTCCCTTCGGCCTTTGCGGGTCTGTCCATGGCGGCGATTCCGCTGATGGTTCTGCCGCTGGCACATTTCTTTTCGGATGAGCCTATGAACCTACGGCGTCTGGTCGGCGTTTGCCTTGGCTTCTCTGGCGCGCTTGTGTTGATCGGGCCCGGTCTGGCGCAATTGGGTCAGGGTACGCAGCCACTGGCGCAAATGGCCTGCGTCACGGCAGCCTTGTGCTACGCCAGCTCGTCGATCCTGACCCGCCGCTGCCCGCCGATTGAACCGATGGCTCTGGCAGCCCTGACGCTGCTGGTTGGCGCAGTACTATTGATACCTATCATGCTGCTAACCGAGGGGCTTCCCTCGTGGCAGGGAACGCGCCCCAGTCTGGCCCTGATCGTTCTAGGCCTTGTCCCCACGGCCTTCGCCACCCTGCTGCGAGTATCCATCACCCGCAGCGCCGGGTCCGTCTTTCTGACGCTGGTGAACTATCAGGTGCCCGTTTGGTCGATGGTGTTCGGGGCCTGGATTCTATCCGAAGCCCTGCCGCTGCGGTTCTATATCGCGCTTGCCATGATCCTAACCGGGCTGGCAATCAGCCAGTGGTTCACTCTGCAGAAAATGCTACTGGGGCGTTAACCTGTCGCCGCCTCAACCTCGGATACGATCCCATCGACCACTTGGGTCAGCAGTGCGGCATCCTCGCATTCCGCCATCACCCGGATCAGAGGTTCCGTGCCCGATTTGCGGATCAGCAAACGCCCCTGCCCATTCAGACGCGCCTCGGCCTCGGAAATCGCGCTTTTGACGCTGGCCGCTTCCAGCGGGGCCTGCCCCGCGCTAAAGCGCACATTCTTCAGCAATTGCGGCACCGTCTCAAACTGGCGCGATAAGTCCGAGGCTTTCTTGCCGGATTGCACCATCTCTGCCAGAAAATGCAGCCCCGCCATCAGACCGTCGCCGGTTGTGGCATAATCGCTCATCACGATGTGACCTGACTGTTCGCCACCAAGATTGAAACCACCCTCGCGCATCCGTTCAACCACATAGCGGTCGCCAACGGCGGTCCGCTCCAGACGCAGCCCCTGCCCGGCCAGGTGCCGCTCCAATCCGAGGTTCGACATCACAGTGGCCACCAAGGCGCCGCCTTTCAACTGATCCGCGCGGGACCACGCGGTCGCCAACAGAGCCATCAACTGATCCCCATCGGCGACAGCGCCAGTTTCGTCGATCACAACGACGCGGTCGGCATCCCCATCCAGACAGATACCTACATCGGCGCCGTGTGAAACCACGGTTTCGGCCGCAACACGAGGCTGGGTTGAGCCACATCCGAGGTTGATGTTCTTGCCGTTCGGCGCGATGCCGACCGGGATCACATCTGCTCCCAACTCCCAAAGAACTTCCGGCGCAGTACGGTGCGCGGCACCGTTGGCGCAGTCGATCACAACCTTCAGCCCATCCAAGCGCAGATTGCGCGGCAGCGATGATTTCACACGCTCGCCATAACGGAACCGCGCATCGTCGACCCGACGCGCACGACCAATATTCTGCGCCTGTGCGGGGCTTACGCCTTCTTCGATCAGCCGCTCGATCTCAATCTCGGCCTGATCGGACAGCTTGAACCCGTCCGGCCCAAAGAATTTAATTCCATTGTCGATCGCCGGATTGTGGCTAGCCGAGATCATCACGCCCAGATCCGCGCGCATCGAGCGCGTCATCAACCCTACCGCAGGAGTCGGCACCGGCCCCAGCAGAAGCACGTTCATACCGGTCGAGGTCAAACCTGCCGTCAGCGCATTTTCCAGCATATAGCCCGACAGCCGCGTATCCTTGCCAATGACAACGCGGTGTACGCCTGAGGCATCGCGGCGGAAATAACGCCCCACAGCCGCGCCAATCCGCAAAGCCATTTCCGCCGTCATAGGGTGCGTGTTGGCGGTGCCCCGCACCCCGTCGGTTCCAAACAGCTTGCGCATAAGTCGGTCTCCTGAAAATTCCTTTTGCCCGGATTACCGGACGGCGGCCCATAGACGCAAGGCCTGAGCCGTCTCGGCCACGTCATGTACCCGTACAATCTGCACGCCCTGTGATATTCCCGCCAGAGCAACCGCGATTGACCCCGGCGCGCGGGCATCCTTGCGCGGCTCTTTGCCGATCTGACCAATAAATCCCTTGCGCGAAACGCCCAGAAGGATTGGACAGCCCAGCCCGTGAAACAGGCTGAGATTGCGCAGAAGGGTCAGGTTGTGGTCCAGATTCTTGCCAAACCCGATGCCCGGATCGATGACAATCAAATCGCGGCTAAGCCCCAGTTCTTCAAGATGGGCGATTTGCCCCTCAAGGAAATCGTAAACATCCAGCAGAACATTGTCATAGTGCGGGTCATCCTGCATCGTGGTCGGATCACCCTGCATATGCATCACACAAACCGGAGCCTCAATCTGCGCGCAAAATGGTGCAAGTTTGGGATCGAAGGTAAATCCCGACACATCGTTGATCAGTCCCGCACCTGCCAGATGAGCCGCCTTGGCAACACCGGCCTTGCGAGTATCGATCGAGATCAACACATCCGTCTCGCCCCGAATTGCCTCAATCAAAGGGCGTGTGCGGGCAATCTCTTCGTCTTCAGGCACAAAATCAGCGCCCGGGCGCGTGGATTCGCCGCCAATGTCCAGAATACTTGCACCATACGCTACCATGCCGGCGGCAGCGGTCCGAGCGGCCTCGACCGAGTTATACAGCCCCCCATCCGAGAAGCTATCCGGCGTGGCATTCAGAATGCCCATGATCTGCGTTCGTGCCATATCAAGTCCGGCAATCGCTGGACGCGCGCAGGTCAGACGATCCAGCTGTTCTTTTGGGATTTCAACGGCATCGACGATCTGGGTGCTTTGCCCGCGCTCAATCCGTTCGGCCTGTGAGAACCACAGCACCTGCCCTGCTAGTGGTACCGCCCCGTCGACGCGCGTGCTCCCATGCTGGACCAATGGGCGGTAATAGACGGTCACAGTTGCGCCTGCTGCACCGGAACTGCGCGCAATGGCGTTTTGGGGGCTTCGGGCAGGTCTCCGCCAATAACCAGCATCTCGCTGGCTTCAAAGGTTGCTGCGAACCAAGCAGCCAGCGCCACCGCGTCAGACGGCGCGGCTGAGGGGCCATCGACCGCATCCAGAACAATTTTGGAGGGTGCCCAAACACAAATCTGGCCGTTTTTCATCGCCCAATCCAACTCGGTCCGCGTTGAAACGACCACGCAACGGTGATCGCGCGCAGCCAGAACCCAGGCGTTCTGTTCAATTGCCAACAAATCTATCCGGCGTTGGGTCATTGCGTGACCCGTCTGCGGCACATCCAGATCAGACGCCCCAACACACAGGATCAGCGGGCGCTGGCGATTTTCAAGTTGGTCGATCCAGCCGGTGAGATTACCTGATGAAATCGCTGCATTCGACAGAAAGACCAACCGTGGATGTGGCCGCTCTTCTTCGGTCACATCATGATGTACCGCATCCTTGCCGCGCACGATCTCGACGCCAAGCGCGCCGGGCCCACGATCCAGTTTTTCAATGCGAACAAAGGCTCTTACAGCCTGAGGTTCAAGCAGAATGCGCTCCGCCACGCGATCTGCCAGTGTCTCGAGCAAATTTAGTCGCTCAGCAGCCAGCTCGAACGCAATCGCTTCGGTTACACGGTCGTAAGACAGAATACGATCCACGTCATCATCGATGGGGTCTGTCAGCGGACGCACCTCGACCACGATGTTAAAGCAGATCCGTTGCGTGGTACCGCGTTCGGCCTGAAACGCCCCGATCTCGACCTCAACGATGTGATCGCGCAGCGAAATGCGGTCCAGCGCACCGCGCGCGGCGGTAGCCTCGGACCGTTCGGACGGGTGCGCAAAGGCAAGACGGATTTCAGAGCTCATGCGGCGGACCTTTTCGGGCTCGGTGGACTGATGATCAGCCCACTTTAGGCGTTTCGCGGGCGTATAGCATCGCAGCAAACGCCTTTCCAGCTACGGAATGCGGCGTTACGTGACCCGGAACCAGCTCATCATACCCGATGCCGCATGGCCTAGCATGTGACAATGTAACAGCCAGTTGCCCGGATTGTCAGCTACCAACGCTACTTGCCGCACCTGCCCTCGTTCGACTAGAACAGTGTCGCGCCACGGCCCCAGTGTACCGTCCTGCAGGATAATGCGAAAATGGTGTCCATGCAGATGCATCGCATGTGGAAACGCCGTTTCATTTGCGAATTCAATCCGATGAACTGATCCCAATCGCGCATCCAGAAACGGATCATCTTGCCGCTCTGCATATCCGTTCAAAGCCCAGAATCGTCCAAGCTGAGCCAACTCGCGCCCCGACAGCTCGGAATCGCCCAATTTGGCGCTCTCCAGCCAGCGCATTGCACCCCCCTGCATCGTCATACGATGCAGAGGTGTATTCTGCAGTTCAATTTCGGGCATTCGGTTTGCTGGCAACGGTCTAACTTTTGCATCAGCAATACGCGATGCTACTCCGAACACATCAAATTTGACGAGTCCGTAAGCGCCATCCCGTTCTACACTCACAATACTTGCCGTCTGGCCGGATTCCGCTGAAACATCAACGATCAAGTCAACCCGCTGCGCAGGCGCCAAAGGAAAACTGCTCTCAATTCGCAATGGAACCTCAAGCGGCATACCGTCAAGCGCAACAATCCAGCCAGCAAGCCCGTCGAGCGCTACGTCGAATACCCGGGCATTCGCGGCATTGATCACCCGCAATCGCAATCGTTCAGACGCCTGCACTGGATAAGAAGGGTCAAACTCTCCGTTCACCGTTACAATGTTGCCCAGCCGACCCGCATGGCTCAGATCATGAGCATTGTCGAAATCGCTGGATATCTTTGCGCTCTCGGTGTCAAGGCGCCAATCGTCCAGCATTAAGGTCAGGTCCTGATCAACATCGGGTCCGCTGGCTTCTTCGACGATCAAAGGGCCATAAAGCCCACGCGCGACCTGCTCCATCGATTGGTTGTGCGCATGATACCAATAAGTTCCCGCATCCGGCACCACGAAATCATATTCAAAGTTGGAATCTGGCTGCACAACTTCCTGCGTCAGGCCGGGCACTCCATCCATCGCATTGTCGATCCGGATGCCATGCCAGTGAACGGTCGTTGGTTGCGGCAGCATGTTTACAAGCTTGCGGCGTACCCGAGCCCCCTGCGGAACACGGATTTCCGCGCCCGGAACACCGCCGCCATAACTCCAGACCGGAGTTTCCGGATATCCCTGGGGCGCGATCTGCTGGAGGGAAGTCTGTGCCACCAGTTCGGTGGCAGATGCCATCGCCACGCGTGGTATCATCGACAAGGCCAGGGTCGATTGCAGAAACTGTCGGCGTGTTATGGTCATTGCGAGCCTCCTGGCTCGCAACATAGTTGGTAAAACGCCTGTTGCCAGCACCCTTCCAGCGCTGGTGCGTCAATCAGTTGCTGGCCGTGCGATAATTGTGCTTGTAGAAGATATGCACGCCAATACGCGCCGTTTCTTTATAGACGCGGGACCAGGACGGGCGCACTGCCTTGGTGTGATAGTGCGTGGCACCTGCGGTCATCTCTTCAGCTACACCATCGATTGCGGCACGGGCGACTTTCGAAACGCGATCATAAGCGCGTTTTTCGTTGATAATCTCTTTCTGCCCGTCACAGGTGTAGGTGAACTGGCACTGATATTTCTTGCCCGTTCCTTGCTTGATCACACCGCACAGTGAATCCGGAAAGCGACCGCTTTCAACCCGGTTCAGGATAACCTCGGCCACTGCAAACTGACCGCGTACGCTTTCACCGCGAGCCTCGAAATACAGCGCTTCGGCAAGACAACGGAAATTTTCATCTCCGGTCGCCTTTGGCTGCTGGTCCAGCCAGGCTTTGGTGTAGGAGATTTCGACTTTTTCCGGCGCCTTACGCGGCTTAAACAGTTTCAGGTAATCGCGGAAGCTTTGTGCTGGCAACTCGTTACGTGTGACCAACTCAACAGATTTTGTATCGCCTTGCCTATCGGCAAAGGACAAACTCGGTAGCAAGGCTGCGGCCCCCACGGCAACAGCCACTATGTAGCGTCTCATCAGATAACCTCGCACAGGCACAAACGCGCCATACCCTCCCCCGGCGGGCGCGACGAGGCTAATACCCCAGACGAAGCGAGACGTCCAGTTCTGAAAAAAATGCAAGAGAAAAACCGCTCACGCCGCCAATTATTATCGACAGCGGAACGTTTCTTACGCCACTATTTCTAGGTAGGAGACAGTTAGTCAACCCCCAAGTTTGGACGAAATCGCCAGTTGAGCGGCAGACAGCCGAGCGACAGGAACCCGGAAAGGAGAACAGGACACATAGTCGAATCCAAGTGACCGGCAGATAGCGATTGATTCGGGGTTACCACCATGTTCGCCACAGACAGAAAGCGTAACGTCTGGTTGGGCTTGGCGCCCGCGCTCGGCCCCCAGCTTCAGCAATTCACCTACCCCATCTGCATCCAGAACGTGAAATGGATCTTCGCCAAACACGCCTTGGCGGACATATGCCGACATGAACCGCCCCGCGTCATCGCGCGACAATCCGTAGGTCATCTGGGTCAGGTCGTTTGTTCCAAAGCTTAGGAAAGCGGAATGCGGCGCAATCTCATTCGCGCGCAGACAGGCCCGAGGCGTTTCCACCATCACTCCCAATCGATAGTCGAACTCCTGCCCCTGCTCCGAGGCAACCTCGGCCGCTACAGTATCAATGCGTGTTTTGACCAGTTCAACCTCGCGCTTGGCCGAGACCAGCGGGATCATGACCTCAGGCACGACAGGGGCACCTTCTTTGCTGGCCTCAACCGTCGCCTCGAAGATCGCGCGTGCCTGCATGTCGTAGATTTCCGGCACGGTGACACCCAGACGAACCCCGCGCAATCCCAGCATCGGGTTGTACTCGCTCATCGCCTCGACCCGACGTTCGACATCCGAGATTGGCAAATCCAGCGCCTCAGCCAGCTCGCGCTGACCAGTGCGCGTAGTGGGCAGAAACTCGTGCAAGGGCGGATCGAACAGGCGGATGCAGACCGGCTGCCCCTCCATAATCCGGAACAACTGCACAAAATCCTGCCGTTGCATCGGCAGCAACCGTTCCAGCACAGCGGCACGTCCAGACGGGGTCTGCGCAAAGATCATTTCGCGCATAACGGTCAGGCGGCCAGGATCGAAGAACATGTGTTCCGTTCGGCACAACCCGATCCCTTCTGCTTTGAAGTTTCGCGCAGTTTGCGCGTCAGCGGGTGTATCGGCGTTGGCGCGGATGGCGATGTCCCGCTCGGCATCGGCCCAGCTCATCAGTGTCTGAAAGCAATCATCCAACGCCGCTTCAAGCATCTCGGGTTGTCCGGCCAGAACCTGACCAGAAGTCCCATCGATGGTCAGAATATCGCCTGTCTTGAACACACGCCCATCCGGTGCGCTTAGCAGCTTTTTCTTGGTCTGGAATCGCATCTCGGACGCGCCGACGATACACGGCAGACCCAGACCTCGGCCAATCACCGCCGCATGGCTGGTGATCCCGCCCTTTTCGGTCAAAACAGCTACTGCGGCATGCATTCCGCGCACATCTTCGGGCGAGGTTTCACGGCGCACAAGAATACAGGGCTCCCCCCGCGCGGCGCTGGCCTGCGCTTCGGCAGCCGTAAAGACAATTCGACCGGTCGCTGCACCGGGGCTGGCCGCGATGGCTGTGGTCAGCACATCACGCTCGGCCTCAGGATGGACCTGCCGGTGCAGAAGTTCATTCAGCGAATGCGGGTCGATCCGCATCACGGCCTCTTGCGGCGGAATGATCCCGTCTTCGGCCAAGCGCACCGCGATCCGCATCCCGGCCCGCGACCCGCGCGGAACCCGCACGCCGTCCAGAATATGCACCTTGCCGTTCTGCACCACGAATTCGACCTGCATCTCTTCGCGCAACTTCTCACGCATAAGCGCGGCGTGGGCCTTGAGATCGGCGAACGCCTCGGGCGCCACATCCTCCAGCGATTGGCCGCGCTCATCCTTTTCCAGATATAACGCAGCGACACCTTCTCCCAGCGCATCGCGCCCCTGGCTTTGGCTCAGATACCGGCCCGTGATCTGGGGCATGCCTGTCGCAGGGTCAATCAGTTGCAATACGCCCGAGCCACATTCGCCCTGCCCGACGCCCGGGATCATCTCTTGAATCACCAGCCCCAAACCGGCATCCGCAGGTGCGCCCTTGGCCTGCCGCAGCAGCCGGGCCGACGTGCCATCCCAGGCACGCGCCATCGAGCGCAGAACACCAATCAGTTGCTCTCCTCGATCTTGCGGGAAGGCCTCGTCGGTTTCATCTTCATACGCTCGCAGGGACAAGCTCAGCCCTTCGCGCCCATCCGCATCGATGGTATCGAATACATCTGGGTCCAGACGCGCAATATGGAGCGCATAGCTCTGCACAAACCGCAGATATAGCGCCGCCGCCGCATCCGCCCCCATTTCCGCAGACCGGTCCAGATACCGGGCATCGTTCATGCCGATATTCAGCACCGCCCCCGGTCCACCCCAGTCAGGATCTTCCGAACTGGGCCGTACACACAGCAATGACTCGGCGTCGAACTGTTCCAGAATGGCCGCGATGTCGGGAATGTCGCCCTTGGCAATTCGCTGCACCGCGTCAAAAGAAAGGGCCACGGTCCGCGGCACCGGCATGTCCAGCCGGACCAGTCGTTGCAGGCACTTTGCCCGGCCACCATGGGTATTGGCGGCAACGGGCGCTTTTGGAGTGATAAGCGTGGTATGCGGATTATTCTGCACTGCGGCACCTTTTGGTTTCACCGCAGCATAAGCCCCTGCGCCCTTGGCGCAAGGGCGTTATCCCTCGATACGGGTCAGATCAGCAACGCTAGAGCAGACCTTGCGGATCTGGCTCAGCAGGTTCAGACGGTTGCGGCGCAGAATGTCATTATCGGTATTGACCTGCACGTCCTCAAAGAACGCATCCACCGGCCCGCGCAGTGCGGCCATTGCCGCCATCGCTGTCGGGAAATCCTCGGCCTTCAGCGCAGGATCGATCTTGGCCTCTGCCGCGTCAAGCGCTGCAAACAGTGCCTTTTCGCTGTCAGTTTCAGCAAACTTCACATCCGCGCCGTAAGAGTATTCGACTCCATCCTTCTCTTCCGCCTGAGACAGGATGTTGTTCGCACGCTTGAACCCCTGCACGAGGTTCTCTCCATCCTCGGTCGCAATCACCGCATTCAGAGCGCGGGCGCGTTTGACCAGCAGGTTGAGGTCGTCATTCCCCTCCATCGCGATACAAGCGTCGATGACATCATGGCGGATGCCTTCGTCTCGGAGGAAGACTTTGAGGCGGTCGTGGAAGAAAGAAAGAAGATCGTCAGACGCGTCAGGAACCTTTTTCTCAAGCTCAAGAAATGCTGCTGCGGGCGATCCTTCAAGCTTTTCTTTGACAGTCTGGAATGAAGCACCAAAGACACCATGTTTTGCGATTTCTTCCAGGAGATCGCGGATATTCGCTTCGGGTAAAGCCTCATTGATAGCGCGTTCTGATCGAACCAGTTGACTATCGAAAAAACGGTCCAACCGAAGACGCAGATCATTATTCACGATTAGTCGAATTACCCCTAACGCCGCACGACGCAGAGCAAACGGGTCCTTCGAACCCGTGGGTTTCTCATCTATCGCCCAGAACCCGGTCAGCGTGTCCAGCTTGTCGGCTAGCGCCACTGTCACAGACAACGGTGCGGTCGGAACATCATCCGACGGCCCCAACGGCGAGTAATGTTCCTGCGCAACGGCGGCCACTGCGGCATCCTCGCCTGCCGCTTCGATGTAATACCGCCCCATAAGCCCTTGAAGTTCAGGGAATTCATAGACCATTTCGGAGTTCAGATCAGCCTTGGCCAAACGCGCGGCTTTCTCGGCCTGATCCGCATCCGCCCCGACCACCGGGGCAAGTTCTCGGGCCAGCGCGGCAATGCGGTCGATGCGTTCCGCCTGAGTGCCCAGCTTGTTGTGGAAAGTCACATTCTCCAACGCGCGGGTCCATTGGGCGATGTCCGACTTGGCAACGCGCAGGTCGTTCTCCCAGAAGAATTTCGCATCGGCCAGACGGGCAGACAAAACCTTCTGGTTCCCCGCCAGAATGGTTGCGCCGTTATCGGCGGTCTCGCGATTGGCGACGGTAATGAAGCGCTCGATCCGCCCCGTCTTGGGGTTCTTCACAGAAAAGAACTTCTGATGCTCTTTCATCGAGGTCTGCAGTACCTCGGGCGGCAGCTCAAGAAACTCCTCGTCGATCTGCCCCATCAGCACAACGGGCCATTCAACCAGACCGGCAACCTCGGCCAGCAGCCCCTTGTCGTCGACGACTTCCAGACCTGCGGCGAAGGCCATGTTCTGGGCATCGTTCCAGATATGTTCGGCACGTTCTTCGGGCGACAGCACCACGAATGCGCGTTTCAGCTTGGCGGCATAATCCTCGAACGAGGTCACCGTAAACCGGTTCGGGGCCATGAAACGATGGCCCTCAGTCGTATCACCGGACGTGATCCCTTCGATCGCAAGCGGCACGACCTGCGCGCCTGCTTCATCGGTCAGGATGCACAGGATCGAGTGCAAGGGCCGTACCCACCGCATCGATCCAGCCCCCCAGCGCATGGATTTGGGCCAGGGGAAGTTTCGAATGGTAGCTTCTAAGACCTCGGCGATGATTTCAGCTGCTGGACGACCCGCCTTTTCAATGGTGGCGAAATACACTGCGCCTTTGGGCGTGTCGCGCTCTTCCAGCTGGTCTCGGGTCAGTCCCGCGCCGCGTAGAAAGCCTTCGATGGCTTTGTCAGGCGCGCCGACCTTTGGGCCTTTGCGTTCTTCGCGGATTGTCGGGCTTTCCGCCAGCAGGCCTTCAACCGCCAGCGTCAGGCGACGCGGCGTCGTCAGTGCAGCGGCAGAGGCATAGGTCAGACCGCCTTCGACCAGACCATCGGTGATCCGCTTTTTCAGGTCTTCACCGGCGCGGGTCTGCATGCGCGCGGGGATTTCCTCGGAAAACAGTTCGATCAGCAGGTCGGGCATTTTCGGTCCTTAGAAATTGACAATCGTCTGGATGACGATGGCATTGGCGATGTCCACAAAGAATGCGGATACAAGGGGCAGTACGATAAAGGCAATAGGCGACGGGCCATATCGCTTGGTTACAGCGGTCATATTTGCGATAGCTGTGGGGGTAGCACCCAGAGCGAACCCCCCGAACCCGGCGGCCAGAACGGCGGCGCGGTAATTCGATCCCATCAACGGAAACAGAACCCAGATCACGAACACCACGGCAAAGAGGGTCTGGGCGGTCATGATTACTGCTATCGCAAGGCCAAGTTCGGCAATGGTCCACAGTTGCAGGCTCATCAGCGACATCGCCAGAAATGCACCAAGCGCGAATTCCGAGATCAGCGCCAGCGAGGGCGTGCGTGAGACCGGCTTGGCATTCGGCGCGAACATGGCGCGGAGATTGGCAATCACGATCCCCATGATAAGGCAGGGCACAAACAACGGCAGTTTCAGCCCTGCGGCGCTGATTGCTTCGCTCAGGATCGCGCCTGAAATGATCGCGAGGTTGAGGTACAGCAGCACCCGCATGATTGTCAGATGATCAATCTCGGATTTCTGGTCGACCTCATTGGGCAAACCCACCGTATGCTCTTCCCCGGGTCGTTCGGGGCTGAGCTTGCGTCCTTCGATCAGCAGCCGCGCAATCGGCCCCCCGACCAAAGCGGCCAGCACGAGACCCAATGTGGCCACGGCCACCCCCAACTCGGTTGCGCCACTCAAACCGGTGGCGCCCGCAACTTCGGGGGCCCAGGCGATCGCAGTTCCGTGCCCCCCGATCAGCGCAGCAGACCCGAACAGCACCCCGGCTTGCGCCGGATAACCGAACATCGCGGCCCCCACTGCGCCGATCACGTTTTGCGCAACGATGGTCAGAAGCGTCAAAATCAGAAGCAAAAGCAAAGGCTTGCCGCCCGCGATCAAATCGGACAGACGGGCATTTAGACCAATTCCGGCAAAGAACAGAACCAATAGGAAATCTCGCGCGGTCAAGCCAAAGGATAGCTCAATGCCGAAACCAAGATACAGCGCCAATACCACGAGCGAGGCCAGAAGGCCCCCAGTTACCGGCTCGGGGATGTTGAAGCTGCGCAATTGTGCGACACGGGCGTTGATCTCTGCCCCCAGCAGATAGACCGCAAAGCCCAGCGTTGCTGTCAGGAACTCCGGTATCTCAACGACCATCCCCATCTGCATCAGCCCTCGGGCCTGGGTGGGCACTCCTCGCCCACAACCGTGCCGTCATAGGCTTTTTCACCGCAATTGTTCAGCGCATGCCAGACGTAGCCTTTGCCATCCTGTGTAATGGCAACGATCCGGTCGACACCGTAATGGATGTTCTTGGTGCCCAAGAAAGCCTGTGCTTGACCCGATTTCAATACGTCGGCCAGCGCAACTGCGTCGTAGCAGTCAAACCACCCTGGCGCGGTCAATGGCTCGGGGTTCTCGACAGGGGTAAAATCCACCATTTGATCCGGCCTCAACTCGGTTTCGAAACAGGCCCGATACCGGATCGGAGAACTGTCGGCGTCAATGGCCTTAAACCCAGTATAGGCGATGGCTTCGGGCGCTTCCGCCCCTTGCGCCAGCAGGACCACATCCTGGCCCGGGCGCGGTTCTACCTCATAATAGAACCCATAAACCTGCAGGTAATACATGCCAGCACCGGCCAGAACGCCAGACGTCAAAAGGATTAGCGCAACCAATTTTCCAGTCATCGTTTACGCCACCTCTTTCAAGTTCATAGAAAATAAGACAGGTTCCCAAGCAGTACGGTCAGAAACGAGGCTACTCGCATGGAAACCACTCTTGCCGTCGGATTCTTTGGCGCGCTTTTTGCAATCATGAATCCGATTACCAACTTGCCTGTGTTCCTGAGTGTTACGCAAGACCTGCCCATTTCGGATCAACGCAAAGTGGCTGTGAAGACTGCGCTTTATTGCACGATCCTCGGTGGCGCCTTCGCTGCGATCGGCAGTCAAGCGCTTGGGCTCTTTGGCATCAGCGTCGATGACCTGCGCGTCGCCGGTGGCCTCGTTGTACTGATGATCGGCCTGAACATGCTGAACGGGAACGAGAGCAGCTCGCATCACGGAACCGACGGAGAAAAGAAATCCTATCCCGCGCCCGAGACCGTTGCGTTCTATCCCTTGGCTTTTCCCATTCTGGTCGGCCCCGGAACAATCACAACACTGATCCTTTATGCGCACCACATCAAAACCCCGGTCGAAGCCGTTGTCTATGCAGGTGTATTTCTGTTCGTGGTGGCCTTGCTTTTGATCACGTTCTGGAACGCATCGGCGTTGGCTAAGCGGCTGTCGGACAATGCTCGCGTGATAATGAGCCGCTTCATGGGCATGATTCTTGCGGCTATCGCAATCAGCATGATCGCAGACGGCCTGAAGGCGTTGTTGCCCGGACTGGCCTAGGCGCTGCATCAAACTTCGAACCCGGCAGCCTCGGTCTGCACGAACGCATCGGCGCATTGCTTGGCCAATGCGCGAACGCGGCCGATATAGGCCTGTCTTTCGGTAACCGAAATCACCCCGCGGGCGTCCAGCAAGTTGAAGATGTGGCTGGCCTTGATGCACTGATCATATGCGGGATGCGCCATGATGATGCGCTTGCCCGTCTTCGGGTCGTCATGTTCCTGCGCCAGAATGGTCGCGCATTCGGTTTCAGCCTCTTCGAAATGACGCAGCAGGACCTCGGTATTGGCAATATCGAAGTTCCAGCGGGCGTATTCCTCTTCGGTCTGCTTGAAGATGTCGCCATAGGTCAGCGGGCTGGGCGACTGAGGATCGTTGAAGGGCATGTCCATCACATGGTCGATGCCCAGCACATACATGGCCAGACGTTCCAAACCATAGGTCAGCTCACCCGAAACCGGCGCACAGTCATGGCCGCCGACCTGTTGGAAATAGGTGAACTGGCTGACTTCCATGCCGTCACACCAGACCTCCCATCCCAGACCCCACGCACCCAGAGTGGGGCTTTCCCAGTCGTCCTCGACAAAGCGGATGTCGTGCAGATCCATGTCGATGCCGATGGCCTCGAGGCTGCCCAGATACAGTTCCTGCAAATCAGGCGGACTGGGTTTGATCAGCACCTGGTATTGATAGTAATGCTGCAACCGGTTCGGGTTTTCGCCATAACGTCCGTCTGTCGGGCGACGCGAGGGCTGAACGTAGGCCGCTGCCCAAGCCTTGGACCCCAAAGCGCGCAACGTGGTTGCTGGATGGAACGTACCTGCGCCGACCTCCATGTCATAGGGCTGGAGGATCGCACATCCTTTCGACGCCCAATAGGACTGAAGCCTTAGGATAATCTCTTGAAATGAACGTGGTGCGCTATTGGGTTCGGTCATGACAATTCCCTTGGACGCCCAAGCGCCCGGTTCCGGTGGGTTCGGCCCTTCCTATGCAAGGCATCCAAGGGCGTCAACGGGCCAATCGGCCACTCTGTCGCTGAGCGGCCACACACAGAATTCCCCGTATTCCGGGCATGGCAATCGGACCACGATTCCGCGTAATCTGCGCCAAAGTGAAAACACTGCAGAACACGGGCAGACAATGACACGCGTATTTACGGTTATTACATTCTTTATCCTCTTCGGCCTGCGCGCCGCTTTTGCCCAGCAAGATGCGGGCGTCTTTGTTCAGATCGAGGCGCAGCCGTCGCTGCGCGAGGCGCAGGAACGGGCGCAGGTCTATGCGAACGCACTGCCCGATGTGAACGGGTTTCGGCTAAATTCCGGCTGGTATGCCATTGTTATCGGGCCCTATTTACGCGACGACGCCGAACAGGTGCTGCGCGTTTACCGGGCCGAGCGTCAGATCCCATCGGACAGTTTCATCGCATTCTCCAGCGCGCTGGGGCAACAGTTCTGGCCCATCGGTGCCAACATCCTGAACCGCGGCGTCGTCACCGCCCCGATCCAGCCCGAGCCGCAACCAGAGCAGCCCTTGGCCGGTCTTACCCTGCAGGACGCAGATGAAACCCGTTCGCAGGCTCTGCAGGGCGAACGCCTTTTGACCGCGCAAGAGCGCAGAGACTTGCAAACCGCGTTGCAGGCAGCCGGGTTCTACAATTCAACAATTGACGGAGCCTTTGGTCAGGGCACCCGCCGCTCGATGGGCGATTGGCAACGTTCCAACGGGTTCGACGCGACTGGCGTTCTGACCACGCTGCAGCGCAAAACCCTGATGGATGACTTCAACGCTCCACTGATCAGCGTCGGGATGGCACGCTATTCCGACCCGCAAGCCGGGATCGAACTGGATATGCCAATGGGCGTCTTGGGCTTCGAACGTTACGAGGCACCCTTTGCCCATTTCAACCCCACTTCTGATCTGGACGCCAAGGCGCTGCTGATCTCGCAGGAAGGCTCTGCCGCAACCCTGCGGGCGCTCTATCAAGTGATGCAGTCGCTTGAAATCGTTCCTCTGGACGGTGAGCGCAGCCGGCGCGGCAACAGCTTCACGATTGAAGGGCGCGGAAATGGCATGACCTCGTTCACGCAAGCAGCTCTGAAAGACGGCAAGATCAAAGGTTTCACGCTGGTCTGGCCTGCCGGGGATGAGGCTCGCCGCGCCCGAGTTCTGGCCGCGATGCGCGCAAGCTTTGCCACGACCGATGCCGTACTGGATGCCGGTGCTGGAGCGGATGCTGACCAGCGCATCGATTTGATGTCAGGACTGCAAATCCGCAAACCGCGGCTATCGCGATCGGGCTTCTTCGCCGACGCTGATGGTACGGTTCTGACGGTCACCGAGGCCGCTGAAAGCTGCACCCGCATCACGCTGGACGGTGACCAAGAGGTTCAGCTGGCTTGGCAGGATGCCGACCTTGGTGTCGCTGTGCTGCGTCCTAGCAAGACCCTAGCCCCGATCAGTGTTGCCGAGTTCCGCGCGGGCGTTCCGCGTATTCAGTCTCAGGTCGCTGTTTCGGGCTTTTCTTACGAAGGCGCATTGGGTGCCCCTACTCTGACCTTTGGCGAAATCGCTGATATCCGCGGCCTGAATGGAGAAGATGGCGTCAAACGCCTTGCACTGTCCGCCCAGCCCGGCGACGCGGGAGGACCTGTCTTTGACGATAGCGGCAGCGTTGTTGGCATGTTGCTACCTGCCCCTTCCGATGGGCGTACCCTGCCCGACTCGGTCAGCCTTGCGGCGAATGTGGCACGTCTGACCGAAGTTCTGACCAAGGCGGGCATCTCAGGTCAGCCCGCGCAAGGCTCAGCCCAGATTTCACCCAACGAACTGAGCCGCAGAGCCAACGGAATGACCGTTCTGGTGCACTGCTGGGACTGAACAATCAGGTTCAGGGAAAAGGCGCTGCACGAAGGTGCACGCCTTTTTTCATTGGTTTACAGGATATCCGGTGTGACCCGTATCAATGTGGGAACCTCGGCCTGAAAGGCGGCGCGCACTGCGGCCTGCATCTCATCCAGCGTTTTCGGTGCAGCTGACAGCGCCCCGAACGCCTCGGCCAGTTTGCAGAAATCCGGGTTTCGCGCGATCACCGCATTGGGCGCGATCTGTCCGCGCACCATGCTCTCTTCAATCTCTTTGAGTTTACCATTATCCCACAGAATGATGGGTAGCGGCAGGCCGAGTTCGACAGCAACCCCAAGCTCTTGCATTGTGTAGTGAAAACCATAGTCACCCGCGATGACCGCTGTGGGTTTGCCCCGCCGTGCTACTGCACCACCGATCCCGGCTGGCAGGGCGTACCCCAGCGTGCCAAATCCAGTCGGGTGGTGCCAATGATAAGGAAAGCCCATGTCCCAGACTTCTTTCGCGACATACGCGAATTGAGTCATGTCCGAATAAATCATCGTATCCAAGGGCATGGCCGCCCTGAGTGCATCGACCACGGGGACAATGCCCGGGCGCTCGGCGTCCACCTCGGCCCGCCAGCGCGCGCGCGCCTCGCGCACCTCGTCCGCAGACCAACCAGCGGCTGGTTTTACCTGATCGGACACTGCCCACAGCGCATGCGCAAAACTCTCACCATCTGCCTGCAGTTTGACAGCCGCACGATGGTGGTCTGACAGCACTTGCGGGTCCAGATCAACACGCACCATAGTTGCGTTGTGGCCCAGATCATGGCGCCACAGATCAACCTCGCCCAGTTCAGCACCGACAACAACGACAAGATCAGCCGAGGCAATTACTTTGGCGCTGCCCGGTCGTGGCAGCATCGATCCGAAATCCAGCGGATAATCGGACCCGGCCAGCCCGCGACCGGCATAGGTCGTGAAGCACGCCGCCCCCAACTGGGTCAGGATCTGTCGCCAAAGGTTAGACCGGCACCCGCCGCCTAATATGAACAAAGGCCGCTGCGCGATATTCAGCAGCGACAGAACCGGTGCCACATCCGGTGGAACAGTCTGGTTGCGCAAGGCAGGCTGGTTTGGAAAAGGTGCAGGCGCTGCCTCGGCCTCCAATTGCGCGATGGGTACCTGAATGTGTTTCGGTCGCGGGCGCGACAGCTCAAACTCTTCGAAGGCGCGCTCGATCAGACCATAGGCAGCCTTGGCATCGTTCGCCTGACAGGACCAGTCTGTAACTGTCTCGGCCGCAGCGCGTTGATCCTTCATCTGATGCAATTGGCCACGCAGTGCTTGTGTCTCTTCGAGGCAAGAAGACAACACCAGCATCGGCACCGAATCCGAATAAGCCTGCCCCATCGGCGTCATGATGTTGCACAGGCCCGGTCCGGTGATCACATAGGCCACCCCCGGCTTGCCAGACGCGCGGGCATATCCATCGGCCATGAAACCGGCCCCCTGCTCGTGCCGGGCCAGAACATGCGTGATCCCGGCCTCTTCGATACCGCGATACATCTCCTGATTATGCACGCCCGGTATGCCAAAGATCACGTCAACGCCACGATCCTTAAGCATGTGCGAGATCTGCGCCCCAAGGGGTCGTTTCATTAGCCTCTCCAGAATTGAACGGTAAAGATTGCGTAGACAGCCAGCAGTTCAAGGCGTCCGACCAGCATCCCAATCGTCAGCAGCCACTTGGCACCGTCATTCAGCCCCGCAAAGTTGCCTGCTGGCCCGATCTGTTCCCCCAATCCCGGCCCCACATTAGCCAGTGCCGTCGCGGCCCCCGATACCGAGGTGATAAAGTCCAACCCAGTCAGGGCCAGCGCCCACGACAGAACCCCCATCGATAGTGCAAAGAACATGAAGAAACTCATGACCGAGGTCAGCACGTCGCGACTGATCGGTCGTCCATCATAGCGCGGCACGAACACACCATGCGGCGAACGAATTCGGCTGAGCTGGGTTTTAATCGACGCAAACAGCAATTGATAGCGGAACACCTTGATCGAACACGCGGTGGACCCCGCGCAACCGCCAATCAATCCGATCAGGAAGAACAACATGACCGGAAAACTGCCCCAGCCCATATAGTCGACACTCGCGTACCCGGTGCCCGAAATGATCGATGTGATGTTGAACAGCGACTCGCGGAACGCCTGCTCCCAATGGTGCGGAAAGACCGAAGTCAGGAAGATCGACATAATCACAACCAGAACCACGATGGTTGCCAGAAACGCCCGAATCTGGCTGTCTTTCCACAACGAGCTTGTGTGACCATTGGCCAATTGCACATACCGCACAAATGGCAGCGCCGCGAGGATCATGAAGATGGCAGCGGCATATTCCAGAGGTCCCGAAAACCGGGCGAAAGAACTGTCATAGTTTGAAAACCCGCCCGTCGCGATTGTGGTCATGGCATGTACGACGGCGTCAAAAAAGCTCATGCCGAAACCGGCATAGACCAATGCGCAGACCACCGTCAGAAATACGTAGATCAAGGAAATCTGCCCTGCGATCTCTTGCGCGCGGGGCAGAATTTTCCCCATGGTTTCAAACCCTTCCGAGCGGAAGATCTGCATCCCACCAACGCGCAGCTCGGGTAGGAACACCATCGCCACGACGATGATTCCGATGCCCCCCAACCATTGCAAAACGCCCCGCCAGAGCAACAAGCCCTGTGGCAATTCGTCGAGCCCCGAGATCACGGTTGAACCTGTGGTGGTCAGCCCCGACATCGCCTCGAAATAGGCATCGACGAAACGCAGTTCAGTTTCGCCGAACAGAAACGGAATTGCGCCAAAAACCGGCAACGCCACCCAGACACCCGAGGTCAGCAAAAAGGTCTGACGGATGGTCAGACCTTCGCCCACCCCGTTGGAACAACTCATCGCAAGAACACTGCCGGTCAGCAGTGTGATGACCGCGCTTTCAAAGAAAACATGCCACTCGCCCCGCCCCTCGATCATGTCGACAAGCATGGGCAGCAGCATGGTCGCCCCTAGAATGGCGACCAGCAGGCCAATCACATATCCGACCGGGCGAAGATCCATCATGACGGGCAGCGTTGGCGCGCCAGCTCGACGGTGTCAAGCAGATGATCCGTGTTAACTGTCGGATTTTATCTCAACGCCCGGCATCGCGGGTGGCTTCGACGGGGCGCGTGCACGACGCGGTGCCGGTTTGGCCTGCTCAGCCGACGCAGCTGCGGGTTTCTTCGTCGCAGGTTTTGCAGCGGCAGGTTTCGGAGCCGCTTTGGCCTGAGGCGCAGCTTTTGCCGGGGCGGGCTTGGCCGGGGCGGGCTTAGCTACCGCAGGTGCCTTGGGCGCCGCTTTTGCCGTGTTTGCTGATGCTTTCGGCGCTGCGGCTGCCGGTTGCGCCTTGGCTTGTGCTGAAGATTTGAACTCCGCAACCGGCTTGGCCGCCGTTGATACTGGCTTGGCCGCTTTCGAGGTGGGTTTCGCAGATACGTTGGCCTTCGCCGGTGCTGCTTTCACAGCCGTTTTGGCGGCCGGGGCCGCCTTGGGTGCAGCGGCCGCAACCTTGGGAGCCGCCGTTTTCGGCGCTGGTGCCGCCACAGGCTTAGCCGCCGCCTTCGGCTTTGGTGCTGCTTTGGGTTTCGGCGCGGCTTTAGGCTTTGCTGCAACCTTGGCTTTTGCAGCCGGTCTTGCTGGCTTTCGCGTTGCTGGGGTCGCCGCTTTGCGGGCAACCGGTGCGGGTGCCTCGGCTGTCTTCAATCCGTGCAGAGGTGTCATCGGCAGATCAAACGCCGCGCGGGTCATGATCTGCATGATCTCAATCTGACTGGCCATTGCGTAACCGGCCATCCGGATGGCCGCTGCCTGAAACTCAAGCGGTTGAGTAATCGGATTCATTGCATGTCTCTCCTGATAAAACCGAGGCAGCGGGTAGATGAGTAAAGGACCCCGCCCGCCCCAATCGTCCGGGCGGATCTGCAGGTTGGCGGTCCAAGGCGTTGCACGTCCCGGTTTCCTTTCGGGCTGCGCGACCCGGTTTTTACGGATGCGCAGCAGCTGCACTCGGGGACAATCTAGCGCAATTCAGGGTGCAGACGCAGCATTTCTTGCTGCAATGCGGCAAAAAAGCGCCCATGCAGGATTTTTGACTGTTTTTCCAGCAGCTTCCGCAGGGTCAATCAGCCCACATGAAACAGCGTCGTGAACAAACGCGGGTCCAGGCTCGCGGTTTCGAAGGTTGGACCTTCGGTTAGAATCGAGACCGCATCATGGCTGTGCAGGCTTTCCTGATGGCTGGCGATCACACGGAAATCGCCGACATGATGATCGGCCTGCAGCTCGGCGCAGAAAAGACGCGCGGCATCTTCCACGAATATGGGATTGGCAGCGTTCAGTTCGGCAAAGGCCTGTTCATCTTCGCGCTTGACCATCACCTGAGTTTCGGTTGGCACCGCGCGGCGGCACAGCGCGATCAGATCTTCGAACCACAGACAATCGGCGTTGCAATCGATAACCACCGAAATCCGCGCCACCGAGCGCTGGGAATGCGGCGTCGCCAACTGCCCGCGGGTTGCGCGCGCGTGTTCGCTCAGTTCCAATGAACAGGGGCATGTGGACGAATAGACATAGTCCAGATGCATAATCTTCAGACGTTCTCCGCCTTGATCAACCAGTTCCAGCGCGATGTCGTAATACTGGTATCCGGACAAGCCCGAACGCAGGCTCTCAATCCGATCGGGATAGGAAAACCGCATCTGTATGCGCGCATCCAAACTATCCAGATCAGTCAGATAGTCGTTCAGCGCTGCCTCCATCACCTCAAAACTAAAGGTGCGCTCGGCGTGCTTGTAGAAGGACCGCATGATACGAGACATGTTGATGCCCTTCTTCTCGGCCTCAAGGCTGACAGACCCGGTGACCGAGGTCTCAAGTGTCAGCTCGGCACCGCTTTTGCGATGGAACCGGATCGGCAGGCGGAAATTCGAGATGCCGACATGCTGGATTTGCTGCTTCGAACCCCGGATCAGGCTGGATGGACCGTTTTGCAGATCCGGCAATGTGGCCTTGTAGGCTGCATCCGCCTCGAACTCGTGGGGATATTCGCGCGACAGGGCTGGATAGTTTGACGGCAACAGCCCCGGGACAAGCTGCGCAATGGCCGGGTCCAGTTGACTGATCTCGGCCGCCGAGGCTGATTTCGCCCATTCGCGCAGCACCTTGAGCGCTGCTGCGGCCTGATCGTGATCGGGTGTCTCGTTGATGTCGCGCGGATGAATGTTCATTGGCACGGATCCCTTGCTAGG
Organism: Ruegeria sp. K3; assembly: GCF_056531845.1. Classification (NCBI taxonomy): domain Bacteria; kingdom Pseudomonadati; phylum Pseudomonadota; class Alphaproteobacteria; order Rhodobacterales; family Roseobacteraceae; genus Ruegeria; species Ruegeria sp. K3. The sequence goes on along the minus strand of NZ_JBQFMM010000007.1, from coordinate 75,576 downwards.
CCGACGGTTATATACCACCGAGGTTTAATTACCATTCCGGAACGATACGCGCCAAATATCATCCCGGATCGAAATTAGATGGGAAAAACCGTCACTTTTCAACCAAAAGCGCCCGATCAGGCGGATCACACCCGCCTGATCATGGGTCATAGGCGCTGTCCTAGCTCTGCGAGGCGGCCAAAGCGCGTTCGATATCCGCGAGCAGATCATCGGCATCTTCCAGCCCCACCGAAAGGCGGATCAGGCCCGGCGTGATACCCAACTCATCGCGTTGTTCGTCGCTCAGACGCTGGTGCGTTGTGGTGGCCGGGTGCGTTGCGATCGACTTGGCATCGCCCAGATTGTTCGAGATCACAGGGATCGTCAGCGCATTCAGGAAAGCAAACGCCGCCGCTTTGCCGCCCTTGATGTCCAGCGATAGAACCGTACCGCCCTTGCCGCCCAGCTGCTCTTGCACCAACGCGTTTTGCGCATGGGTTCTCAGCCCGGGATACAGCGTCCGCTCCAGCGCCGAATGCCCTTCCAAAGCTTCTGCAATCTTCTGTGCGCTGTCAGCTTGCGCATTCACACGCAGGGCCATGGTTTCAAGACCTTTGACCATGATCCAAGCGCTGAACGGGCTAAGCGCACCGCCGGTGTGCTTCATGTAAGGCTCGACCGTGCCACGGATGAATTCCTTGGTGCCGATGATCACGCCGCCCAGCGCCCGGCCCTGCCCGTCGATATGCTTGGTCGCCGAATAGACCACCACGTCGGCTCCCTGTTCGATCGCGCGCGAGAACACGGGTGTCGAGAACACGTTGTCCACGATTACAACCGCACCCACCGCATGGGCCAGCTTAGACACGGACGTGATGTCGATCACTTCAAGCGTCGGGTTCGACATGGATTCAAAAAACACTGCCTTGGTGTCAGGCCGGATCGCGGCCTCCCACGCGTCCAGATCGGTGCCGTCTACAAAGGTCACCTCAACGCCATAACGCGTCAGGATGTTTTCGAGGATATACAGACAGGACCCAAAAAGCGCCTTGGCTGAAACCACATGGTCGCCCGCCTGCAGCATCGAAGTCAGCGCACCGTTCACAGCGGCCATACCTGAAGCGGTGGCAAACGCATCCTCGCCGCCTTCCAAAGCTGCGATACGCTGCTCGAACATCGACACGGTGGGGTTGCCGTAGCGGGCATAGATGAACTCATCCGGGCCGCTTTCGATAAACCGGGCCTCGGCCTGCTCGGCGTTTTCGTAGACAAACCCTTGCGTCAGAAAGATCGACTCAGAAACTTCATTGTACTGACTGCGACGGACGCCGCCATGGACGGCTTGGGTGCGTTTGTTCCAGCTCTCGCTCATCTCATTCCTTTCAGCCCCGCATTGGAGGCAAACAAAAAACCCCAGACGCGGCCAAGCGAAAGGGGTCTTTCATCCTGACCTTTTAGCGGTGTTGTTTAACGTGGCCCGCAATCCGGTAACAAATCGCCACATGAATGAAGATGCGTTTACGCCCCGCCCCGGAACACGTCAAGCCCGACTGATCACCGGTCACGCTTTCGTAACACGGCCGGGCGCGCTCTTGCCGTTTGTGCAGAAAGCTTCATGATCGCCCAAACTCAAGGAGGCCCCATGATTGATCTCTATTTCTGGCCCACGCCCAACGGCTGGAAAGTGTCCATCGCTCTGGAAGAGATGGAGCTGCCCTACAAAACCCACTTAATCAACATCGGCAAGGGCGACCAGTTCGATCCCGAGTTTCTAAAGATCTCGCCCAATAACCGCATGCCCGCCATCGTCGACCCGGACGGCCCTGGCGGCGCGCCTGTTTCGGTCTTCGAAAGCGGCGCGATCCTGATGTACCTCGCCCGCAAGACCGGGCGATTCTACGGCAATTCCGAACGTGACAGGATCGCAGTCGAGGAATGGTTGATGTGGCAAATGGGCGGCGTTGGTCCGATGGCCGGCCAAGCGCATCACTTCCTTAAATACGCCCCACATCTGGACCCGCCACAAGACCATCCCTATCCGAAAGATCGCTATCGCAGTGAGGTCGGGCGTCTCTACGGCGTTCTCGACCGGAGGCTGGTCGAAAACGAATACGTCGCGGGCGATTTTTACTCCATTGCCGATATGTCGATCTGGGGCTGGGCGAGCCTATGGGAAGGCCAGCAACAAGTGCTGGAGGATAAACCGCATTTTACCCGCTGGCTGGACATGATGAGCGCTCGTCCCGGCGTTGAGGCAGGTCGCGCACTACATGCGGAGTTGCGTGGCGATAACCGGGACAAGCAGGCGCAAAGCAATTTGTTCAAGCAGTAGGACTTCGCTGCTATACTGTCATCTTGAACAGAAATAGGATATTATTCAGCCCCATCCGATGCGCCCAACGCAGGGGCACCGAGAAAGATAAGGATGCAATTGATCGGACCTGCAAGGGAACGAGTAACTTCATGCGAGTTTTAGCCCTTTCGTTTATCGTATGCGCGGGTATTGCAAGTGCCGCACCGGATTGCGAGGAACCCGCGCAGGCGCAACCTCACGAACTTGTCGCCCTTGAACCGCCCGTTGAACTAGACGTGATCATAGAAGAAGCCGTCGATGGGCCTCCTAAACGAGAGTTGACGGTTTCCGCCAGACCACGACTGCGCCCCTGCAAATTTCGTCAGATTGAAATCGGGCGAGATCGTATGCGTCAACGCGGCGCGGTATGTGGCGACTGGACCATACTCGGCGAGAACCGAAAGCCTTTTACAGGTAAGTTTCGGGAGTGCGGCATAGCCGATCCAGTGCTTATCCGCATGGTGTCTAACATCTTTCTCAGCCAGTTGGCACTGATGGATTGCAAGACGGCCATTACGCTGAAGACATGGTTGGAGAATACGGCCAAACCGGCCTTTGCGGACCAAGGAGGCGGCCTGAAAGGAATACGCTTGGCTGGTCATTATGCGTGCAAGACACAGAACAATCAACCGCGCGCACGGATTTCAGAACATGCACGAGGGCGCGCGATTGATATTTCGTCCTTCATATTGATGGATGGCACCGTGATTACCGTGCTTGACGGCTGGGGCGACGAAGGGTCAAGCGACGTTATGCGCGAACTTCACGCAGGTGCATGCGGATTGTTCGGAACGGTGCTTGGCCCCGACGCGGACCACAATCATAAAGGGCATTTTCATTTAGATACTGCTCGCCGCGGCAAGGGCCCTGTTTGCCGCTAGCCTGTTCCTCCTGCCCCTGCATCAAAGCATATTGCTTGCCCTAGATATGCGCGATCATATGGGTCACCAAACTCACCAGCTGCATCCGGCTCGTGATCCTTAGTAGGCGTCCCGAGTTCAAGGTACGGCGGAAGCGTTCGCAGATCTCGCTCCAGACCAACACATTTACGATGTCCATCTCATCCTCCAGCTTGACAAATTCACAACTTGGTCGTCCCAGGCCTTTGCCACGGGATCACAACCCGGCCACTGCCATCAGCGCCCTCTATGACGGATTGTTCAGCCGGATAATGGGCAGGCAAGCAGGTGGGCATGGACAGTCCCAGTTTGAATCCGCAGGGAAAATAGAGGCAACAAGCGTGAGAACATATAGGGAACAACCTACAGGAATGTCCAGACGTGGCATCATGAGATGCAGATGATGCTGGAAAGACCAAGCGCCCTTCACTAATGAAGACTCCGACACATGCAAAAGGAAGACGCAAGCAATGGCAAAGATCACCTATGTCGAGCACAGCGGTACCGAACATACAGTCGACGTCGCCAACGGGCTGACGGTCATGGAAGGGGCCCGCGACAACAACATCCCCGGCATCGAGGCCGATTGCGGCGGCGCCTGCGCCTGCTCGACCTGCCACGTCTATATTCATCCTGACTGGGTCGAGAGAATCCCCGCCAAGGACGACATGGAAGAAGACATGCTGGACTTCGCCTATGAACCCGACCCGACCCGCTCGCGCCTGACCTGCCAGATCAAGGTCACCGACGCGCTGGATGGTCTGGTTGTGCAGATGCCCGAAAAGCAGATCTGATGCACTCTGATGCGCCGCGCCAGCCCAACCGCCTTTGGCACCGTCGGGCGCGCGGCGCTGTTCTGATGGTTTGCATTTGGCTAACGGGGAATATGCCCGCAGCCAGCGGCGAAACCAAAGTATCTGCTCGCTTCACGGAACCAACAACGCGCTACGCCCATGGGGTGCTTGGCGACGCCGTCGAATACGGTGCTTTGGAAATCGACGTCGGAACAAGTATTTCCTCGGCGGCAAAGCGAAAAGCCGATAGCTCCAAACGCTCGACCGTTACAATACGTCTGCCCGAAGACCGCGTATTCGAAGATCTTGCCCCACGCCTGGCCGATATCGATCAGGACGGGTTGCCCGAAGTCATCGTTGTAGAGACCCAGCAGCATACGGGTGCTCAACTGGCGATCTATGACGTCAATGGTCAAAAAATCGCCGCCACCCCCCATATCGGCACGCGCAACCGCTGGCTCGCCCCCATCGGTGCCGCCGATCTGGACGGTGATGGTCATGTCGAGATCGCCTATGTCGACCGCCCACACCTTGCCAAAACTCTGCGCATCTGGCGTTACAAAGACGGTGAACTCATTGAAATCGCCACAATCCCTGGCCTTACCAATCACAGGATCGGAGAAGATTTCATTTCAGGCGGCCTGCACCAATGCGAAACGCACCCAGAGCTGATCCTCGCCAGCGCCGACTGGTCGCGGATCATAGGCGTCTCGTACAGCAAGGGCTGGCGACAAAAAGACCTCGGACCACTCAACAGTCTCACAGATCTTACCAACGCACTAAAGTGCTGATCCGATCTTCATCTGGCCATAAATACCTCGGGGAGCGCGAGGGGCTGGCCCCTCGCCCCGAAATCATCAAGCCGGGCGCAGCCCGACAGCTGAGTTAAAGCGCGCGCCAGCCGATGTCGCGACGGAAGAACCCTTCGGGCCAATCAACACCTTCAACCATGTCATACGCCCGGTCGCGTGCGTCTTTCAGCGTTTCCCCACGCGCAGTCACATTCAGAACGCGTCCACCCGCGGCCTGAACCTTTCCATCAGCCGCCTTTGTCCCCGCGTGGAATACCATGTTGCTACTATCCTCGGCCAGATCGGCCAGGCCGTTGATCACAGTGCCTTTTTCATAAGAACCAGGATACCCCTTCGCCGCCATCACGATCGTGATGGCGTGATCGTCGGCCCAGTTCACCCGCGTCTCAGCCAAGCGACCCTCGGCCGCCGCGTGCATCAGGTCCATGGCCTGAGCGCCAAGGCGCATCATCAGCACCTGACATTCGGGATCTCCGAACCGCACGTTGTACTCCACTAATCTGGGCTGACCATCCTTGATCATCAAACCTGCGTAGAGCACACCCTGAAACGGTGTCCCGCGCCGCTTCATCTCGGCCACCGTCGGACGCACGATCTGATCCATCGCAAGGGCCTCGATCTCGGCGCTCAGCACCGGGGCCGGAGAATAGGCGCCCATCCCCCCAGTGTTCAGCCCGGTATCGCCCTCGCCGACGCGCTTGTGATCCTGCGCTGTGCCGATCGACAGGATATCCTCTCCGTCACAGAGCACGAACAGAGACGCCTCCTCGCCCTCCATGAACTCCTCGATCACCACTTCGGCCCCCGCGCCACCAAAGGCTCCGCCGAACATGTCGTCAATCGCGTCCAGGGCGGTTTGCTCGTCCATCGCAACGATCACGCCCTTCCCGGCAGCCAGCCCATCGGCCTTGACCACGATCGGGGCCCCCTGCGCACGGATGTATTCCTTGGCGGGCTCAGCCTCGGTGAACCGGGCATAACCCGCCGTCGGCGCGCCGGATGCGTCACAGATTTCCTTGGTGAAACTTTTTGAGGCCTCCAGCCGCGCCGCTTCTGCCGAGGGCCCGAAAACCAGCACACCCGCTTCGCGCAGCCGGTCAGCAACCCCTGCAGCCAAAGGCGCTTCGGGGCCAACGATCACGAAATCAATCGCGTTTTCCTCGGCAAAGTTGACCACAGCACCGCCATCCTCGATATCCAACGCCGCGCACTCTGCGATCTGGGCGATCCCGGCATTCCCCGGCGCCACAATCAGGCGATCACATTTGGGGTTTTGCATCACCGCCCAAGCCAGACTGTGCTCGCGTCCACCGCTGCCGAGAATGAGGATATTCATGAAACGCTCCGATCTGCTTGGCCTTGCCTGCGCGGCGTTCTAAGCTGCGCAGAGATTTGACACAAGGCGCTGAAATGACCGACCTGCTAGATGACCCGATTCCGGGTCAGAACACCCCCGAATACACTGTCTCGGACATCTCGGGCGAGGTGAAGCGCACGCTCGAGGGCACCTTTGGCCGAATCCGTGTGCGTGGAGAAGTGGGCCGCGTGTTCAAGGCCCGCTCGGGTCATCTGTATTACGACATAAAGGACGACCGGAACGTGCTGGCCTGCACAACTTGGAAAGGGCAGATTTCTGGTCTTTCAGTTGTTCCCGAAGAAGGCCTCGAGGTTGTCGTCACCGGGCGCCTGACAGCTTTTGGAGCCCAGTCGAAATACAACCTGAATGTCGATGAAGTCGCCGTCGCCGGGCAAGGCGCGCTGATGGCATTGCTGGAAAAGCGCAAAAAGCAGCTCGAATCCGAAGGCTTGTTTGCGGCTGAACGCAAGAAACCCCTGCCCTACTTGCCGCAGATCATCGGCGTTGTCACTTCGCCCTCCGGTGCGGTGATCCGAGACATCTTGCATCGGCTGCGTGATCGGTTCCCGCGCAAAGTACTGATCTGGCCCGTCGCGGTTCAGGGGGCAAACTGTGCCCCCGAAGTGACCCGCGCCATCGAAGGCTTCAATCAACTCACACCGGGCGGGGCCCTCCCGCGACCCGACCTGATTATCGTCGCGCGCGGCGGTGGGTCCATAGAAGACCTCTGGGGCTTCAACGAAGAAAGCGTCGCGCGCGCGACTGCAGCCTCAGAAATCCCGCTGATCTCGGCCGTCGGGCACGAGACGGACACCACCCTGATCGACTATGTCTCGGACCGCCGCGCGCCTACGCCAACCGCCGCTGCCGAACTTGCCGTACCGGTCCGCATGGAACTGCTGGCTTGGACCAACGAACAAGGGGCCCGCCTGTCGCGCGCCTCAACGGATGCCGTGCAACGCCGCAGCCAGCGTCTGCGCGACCTGTCCCGAGCCCTGCCCCGCCCCGATACACTGCTGGAAAGCCCGCGCCAAAGGCTCGACCAAATCTCGGAACGCCTGCCCAACGCGCTGATCCGGGGTGTTCAGAACCGCCGCGTCAAACTGCTGGACAGTGCGGCGCGTCTGCGCCCCTCGACCCTGCGCAGCTTTGTCGAAACCCGCCGCGATCGCTGGCGCAACCTGTCCTCACGCCTGTCACTGCGCCCGATCCAGCGCGAGCTGGAAACACGGCGCGACGCTCTGAATCGCCTATCCGAACGCCTGAACACCGGGCAATCCACGCGATTGGACCGCCTGCGCCAGCAGATGGACGCCACCGACCGCCTACGTGAAACGCTGAGCTACAAGGCGACGCTCGGGCGTGGCTACGCCGTCGTGCGCGCCGAAGGAGAGGTCATCACAACCAAAGCTCAAGCCTCCGGTCACGCTGTTCTTGAGATCGAATTCGCTGACGGTCGCCTCAGGACCGGGGCTGCGGGCAAGGCGCCACCCAAGAAATCCAAACAGGCACCTCCTGATCAGGGATCGTTGTTCTGACCGATGTTGACGATCTGGGGCCGTAATACATCCTCGAACGTTCAGGCCCTAATGTGGTGCGTGGGTGAGCTTGGCCTAGAATACCAGCGTCACGATCTTGGCCATCGCTTCGGCGGGCTGGACACTGCAGCGTTTCGGGCACTGAACCCAAACAAAACCATCCCCGTCCTGCAAGATGGCGACAACCCACCGCTTTGGGAAACCGGCGCCATCCTGCGATATCTGGCCACCCAATATGGCGAACAGGCATTCTGGCCTTCAGATCCTGCCCGGCGCGCCACGATCGACAAATGGGCCGAATGGGCGAAACTCAACGTGGCGATGGCGTTTACCGTTCCGGTGTTCTGGCAAATTGTGCGAACACCCGTTGAACAGCAGGACCAAACAGCGATCCATCGGGCCGTCAGCGATTTGGAAATCAAACTGGCAATCGCAGACAAGGAGCTGGACCAAAACACGTTCCTTGCGGGTGAGCAATTTACACTGGCGGATATACAGTTCGGCCACGTCCTTTACCGCTACTACGATATCGACATCATCCGCGCACCGTTACCGCATCTGCGTCGATACTATGAACGGCTAACCGAAAGGCCCGCGTTTCAACATCACGTCATGCTGGACTATGAAGACCTGCGACCATTTCAGACCCCGACATCCGGTCCGTAGCACAACATCTCTTCGCCAATATCCTCGGCCTCGTACAACTCGGTCGCTGTCGGATCGCCCTCGAATTGTGCGATCAAACCGCCCCCGGATTGCCAGAAAACCCAGCATTGCGGCGCCAGTTGATCCTCATAGATGAAACAGATCTGATCTTCCTGCTCGTACCAAACTCCGTTCATGCAATTGCCATCCAGAAATGACCAGATGACTCGGCGGTCTGGCAGATACCGTTCAACCCCGTAGGCCTGCCCATCGAACCCGTAATACAAGGTCTTCCCACGCGTATACGCATCGAAATCAGGCCCTGTCAGAGGCGACTGTGCCGCAACGGGCTGAGCGAAAAGGGTCAGCAGAATCATGCAAGTTCGGATCATGGTCACACTGTGTCAGAAGCAACCCACAAGTGCCATTCAACCTTTCCACATCGTGGCGATCGGCAAGATAACTCCACGTCACGCCTTGATGCACCGCCGAGATCATGGCGATGATTGCCTCAAAAACATCGGGGACGCACCATGACGACACTTCTTTTCTGGATTGCGGCGGCCTGCGCGCTGACCTACCTGCCACTTACTACGCGCCCGGCCGGCACCCTGCGTAGCACGCTGAAAACAGCATCGGTCGTGCTGCTGGCAGGTGTCGCCATACTGGCAAGCGCGCCATGGCTCCTGATCCTCGCCCTCACCTTCTGCGCGATAGGCGATGCCCTTCTGTCACGCGAAACCGACAGCACATTCATGGCAGGCATCGGTGCATTTGCTGCGGGGCATATGGCCTATATCGCCTTGTTTTTGATGAGCCCCAGCAGCAACCCTGAACTGATCTTCGACCACCCCGCGATCTTCTGGTCCCTTATCATCCTGGGCATCGTTATGGCCACGCTGCTCACCCCCCGCGCCGGAGACCTCAAAATCCCCGTCCTCGCTTATATTCCAATCATCCTGGGCATGGGCATCACCGTTCTTGCCCTTCCCGAAACTGGAGCCTTACGCTGGGCCCTTCCCGCCGCGATGGCCTTCATCGCCTCGGACCTGGCGCTTGCGACTGAAAAGTTCCTGCTACCTGCCAATCACCCGCCCCTGAAGCTTACGCCCTATCTGGTCTGGCCGCTTTACTGGGCTGCCCAAGCCGGGTTTCTGATCGCCTTCACCTGACCCTTTGCAACTGCCTTCAATCCACATTAGGTGAGGGGAACACCTGCGGAGATCAAAAATGGCGTTTTTCTCAAAGCTCAAGGACAAGCTGTTCAAATCCTCATCGCGCCTCGAAGAGGGGCTGGATGCAATTGTCGAGGATGGCGGCGAGGAAACCCCAAATCCTGATCCGGTGATCCCCGAACCTGAGCCCGAACCGCAACCGGTTCCCGAAGTGCCGGAACCCACGCCCGCGCCCCAACCGGTCGAGCCTCCCGCTCCGATCCCGGCTGATCCCACACCGGCGCCTCCACCCCCAGAGGTTCCAGAATCCAAGGGTTTGATGGGTCGCCTGTTCGGCCGAAATGAATCCAAGACCGTTGTCCGCCGCACGCTGGATGACGACATGCTGGAGCAACTCGAAGAGCTTCTGATCGCCTCGGATATGGGCGTCGACACCGCCTTGCGCGTTACGTCCAACATGGCCGAGGGCCGCTTTGGTCGCAAACTCTCGACCCAGGAAATCAAACAGCTGCTGGCGCAGGAGGTTGCCCGCGTGATGGAACCCGTGGCCAAACCAATGCCGATCTACCCCAAACGCCCGCAAGTGGTGCTGGTTGTTGGCGTCAACGGTTCGGGCAAAACTACGACAATCGGTAAGCTTGCCAGCCAGTTCAAAGCCGCCGGCAAGAAAGTCGTCATCGCCGCCGGAGACACATTCCGCGCCGCCGCCGTCGAGCAGCTGCAGGTCTGGGGTGACCGCGCAGGCGTTCCAGTGCTCACCGCCCCCGAAGGCTCCGACCCTGCTTCGCTGGCCTTTGATGCGCTGACCAAAGCGCAGAACGAAGGTGCCGACCTGCTGATGATCGACACAGCAGGCCGCCTGCAAAACCGCGCCGACCTGATGGAAGAGCTGGCCAAAATCGTCCGCGTCATCCGCAAGGTTGACGACACCGCACCGCACAACACTCTGCTGGTGCTGGACGCCACCACCGGGCAAAACGCCCTCAGTCAGGTCGAAACCTTCCGCAAACTGGCCGATGTCTCGGGCCTCGTGATGACCAAACTGGACGGAACCGCCAAAGGCGGCGTGCTGGTCGCCCTCGCCGACAGGTTCGGCCTTCCGATCCACGCCATTGGTGTCGGTGAGCAAATCGACGACCTCGCCCCGTTTGATCCCGAAGAATTCGCCGCCGCCCTGACGGGCCTACAATCCTGATCCGCCCCTTCATCTGGCCGAAAATACCTTCGGGGGGCGTGGGGGGCAGACAGCCCCCCACTCTCTCCGCCCAAGCGAAAGCCCCGATTTGAGCGACTGGCTGATCTCCCTCGAAGGCACCGAAGCAGGCCACCAACTCGCCCTCGCGCTCGCGCTGATGGCGGCCTTCCTGCATGCGGTTTTCGGTGCACTGCAAAAAGGTCGCCACGACCCGTGGATGTCGCGCGGGGCGATCGATGCCTGCTACTGCCTTATGGCGATGCCATTCGCCTTCTTTATCGTGCCATGGCCCGAACCTTACATGTGGCCGATCTTTGGCGTCGTTTGGCTGATCCATATCGGTTATAAGGTGCTGCAGGCGATGGCCTACACCAAAGGCTCCTATACCGTTGTCTATCCGGTCGTGCGCGGTACTGGCCCGCTCTTCACCGTGATCGGAGCCTATCTTTTGTTCGGTGAAACCTTCTCTGCCATCCAATGGCTTGGAGTGGCGACGCTTCTCGCGGGCATCTTTGGCCTTGCCGCCTATAACCTGCGCTACCTTGAGGCCAATCGTGATACGCTGCAAATCGCGCTGGTGCTGGCGGTCGTCACGGGCCTCTTCGTGGCGCTCTATACGACATATGATGCCTACGGTATCCGCGCTACGGCCGATCCGTTCACCTTCCTTGCGTGGTTCTTCATGATCGACGGGGCCGCGATGCCGATCTATGCTGCGCTCAGATACCGCGCAATGATCCACCGCCCCGCGCTTGGACCTCTGATGCTTCGCGGGTTCGCGGGCGGCATCATCGCGCCGATGTCCTTCGGTGCCATCATGCTGGCCACGCGACTGGACAAGGTCGGAGAGGCGGCGGTCCTGCGCGAAACCTCCACCGTTTTCGCAGCACTCATCGGCTGGCTGGTGCTGAAAGAAACTGTCGGCCCCAGACGCATTGCGTTGATGGCATTGATTGCACTCGGCGCAGTAATAGTTGAAATGGGCGGGTAAGCAGCAGGTTGGAATCATGGCACAGAAAAAAGACATCAACCCATTCCTCAAACAGGTACTGGAACTTGGCCCCCCACTGGCCTTCTTCTTCATCTACCTGCGCCTGCGTGATGACAATTTCGTGATCGGCGGCACCGAGTATTCTGGGTTCATCGTCGCCACCATCCTGTTCGTGCCGCTGATGCTGGCTGCCATGGGCATCCTCTGGTACCTGACGGGCAAACTCAGCCGTATGCAGATTTTCACCGCATTCATGGTGATTTTCTTCGGCGGCCTCACCGCGTGGTTCAATGATGAGCGGTTTTTCAAGATGAAAACAACGCTGGTCTATGGCTTCTTTTCCGCCATCCTCGGGATCGGGCTTTTGCAGGGGAAATCCTACCTGGCATATGTTCTGGACGAGATGCTACCCATGCAGCACGAGGGCTGGATGATCCTCACCCGGCGTCTGTGTGCCTGTTTCGCAGTACTGGCCGCAGCCAATGAATTGGTCTGGCGCACGATGTCAACGGACCTATGGGTCAAGATCGAAACCTTCGGCTTTCCCATTGCCTTGATGGCGTTTCTGATGATGCAGTTCAACCTGCTGCAAAGCTATATGGATGATCCCGACAAGCAATAACTGTTCTTGCCCAAGCGTAACAAGCTAACAAAATTTCTTGGCTTAAGCTTGAAGCTGTGAAAAGTTGGGTCACCACCCGCACCACTCAACCCCGGAGATCAGCGCCCGAATGATGGCATTTCCCAACAGTGGATTCCTGTCCGAAGCCTCTGAAGAGCTGCGCACCATGCTGGCAGCCCAGGCCACCGAAGTCACATTGGATCGGGGCGATGTCCTGTTCGAGCAGGACGATGAAGGCGATGCGCTCTATGCCATTCTTTCCGGTGCGCTCGAAGTGTCATTTCTTGCGTCGAGCGGGCGCAAGCTGTCTCTCAGCATGATGCGCCCAGGTGAGGTGTTCGGGGAAATCGCGTTGTTCGACAGCGGTCCCCGCACCGCAACCGTAACAGCAGCTGAGCCCTCCAAAGTCCTGCGCGTTCGCCAGAAAGACATGATGGCGCAGATCCGGGAACATCCTGACCTTGCGGTGGATCTGATCCGCTTGGCCGGTCTTCGCATGCGTTATATGGGCGCTCAATTGAACGAGCAGGTATTCCTGCCGATGCCGATCCGACTGGCGCGCAAGCTTTTGCACCTGGCAGGACAACAGGACAGCCCAACGGCACGTATCACGCTTTCGCAGAGCGAATTGGCCGAATTTGTCGGTGCGACGCGTGAGGCAGTGTCAAAGACCATTTCGACATGGAAACGCGACAATGTCGTCGAAGCTTCGCGCGGCGGGCTGCAGATCCACGACTTTGACGCGCTGCGGCAACTGGCCGAATCCGATTTAATCTAAATTTTCGGCACAGATGTGATCCGCTTCACATACGCAGCTTTAAGATTGCCCTAAGGTCAATCCCGTTACCGTAGGAGGTCGGTTTTATCATCCCCGATATCTGTCCACCGACCTCTCCCTGTACAGAGCCATATGCCTTCCCCGGCATATGGCTTTTTTCTTTACAAAGTATGAAAAAGGCCGGGAAAATATCCCGACCTTCTAATTTCAGATCTGTTCGCTGAGTTTATTATTCTAGGCTCAGCGCTACGAACCGGGGTTCCCCGCCCCGCCGCACCAGCAGCAACAGAGATTTGCGTCCTGCTTCACGCGCCTCATCCATCCGCGTCTCCAGATCAGTGATCGAAGTCACCTTCTGCTGCCCCGCCTCAGTGATAAGATCACCGGCGCGCAGACCCTTTTCAAAGGCTTCCGAGGATTCATCAACATTGGTCACCAACAATCCTTCGGCGTCGGCATCCAGACCCAATTCCTCGCGCTGGCTATCCCCCAGCGGAGCGATGGTCAGGCCAAGAATATCCTTGTCTTCCTCCGTCGGCGTTTCGGCTTCCGGCTCTTCGCCGTTCTCGGCACGTTCGGCGTCTTCGCGGCGGCCCAGCGTCACCAGCACGGTCTGGGTGCCTCCATCACGGTGCACGACCACACGCACAGATTTGCCAACGGTGGTCTCTCCCACCTGCCGCACAAGGCCGCGTGTATCCTCGACCTCGACGCCATCAAAGCTGATGATCACGTCTCCGGCCAGCAGGCCCGCTTCTTTTGCCGGGCCGTCCGGTACATCGCTGATCAACGCACCTCCGGGTTTGTCCAGCCCCATCGCCTCGGCCATATCCTCGGTCACGTCCTGAATGCGCACACCCAGCCAACCGCGGCGGGTCTCCCCGAACTCACGCAGTTGATCAACGACCTTGATCACCACGTTCGAAGCCATCGAGAAACCAATCCCGATCGAGCCGCCATTGGGCGACAGGATCGCAGTATTTACGCCGATCACCTCGCCATTCATGTTGAACAGCGGCCCACCCGAGTTGCCCCGGTTGATCGCAGCATCGGTCTGGATGTAGTCATCATATGACCCGCTCAGTGCCCGATTCCGGGCCGAGATAATCCCTGCTGACACCGAAAAGCCTTGCCCCAGCGGGTTCCCCATCGCGATCACCCAATCGCCCACGCGGGCAATGTCGCTGTCACCGAACTGCACGTATTTCAGCGGCCCTTCCGCCTCGACTTTCAGCAGCGCGATGTCGGTCTTTTCGTCCCGGCCGATTACCTTGGCAACCAAATCTTTCGCGGGCTGGCCATCACCGGGAAAAAACTCGACCAATATCTCATCGGCTTCGGCAATCACGTGATTGTTGGTGACGATATAGCCGTCTTCCGAGATCACGAAGCCCGAGCCCAGCGCATTGCTGCGACGTGGACGATTTTCATTGTCCCCGCCATTGCGATCCTGAAACTCTCGGAAAAAGTCTTCGAATGGTGAGCCCTCAGGCACGATCCCTTGCGGGCCAGTCTGGCCTTCGATCAGCGTCGACGTGGTGATATTGACCACCGCAGGGCTAATCTGTTCAGCCAGCGGCGCCAGGCTATCACCCCGCGCCTGCGCGGACACAGATTGAGCCAAAACCAGCAGCACCCCCACTAAGGTCAGCCACATCAGCCGCATCTTCATAACAAAATCGTCCCGTCGGACGGACACACTGCGCGCCTTAGCCTGCACTTGGGGTCTCCTTGTTGACTAATTCTCTGTTGGCATCACCCGGATGCCCTTCTTTGCAACCAATGTAGTCAGTTTGTCCCGGCCCGCAACTCGGGATCGCGGGGAAATCACCGGTGCGTGAAACCATCGCATCAAAAACCGACCTGATATGCGCCCCACAGCAGCACCAGCCCACTGACCACACAAAGCAGCCCGACCAGCCGCCGCGCCTGTTCCGGCAACGCGCGCAGCGCCTCAAGCATGCGTTCAATAAGCGAAGGGGCCAGCGCATAGGCCAGCCCCTCGACAATCAGTACCAGCCCGAAGGCCAGAAGGATCATGCCCATCACTCAGCGGCCGCAGCTGCCGGTGCCCGACGCCCGGTCGGAGAAGCAAGGTAGTTGAAGAACTCCGAGTCCGGGCTCAGGATCAACGAGCTGTTGCTGCCTTGCAGAGCGTTCTCGTAAGCAGTGAGCGACCGGTAGAATTCAAAGAATTCCGGATCGGCACCATAGGCTTCGGCGAAGATCGCGTTGCGTTCGGCATCGGCCTCACCGCGAATGATCTCGGCCTCACGGTTGGCGTCGGAAACCAGTTCAACCACGGTCCGGTCGGCCTGCGCGCGCACTCGCTGCGCGGCTTCGTTACCGCGGGCGCGTTCGTCGGTCGCTTCACGTTCACGTTCCGCCTTCATCCGGTCAAAAGTCGCCTCAAGGTTGGCCTGCGGCAGATCGGTCGCCTTCAGACGCACGTCGATTACGTTCACGCCCAGCGCACGTGCCTGTGCAATCGCGCTGTTGCGGATACGCAGCATCAGCGCGGCACGATCCGAACTCAGGATGTCTCGGGACGAAACCGAACCCAGCACTTCGCGGGTTTCGGCGCGCAGAATGCGGTCCAGACGATCCTCGGCAACCGGGATACCGCCGACACCAACGGCCTGACGGAACTGTTCCAGATCAGAAATCCGGTAGCGTGCGAAGGCATCGACCACCAGACGACGATCGTCCAGAGGCGTCACTTCCAGCGGCTGAACGTCAATCGACAGGATACGGTCGTCATACCGCACCACTTCCTGAATCAGCGGGATTTTGAATGCCAGCCCCGGATCTTCCTTAACCGCAACAACGCGACCAAATTGCAGAACCAGAGCGCGTTCACGCTCGTCCACGATGAAGATCGAGGACAGAACACCGACTATCGCAAGAAAGATGATCGGCAGAATAAACGTTGTCTTACGCATCAGTTGCTCTCCCCTGCAGGGTTACGGCGCAACTCGTTGAGCGGCAGATAAGGCACAACGCCCTGCCCCGATCCTGTCGAGTTTTCATCCAGAATGATCTTGTCCACATCACCCAGCACCTGCTCCATGCGTTCCAGATACAGACGTTTGCGGGTCACATCAGGTGCTTTGGAATATTCCTCCAAAACCGCGCTAAAGCGGCTGGCTTCACCCTGTGCACCGTTGATCTGCTGGGCACGATAAGCTTCAGCCTCTTCCAGTACCTGCGCGGCTTCACCACGCGCCTCAGCGAGAACGCGGTTGGCATAGGCGTCAGCGACGTTCTGCAACCTGTCACGCTCCTGCGCGGCGGCCTGAACGTCGCGGAACGCGGCAATCACGTCCTGCGGTGGATCAGCCTTGTCAAAGTTCACACGAACGATGTTTACACCCGAATCGTAGCTGTCCATTGTCTCTTGGATCAGTTCCTGCAGGCGATCAGCAATGATACCGCGATCCCGGTTCAGGATCGGCGCAAGTTCGCTCTGCGCAATAATCTCGCGCATCGCCGATTCAGACACGGCGCGGATTGTCTGGCGCGGATCACGCAGGTTGAACAGGAATTTCGCCGGGTCATTGATGTTCCAGACAACCTGATAGTCGATATCGACCACATTCTCGTCGCCGGTCAGCATCAGACCATCGTCGCTGCCACGGGCACCGCCCATGTCTTCGTTCTGTTCGCGGGTGACCGGAATGACCTCGGCGGTCACAAAAGGCCAAGGCGCAAAGTTCAGACCCGGATTTCCGACAGCCGAGAACTCACCCAGAAACAGTTCGACAGATTGTTCTTCGGGTTTGACTGTATAAAAGCTTGCTAGCCCCCACAGACCTGCCGCAACCAACAGACCGATCGCAACGGTCCCTTTGGTAAACGCGGGGCCACCGCCGCCGCCCGAACCATTTGTACCACGGCCACCGCCGCCACGACCGCCCATCAGGACGCGCAGCTGTTCCTGGCCCTTTTTCATCAGCTCATCGATCTCGGGGATCTGCGGGCCGTCACCTTCGGGGGGCTTGCGCCCATCCCCGTTGTTACCCCGATTTCCTCCGCCTCCGGATGAGCCTCCGCCCCCCCAGGGGCCGCCGCTGTTGCCCGCCATATGTATCTTTTCCCTTGTGTTGGACCGTGTGATCACGGGTTCCCTTGTAACGTGTGTGCGCGCGCTTGCAAATCAAGCCGTGCGCACAGGTTGCCGCATTGTCACCAGTTCTTCGGCCATCACCGGATGAACTGCAACCGTACGGTCGAAATCTTCTTTGGTGGCACCCATCTTTACGGCAATTCCGGCAAGTTGGATCATCTCACCCGCGCCCGGCGCAACGATGTGACAGCCGAGGATTTTCCGCGTCTCTTGCGACACGATCAGCTTCATCAGCACGCGCTGTGTGCCTCCGGCAAACGCCTTCTGCATGGGCTTGAATGAGGTCGCATAAACCTCAATCGGTTCCTGTTCCGCAGCCGCTTCCTCGCTGAGGCCCACAGTACCCATTTCCGGCTGGGTAAAGATCGCGGTCGGGATCAGTTCGTGATCAACGGGCGTTGGATTGCCTTTAAAGACGGTCTCGACAAAGGCCATGCCTTCGCGGATCGCCACAGGGGTCAGGTTCACCCGATCCGTTACATCGCCAATGGCAAAGATCGAGGGCACGCCGGTCTGGCTGTACTCATCCACGATGATCTCACCCTTGCGACCGCGCGCGACGCCCAAAGCCTCAAGCCCCAGATCATCCGCATTCGGCGCGCGGCCCGTGGCATACATCACAACGTCGAATAGCTGCTCGGAGCCATTTGTGGCCTTCACCCAGATTTTGTCGCCTTGCTTTTTCATCTCAAGCACGTTGGTACCCAGATGCAGGTCGATCCCGTTCTGGCACATCTCTTCACTGATCAGCCCGCGCGCCTCATCATCAAAGCCCCGCAGAATCTGCGCCCCGCGATAGAACTGAGTCGTTTTGACCCCCATCCCATTCATGATCCCGGCAAATTCACAGGCGATATATCCACCGCCAACGATCAGCATGGATTCGGGCAGTTCCTCCAGGTGGAAAATCTCATTCGAGGTGATCGCAAGATCAGATCCGGGGAACTCGGGTACAACCGGACGACCGCCCGTTGCGACAAGAATATGCTTGGCTGTCTTGCGGGTACCATCAGCCAGTTCCACCGTATGCGGATCAACGACATGGGCGCGCTGGTCGAAACTCTCGACACCATTGTTCTTCAGGATATTGCGGTAGATACCTTCCAACCGATCGAGCTCTGCGTGCAGCTTAACTTTGAAAGTGTTCCAGTTGAACGCACCCGGCTGCATGTCCCAGCCATAAGCCTGCGCGTCCCCGACCGTATCCGCGAACTCGCTAGCGAAAACCATCAGCTTCTTGGGTACACAGCCACGGATCACGCAGGTTCCGCCGTAACGATCCTCTTCCGCCAGAGCCACCTTGGCGCCGTTTTCACCCGCCGCCACCCGTGCCGCGCGAACTCCGCCCGAGCCGCCTCCGATGACGAACAGATCATAGTCAAAGCTCATGTACGAGTTCCTTTTATTCCGCGTGTCCAAAATTCACTGGATATCTGGGCGCAAATCCTGAACTGCCAACCCCTGACGCGGGAAATAGTGATTTTTCTTCTGCAGTTTATCGCGCCACCTGCCTGATCTTTAGTCCGCCAGATCAGAAAACAGGTTGTCCCCGCCGTCGCCCAGCATATCGGTCAGGACTGTACCCTCATTGATATCACGCAATTCGACCCGGCCATCGCCATAACCAATGACAACCTTGTCGCAAATATCAATGAACAGCCCATTTTCGACCACACCCGGGATCTGATTCATCACCAGTGCCAGTTGGCGGGCATTGCCGATCCGCTTGAGATGCAGGTCCAGAATGTGATTGCCCTCATCCGTAACCTTGGGTGCCTCACCGTTCATGCGCAAAGTGACCGAGGTGCCCAGCACATCCATCGTGTCCAGCGCCTCTTCAATCAGGGTGCGGGTGGTCTGCCAGCCGAACGGGATCACCTCGACCGGCAGAGGGAATGCGCCCAGCGTCTCAACCTCTTTGCCTGCATCCGCGATCACCACCATCTGATCGCTGGCTGTGGCCACAATCTTTTCCTGCAACAGCGCAGCACCACCGCCCTTGATCAGGTTGAACTCGCCATCAAACTCATCCGCGCCGTCGATTGTCAGGTCCAACCAGCCGGCCTGATCCAGCGAGACGACCTCGATCCCTTCTTCCCGCGCCAATTGCGCCGTCGCGGTCGACGTCGGAACGCCCTTGATTTTCAACCCTCCATCGCGCACCCGTTCACCCAGGCGGCGCACAAACCACGCGGCGGTCGAGCCTGTCCCCAATCCCACACGCATCCCGTCCTGAACAAGATCGGCGGCGCGACAGGCAGCAACGTATTTCGCTTTGTCGATGGGCGACAAGTCTCTGGTCATGGCAGCTTCCCCCAAGAATACTGCCAGACTTATACGGAATGCCCCGCGCAACTGCGAGAGGCAAAACACTTCATACCTGTGCTAACATGTCGCTGAAATACGCGTTTCCGATAGGAAACGTCGCAATCAGCCTCTATTGTGATCGCCAGACCCCCTAGATAGTCGCCATGGAATCGCCATACCGCCTGCACTACGCCCCCGACAACGCCTCGCTGGTGATCCGACTGGCGCTGGAAGAGATGGGCCTGCCCTATGAGACCATACTGGTCGATCGCGCCCGCGATGCACAGAATAGTGCGGCGTATCGGGCGTTGAATCCGAACGGGCTGATCCCGGTGCTGGAGACGCCCCAGGGTCCGATCTTCGAGACCGCCGCAATCCTGCTGTGGCTGGCTGATACGCATGGGCAATTGGCCCCGACACAGGTCAGCCCTGATCGGGCGGCATTCCTGAAGTGGCTATTCTTCGCCTCTAATACCCTGCATGCCGATCTGCGAATGCTGTTCTATGCCGAGAAATACATCGCTGCTGATCAGTCCGATACACTACGCTCCGGCATCCGCCCGCGGCTGCGGCAGCACCTGAATCTGCTGGATGCTCAAGCCCAAAAAGCGCCCGACTGGTTCAGTGCTGATCACCCTTCAGTCCTGACGATATATGTGTCCTGCATGATGCGCTGGATGGCGCTCTATCCCGCTAAGGCGGACCGCAGCTGGTATCAACTCGCCGACACGCCTTATCTGCAAAAAATCCTGATGCAGCTAGAATCAAACCCGTCGACCCGCGCAGCTATTGCCGCCGAGGGGCTGGGGGTCACTCCCTTCACCTCGCCGACCTACGCCAACCCTCCAGAAGGCTCAGCTACCTGATATGTTTCTCTCTGTCTTCGATATGTTCAAAGTGGGCATCGGCCCATCTTCTTCCCACACCATGGGTCCGATGGTGGCCGCTGCACGGTTCCTTGACCTGATGCGCGCCTCACCGTTCGAGTTTTCGGGCCTGCGCGGCTCGTTGCACGGCTCGCTGGCCTTTACCGGCGTCGGCCACGCCACCGACCGCGCTACCATTCTGGGCCTCGCCGGGTTTGTGCCCGACACCTATGACAACGACAAGGCCGAAGCCACACTGGCAGCTATCGCAGAATCCCATACGGTGACACCCGAAGGCCTGCCGACGCTGAGCTTTGATCCCAAAGCCGATCTGATCTTCGACTACGACAACAATCTGCCCGGTCATGCCAATGGTATGATCCTGATGGCCACTGACGCACAAGGCGATGTCATCCTGCGTCAGGTCTACTACTCCATCGGTGGAGGATTTGTTCTTACGGAAGAGGAATTGGCCGAAGGCAAGGCAACTGACGATGGTGCGCCTGTGCCCTTCCCGTTCAAATCCGCCGCCGAAATGCTGCAAATGGCCAAAGACAACGGTAAAAGCATCGCTCAAATGAAGCGCGAAAATGAGATCGCGCGCGGTTGCGCGGATAGCTTTGCCAAAGGCACCGCGCGTCTTTGGCAGGTCATGAATGACTGCATCGAGCGTGGGCTAAAAACGGATGGCATCCTGCCCGGTGGTCTCAGCGTGCGCCGCCGCGCCAAAGGCATTCACGATGCCCTTCTGGCAGAACGCGGCATGAACCTGAATGCCCCGCATACGATCAACGACTGGATGAGCGTTTACGCCATGGCCGTGAACGAGGAAAACGCAGCCGGTGGGCAGGTTGTCACCGCCCCTACAAATGGCGCGGCAGGCGTGCTGCCATCAGTTCTGCGCTATTACCTCGATCACGTGCCCGGCGCGTCCGAAAGCCATATCGAGGATTTCCTGCTGACCGCCGCCGCCATCGGTGGTCTGGTCAAGTTCAACGCTTCGATCTCGGGCGCTGAAGCGGGCTGTCAGGCCGAGGTTGGCAGCGCGTCAGCCATGGCTGCGGCAGGCATGTGCGCCGTGATGGGCGGTACGCCTGAGCAGGTTGAAAACGCCGCCGAGATCGCGTTGGAACATCACCTTGGCATGACCTGCGACCCAGTCGCGGGCCTTGTGCAGGTGCCGTGTATCGAGCGTAACGGATTGGGCGCGATCAAGGCCGTCTCGGCGGCCTCGCTGGCCCTGCGTGGCGACGGCAAGCACTTTATGCCTTTGGACGCGGCCATTGAAACTATGCGCCAGACCGGCGAGGATATGCACGAGAAATACAAGGAAACATCTTTGGGCGGGTTGGCCGTCAACGTGCCGAACTGCTGATCTGACAGCAAGAACAAGTGGGGTGACATGCGCGGACATTGCCTGTGCGGCAAGATTGGATACGAGGTTGACCCTCCGGTTCTGTCCTGTGTCACCTGCCATTGCGACAGCTGCCGTCGCCAATGCGCGGCCCCGATGACCACCTATTTCGGGGTGCGCGACGGCAATTGGCGCTGGACCGGGGAACAGCCAAAACGGTTCAACTCCTCCCCCGGAGTCGAGCGCAGTTTCTGCCCCCATTGCGGCACGCCAATCTCCTTCCGCTCG
The DNA here is from genome assembly GCF_056531845.1 of Ruegeria sp. K3. Classification (NCBI taxonomy): domain Bacteria; kingdom Pseudomonadati; phylum Pseudomonadota; class Alphaproteobacteria; order Rhodobacterales; family Roseobacteraceae; genus Ruegeria; species Ruegeria sp. K3. Next base: position 53,497 of record NZ_JBQFMM010000007.1, on the reverse strand, counting down.
ACTGTGATGTCGGATGTTATGCACCTCTATGTGGCGACGCTGGAAAAACCCGAAGCACTCAGCCCAACCTTGCATGTCGCGCACGAGGAAAAGCTTAGCTGGCTGCAGCTTGGTGACGGCCTGCCCACCTGCATCGGCCCGGATTACACCAAAGTCCAACCCCTGCCCGACACCTGAGATCAGAGCTTCCCCCTCTGCCGCGAAACCGCTAGCGTCGCGCACATGACTCAGGATCGTCCCGTTCTCGGCATCATATTGATGCTCGGCTTTTGCGTGCTCGCACCGCTGGGTGACGGGATGGCAAAGCTGTTGGGTGAAACCACAGCTTTGGGACTGCTGGTACTGGTGCGGTTTGCTGTTCAGGCGATGATCCTGATCCCACTGATCGCGATGACCGGCAAGCCATGGAAGATGACGCCGCGCGTTTTGCGCCTGACGATGATCCGCACCCTTCTGCACATCATTGGGATCGCAGCGATGTTCACAGCGCTGCAATATATGCCGCTGGCCGATACCGTGGCCATCGCCTTTGTAATGCCCTTCATCATGCTGCTTTTGGGCAAATACGTTCTGGGCGAACAGGTCGGCCCCCGACGTCTGGTCGCCTGTGTCGTGGGATTCATCGGCACCTTGCTGGTCATCCAACCCAGCTTTGCACAAGTGGGCGCGCCTGCCTTGTTGCCCTTGATCGTCGCAGTGGTCTTCGCCCTGTTCATGTTGGTTACGCGGCAGATCGCCAAGGAAACAGACCCGGTTGCGCTGCAGGCTGTATCGGGGGCCATGGCAACCGCCTTTTTGCTGCCGATTGTCCTGCTGGGTTCCCAAATCGGCCTGCCCGCAATGTCCCTGACGATGCCCACGGCCGAGACGCTCTGGCTGCTGCTGGGGATCGGTGTGCTGGGCACCGTGGCGCATCTACTTATGACATGGTCTCTGCGCTATGCGCCGTCTGCGACTCTGGCCCCGATGCAATATCTAGAGATTCCGGTCGCCACCCTGATCGGCTGGCTGATCTTCCACGATCTGCCAAACGGGCTGGCCGCGCTGGGCATCGGCATCACCATCGCCGCCGGGCTCTACGTTATCCTGCACGAGCGGGCCAACGCTCGGTCCGGCCCGACTGAAACGCCTGCATGACCTGATCCAACGCCGCGCGCGGCAGGATCGTCAGCAACCCGGGTCCATCGACCTCAAGCTTTAGCGCGCCTAGCGCTCGGTTTGAGGTTCCGACCTGCCCGTCCGGTTCTAGCACCAGATCATCAATCGGCCATTCCAGCCCCTCGCTGCGCCCGGTCACCCGCCGCAGCGGAAACAATGAAACCGTGTCTCCTGCTGTGAGCTCCAGACTGATCCTGGGTGGCGTATGAAAGACAATTTCTCGTGCGCCCAACAGGACACAAGGCCGATCCTGCAACCGAACCAGAGTATTGAACGCCACCAACTGATGATCCACCCGCGCGCCCAGAAATCCTGCTGCCAGCACCACAGGCGCATCCATATTGCGCAGCGCCTTGTCAAAATCGGTGCTGTTCTGCTCGGATATCCGGAACAACCGATCCTTGGGAATCCGGGCCCGATATTCTGCCGTAATCGAGTCCAAATCGCCGATCACTGCGTCCGGCATCCGTCCCGAATCAATCAACGCAGCCGCACCGCCATCCGCCGCAACGGCAGAATTGACGCGATTTAGCACCAGATTCACATCCTCTGAACAGATTTCGCCCCCACCAAACAGCCCGATTGGCCCGCCAGAGCGAACAATTGCCCCATTTTCCACAAGATTGACCATATTTTCCAGTTTTGGACATAATGAAACCACAAAATGATAGCTTCATGGCTAGAGTTTCGAGTCGGTTGCCCCTGCAGTGTCTGGTAGTCGACCTGGTAGTTTGTAAAGGACATGCGTCTGATGGTACAGAACAACAAGGTACTCACCGTTTCATACGGCACCTTCTCGTGCACCCTCGAAGGCTTTGACGATTCATTTGAAACAATGAAGGCGATCGCCGAGTATTTCCGGGACCTTGCAGCGGATGACCGATACTTCGGATCGGAACCCCCTCAGCCTGACGCCGAGATGCTGACCCGGATCGCACAACGGGACGCCGCACAGAAGGTTGAAGCCAGCCAGAACGAGACCGGCCTGTTGCTGCGCGCAACGGAAGCCGCCCCGGTTGCAGCACCGACCCCCGCTGCAATTGCGCCAGCCACAACACCTGAACCTGTTCAGCCTGTCGCGGATGTTGTTCCCCCTGCTCCGTCTGTTCCGCAATCCGACGATGCCCCCGCCGCTGACAGCATCGCAGCCAAGCTGCAGCGAATCCGGGCTGTTGTTTCGCATTCCGATGCTGCCCCTGCCGGATACTCTGAAGACGAAGACGTCAGCTATCTGCAGCCCGTAAAGCCAAAGGTCGATGCAATTTCTGCCGCTTTTGAGTCCGGCGCGCTGAGCCCGGCCGATCTGGAAGACACGGCCGCGGACGACGCTCCGGCAACGGCCCCGCAGGTCGAACAGCCTGCCGAATCCGAGCAAATGGCAACGATCGCCGAGCTGCCGGTTGAGGACGAAGAACCACTCGCGCCTGCCGCTATCGAACAGGACGAAGTCGAAGCAGCCCCGATCATCTCACCGGCGATCACTGCCGAATTTGAAGACGAGGACGAAGCGCCCGAACAGCCGTCGGCCGATGTCACGGACAAGGACGTGTTGTTCTCGGACCTCGACGACGAATCTGAAACTGAAGACGAAGGCCCGTCAAACATTCTGAATGGCCAGGACGACACCGACGAAGACGACACCGACGAAGATGAAACATCACCGGATCTTACCGGCCTCGCCCATGGCGTCATCTCGGCCGAGGATGAGGCGCTGCTGCTTGACGAAATGGCGCTGGTAGAATCCGAGCTGGCGGCAAACACGACGGCTGAGCTGCCCGATATGACGGGTTTGGATCAGGACGTGTCGCGCCTGATGGACGAAGCGGGCGCCCATATGGATGATCCTGCCACTAGCGGTCAGCGCGAAACATATTCTCACCTGCGCACTGCCGTTGCTGCAACCGAAGCAGACCGCGAAGATGGCGCAGACAAATCTCAGACCCCCGAGGATGATTATCGCGGTGATCTGGCCTCGGTCGTCAATCCACGCCGACCCGAGATCGAGGTCACCAGTGAACGCCCCACCCCGGATGCTGCCGCACCATTGAAACTGGTGGCTGAACAGCGGGTGGATACCGAAACGGCTGACACCGGCCCGGTGACACCGCGCCGTGTCACCTCAGCGGACGAGGAATCTGCAGATGAAGAAGGTGGTTTTGCAGCCTTTGCGCAAGAACAGGGTGCCCAATCGCTACTCGACCTGCTGGAAGCTGCCGCGGCTTATCTGTCCTTCATCGAAGGTCAGGAGCAGTTCTCGCGTCCACAGCTGATGAACAAAGTTCGCTCGCTCAAGCAGGACTCGTTCAACCGCGAAGAAAGCTTGCGCTCATTCGGTCAGTTACTGCGGGACGGCAAGATCGAAAAGGCCGGAGGTGGCCGTTTCGCCGCCTCAACCCAAATCGGGTTCCGCCCGAACGACGACGAGCGTGCCGCTGGCTGACACCAAGATCCCCCAATACCCCCTCAAGACAAAATTGGGCCAGAGGAAACTTTGGCCCTTTTTCGTTCCGTGGCTGGCAGCCAAAAAGCCAATTAAGTTCAGAAGTTGAACGCCAGCGCCACGTAAGGGCCGGTCAGGATCAGATCAATCACATCGCGCCCGTCTTCAAACTCAACATCCAGATGGCGATACCCGCCCGCAACGTTGATATTCTCACGCCACTTCCAACTAGCCTGCACCAGCGCTTCCCACTGGAATTCCGAGCCATAACCGAAGCCGCCGATATTGCCCATCGCTGTGAGGCTCCAGCGGTCATTCAGCGCGTAGTTATAGCGTGCGCCGATCAACGGGTCGGTCCAGCTTTGATCTGTGCTGAAGGTGCGATCCAGCACGGTGGTCGAAACATCCAGGTCCCAATGGCGCAGCCCGGCCAACGCTTCCAACCGTGACCGATCATCCTGATAGACCGCATAGCTGGCCGCCAGTGAGACCATCGTGCCCTCAAGATCCCAACTGGCTGCATCGTCAAACCGACCGACCGAGACATCGTCACCCAAATTGAGATAATTGAATTCACCACCAATGGTCCAACGCCCATTTCGGGCCTGACCAGCGATCAGGAACGCGCCCTTCAGAATGTCGAAGATCGAGGTATCCCCGTTCACCGGCGGGTTTGGTCCCACGTCCAGTGAGGTTCTGAATTCCGGCCCCCAGAAATAAGGCGCAATGGTATAGCGCCAATCATCGGCCTGAGCGCTGCTCGCGATACATGTTGTGGTAACCGCCGCTAATACCCGGTTTTTCATGCCCTATCTGCCTCTGGTTGCCGCGAAAGAAAGTCGCAAACATCGTGCCACGCAGAAGACACCAAGACAATCGGGCGGCTTAGCTTTGATCTTGATCCGGGTCCTCTTTGCCCACCCCGCGGAAGACAAATTTGAACGGCAACGCCCAGACAATGCCAAGCGCGACATATACCAGAAGTTCCAGCCAGATCGGCGGGCGATCCAGCCAGTTCACGATTGTCACAACCGCAACGATATAGATGGGGAGCCCGATCAGCAGCAGCACCAATGACCACCGCCGACGTGCCTTATAGCTGAGGCCGGGTTTGTCGTTGCTGCTCATCAATCTGCAAACGGGTCGGTCACCAGAATGGTGTCCTCCCGCTCCGGGCTGGTGGACAAAAGGGCGACCGGACATTCGATCAATTCCTCGACGCGGCGCACGTATTTGATCGCGTTCGCAGGCAAGTCTGCCCAACTGCGCGCGCCTTCGGTGGATTCGCTCCAGCCCGGCATCTCTTCGTAAATCGGCGTGCAACGTGCTTGCTGGTCGGCGGCGGTCGGCAGATAGTCCAGACGATCGCCATCCAGCTCATACCCGACACAAATTTTCAGCGTCTCGAACCCGTCCAACACATCCAGCTTAGTCAGGGAGATGCCGTTCACACCGCTAGTCGCGCAGGTTTGGCGTACCAGACAGGCATCGAACCAACCACAACGGCGTTTGCGCCCCGTCGTGGTGCCGAACTCATGCCCCCGTTCGCCCAGGCGCTGGCCATCTTCGTCGTCTAATTCGGTTGGGAAAGGCCCCTCACCCACGCGGGTCGTGTACGCCTTGACGATGCCCAAAACGAAGTCGATCGAACCCGGCCCAATCCCAACGCCTGTCGAGGCCTGGCCCGCAATCACATTCGACGATGTCACAAATGGATAGGTCCCGAAATCGATATCCAGCAGCGCACCCTGTGCGCCTTCGAACAGGATTCGCTTGCCTGCCTTGCGCTTCTCGTTCAGCACCTTCCACACCGGTGCTGCGAAAGGCAAAATCTGCGGCGCGATCTCTTTCAACTGCGCAATCAACGCGTCACGATCAATAGGTTCCAACCCCAGCCCATTGCGCAGCGCATTGTGATGGACCAAGGCCCGATCGACCCGCAGCGCCAGCGTCGCATCATCAGCCAGATCAGCCACCCGGATTACACGCCGACCAACCTTGTCTTCATAGCATGGACCGATCCCGCGACCGGTCGTGCCGATCTTGGCCACCGAGTTCTGGCTTTCGCGCGCACGATCCAGCTCGCCATGGAACGGTAGGATCAGCGGGGTGTTCTCGGCAATCATCAGCGTCTCGGGCGTGATATCGACACCCTGCGCGCGGATGGTACCGATCTCTTTGATCAGGTGCCAAGGGTCCAGAACGACCCCATTACCGATCACGCTCAGCTTTCCACCGCGTACGACGCCCGAAGGTAGCGCATGCAGTTTGTAAACCTCACCCTCAATGACCAGCGTGTGCCCGGCATTATGTCCACCCTGAAAACGCGCGATCACATCCGCTCGCTCACTGAGCCAGTCGACGATCTTGCCTTTTCCTTCGTCGCCCCACTGGGCGCCGACAACAACCACGTTGGCCATATCCGGTCCTTTTGCGCTGAATATTCAAACCCGGCTCATATAGCCGGGCACAGACGGCAGGGAAACCGATATTTCGCCGCAGATACAAATCGTGCTGCGCGCGATGCCTCCGGCGGAGGTGTTTTTGGCCAGATGAAGAGCGGATCCCCTGCTTCATCTGGCCAAAAGTACCTCGGGGGAGTCGCCCGGACGGGCGGCGGGGGCAGCGCCCCCTCTGCTTTTAGCGCAATTGTACGGGATGACCGTGGGGTGTTGTCAGGTAAGCCTCTTCCCATGCATTGCGAAGATCCTGGACATCATCAGTGGGCGCTTCCCCCTGCTCAGCCAGCAGCGCCTCCAAGGTCTCTAACCAAGCGTGAAAGTAATCGTCCCCACCATCCAGATCTTTTTTGAGGCCGTTCCGTTTCAAAGTATTGGAAAACCGTTCCGCCCAGTCCGGCCAATCAAACCGGCCCGCTTCGTTCAAGGCCACTGTGACCGCAAAAACCTGCGCGTGCCAGGGCTCGGCAAAAACCGGCTCGGGGGCCGAGTGAGTGATACAATCGCTCATGCGGGCTCCAAATAAGACTGCCAGAGGTCCAGCACGACTTCATCCGCCGGATGCTCGGGGTTTGCCCAAAGTTCTGAGGCGGGAAACACGACCGCATATAGCGGCTCGGGGGCTTCACCCAACCCATGGGCGTTGGAATCCGGCAGGACATGAGTGCCATGCAGCCTGAGGATGCGACCCGTTGCACCCGCGGCATAGATCGGCAACCGGGTGTGGCCGCCATCAACCAGTCGATTGGCGCTCTGGCCCAAGGTTCGGACGGCCTGTCCAGCCTGAAACCGAACTTCGACGTTCGACGGGCGATCTGCGGGTCCACCTTTGGCCAAAGCGCCTGCGACGGCGTCAGCCTTCAGGGTACGCTCAGTCAGAGGATGAACACCATCCCCGTCAACACCGCGCAAATCATCAAGCGTCAGGACACCCTTTTCGACCAGAAGATCAGCCAGACCGGACATCCATTTCTCATAGTAAGAAAACCGCGCGTAGTCCGTAGGAGACAACCTTTCCCGCGCGTGGCGTGAGACATCGATATTCCATTGCCCCAGAAACCCCGCAGCGAGCGTTACCGCCAGCGCCCGACCGTGCCAGTCTTCGGCAAACACCGGCGCGTCTTCGGGTTCCGGGTTCACCGGACCATCACCAAAGCGCCCTCCCATATCATGTACGCGCGTCATGACGGCACCTTGGGTAGCCCAGTGCCGATCATGCTGTCGCGGGTGACCAGCGCGGCCAGTTCATCCGCGTTCAATCCTTCTGTGCTCTCTGGGCGCATCGGCAGGACGAGGTAACGAATTTCGGCCGTCGAATCCCAGACGCGAACCGAAGTGCCTTCGGGCAAGGTAACGCCAAACTCAGACAGGACCTTGCGCGGCTCTCGCACGGCGCGGGCGCGGTAAGCGTCAGATTTGTACCAGCCCGGTGGAATTCCTAGCAGCGGCCACGGGTAACAGCTGCACAAGGTGCAGACGACCATGTTGTGCTGTTCAGGCGTGTTCTCGACGACCACCATATGCTCACCCTGACGACCGTAATAGCCCAGATCCGCCACGACTGATGTGGCGTCTGCCAGCAGCGCGGCTCTGAAATCGGGATCACTCCAAGCCTTGGCAACAACATGCGCGCCGTTCTGTGGACCTATCTTGTTCTGATAAGTATCGATGATTTCATCCAGCGCTGCAGGATCAATCAGACCCTTGCGGGTCAGAATCGTCTCAAGCGCTTTGACGCGCAGCGCGGGTTCGGGAGGCAACAGGGCGTGCGGGTGGTCGTGATCATCATGTGGCATGAGGCGCAGCCTGCGCGACAGAACAGCGCTCTGTCCAGTCTCTTTGGTGTGATATGAAACATCACCGCACGTGATGCCAACTCGTGACTTGCCCCCGCTGGCAAACTTGCATAAGTACCACGCGATACACGCCACGCTGTACAGGACCACCATGGAAAACGTCGTTCTCATCATCCACCTTCTTCTGGCCTTGGGCCTGATTGTCGTTGTGCTGATGCAACGTTCCGAAGGCGGCGGCCTTGGGATGGGTGGCGGTGGCGGCGGGGCCATGACGGGCCGCGCGGCAGCAACGGCGTTGGGCAAGCTGACATGGATCCTGGCCGCGTGCTTTATCGTCACCTCGATCACGCTGACGATTCTGGCGGCCCAGAAATCTTCTGGCAGCTCGGTGATTGACCGTTTGGGCGTGCCTGCCCCGGCCCCGGCTGAGGAAAGCGCTCCGGCAGTCCCATCGGCAGATGAATTGTTGCCGCCGGCGCAAGGCGACAATGCTCCGCTGATCCCGCAGGCGGCCGACTAAGCCACAAAACCTAGAAAATCATAAGGGAACTGCAACAGCATCTTGCGGTTCTCTTGCGCTATGTGCGCGAATCCTTTATACGTGAAGTCCCGTGATGCAGCGGTTTTTTCGAACCGCCGGGCAGCTAATAATGACGTCTCACGGGAGCAGCCGAAAAACATGGCGCGTTTTATTTTCATCACTGGTGGTGTGGTTTCGTCCTTGGGCAAAGGACTGGCTTCGGCGGCGTTGGGATCGCTGTTGCAGGCCCGGGGATACTCGGTGCGTCTGCGCAAGCTGGACCCCTATCTAAACGTCGATCCGGGCACCATGTCGCCCTTCGAACATGGCGAAGTATTCGTCACCGATGACGGCGCTGAAACCGATCTGGACCTTGGCCATTACGAACGCTTCACCGGTGTGGCGGCACGTAAGACCGACTCGGTCAGCTCGGGGCGGATTTATTCCAATGTGCTGGAGAAAGAGCGCCGTGGAGATTACCTCGGCAAAACCATTCAGGTGATCCCGCACGTCACGAATGAGATCAAGGATTTCATCGCGATTGGCGAGGATGAAGTTGATTTCATGCTCTGTGAAATCGGCGGCACCGTAGGTGATATTGAGGGCCTGCCCTTCTTTGAAGCGATCCGCCAGTTCAGTCAGGACAAGCCGCGCGGTCAGTGTATCTTCATGCACCTGACGCTGCTGCCCTATATCAAAGCCTCGGGCGAGTTGAAAACCAAGCCGACCCAGCACTCGGTGAAAGAGTTGCGCTCGATCGGTCTAGCCCCCGACATTCTGGTCTGCCGGTCCGAGGGACCGATTCCAACCAAAGAACGCGAAAAACTGGCCCTGTTCTGCAACGTCCGCCCTGACAGCGTGATTGCCGCACAAGACCTCAGCACCATCTACGACGCCCCGCTGGCCTATCACCGTGAAGGTCTGGATCAGGCGGTTCTGGACGCATTCCAGATCAGCCCGGCCCCCAAGCCCGATCTGGCCAAATGGGAAGACGTCAGCGACCGCATCCACAACGCCGAAGGCGAAGTGAAAGTAGCCATCGTCGGCAAATACACCCAGCTTGAAGATGCCTACAAGTCAATTGCCGAGGCCCTGACCCATGGCGGCATGGCCAACCGCGTCCGCGTCAAGATCGAGTGGGTCGATGCCGAGGTGTTTGACAACGAAGACGCCGCACCTCATCTGGAAGGCTTCCACGCCATCCTCGTCCCCGGCGGCTTTGGCGAGCGTGGGACAGAAGGCAAGATCAAGGCCGCTCAATATGCGCGTGAACACAAAGTGCCCTATCTGGGCATCTGTCTGGGCATGCAGATGGCCGTGATCGAAGCCGCACGCAACGCGGCGGGAATCACCGAAGCCGGGTCCGAGGAATTCGACCACGAGGCTGGCAAAAAGCGTTTTGAACCCGTTGTTTACCACCTGAAAGAATGGGTGCAGGGCAACCACAAGGTCGAACGCAAAGTCGGAGACGACAAGGGCGGCACCATGCGTTTGGGCGCCTATGATGCGGTTCTGGCCGAAGGCTCGAAGGTCGCGGAAGTCTATGGCGGCACCCAGATTGAGGAACGCCACCGTCACCGCTACGAGGTCGACATCAAGTACCGCGACAAACTGGAAAAGGCAGGCCTGAATTTCTCGGGCATGTCCCCGGATGGTCGCCTGCCGGAAATCGTCGAATGGTCGGATCACCCATGGTTTATTGGTGTTCAGTATCACCCGGAACTGAAATCCAAACCCTTCGACCCGCACCCCCTGTTCCGCGAATTCGTGCGCGCCGCGAAAGACACCTCGCGTCTGGTCTGATCACGGGCCGATAACAGATTTGTACCAGTCGGCGCGAAATATCTTTACGCGCCGGCGGTTTGCACGGTTAACTACCGCCATAGCAGCGACAGGAGACCGGCCATGACCGATCAGATTACCCAAGCAGAAACATTTGCCGCCCTGCACAAGAAGGGTGATCCGGTCATCCTCTATAACATTTGGGACCCCGGCAGCGCCGTCGCTGTACGCGATGCAGGGGCCAAAGCGCTGGCGACTGGCAGTGCTCCGGTCGCGATGGCGCAGGGGTTTTCGGACGGCCAGAACATCCCGTTTGAGTTGGCGTTAGACAACGCTCGCCGCATTGTCGAGGCGGTTGATATACCGGTCACCATGGACCTCGAAGGCGCTTATGCCGAGGATACTTTTGGCATATCGGCCAATGTCAAACGCGCGCTGGAAACCGGAGTAATCGGCTTTAACTTCGAAGATCAGGTCGTTGGAACTAAAGATCTTTATGACATTGAAACACAGGCAGCGCGTGTCGCTGCGATGCGCGAAAGCTGTGACGTGGCCGGTGTTCCCGCCTTCATCAACGCCCGCACTGACATCTTCCTCAAAGCCGCTCCGGACGCGCATGATCAAGCGAAGCTGGATGACGCCATGGCCCGCGCGGCAGCCTACGCCGATGCCGGAGCCAGCGGGTTCTTCGCGCCGGGCCTGAAAGACGAATCCATGATCGGCCAGCTTTGCGCGGCCACCGACCTGCCGGTCAACATCATCGCCCTGCCCGGCACGCCTGACACGCCGACGCTGGCGAAACTCGGCGTGGCCCGGATCAGCTATGGCCCGGTTCCCTATCGGCAAATGACCGCTTGGTTACAGGATTCAGCACGCGCCGCGCTGCAATCCGGTGGATGATCCACTTTTAGGGGATTGCATTTCAACCTGTTCCTCCGCACCTTGCATCCGATACCAGCGGAGGACACCTTGTGGCCAAAGGATACTGGGTTGCCCATGTCGATGTAGACGACATTGAAACCTACAAATCTTACATTGCTGCCAATGCGGCCCCATTCGCCGATTACGGGGCCAAGTTTCTTGTACGCGGCGGCGAGAGGAGCGAGCCTGAAGGCAAGGCTCGCGCCCGCACAGTTGTCATCGAATTTCCCAGCTATGAACAGGCGCTGGCCTGCTATGAAAGCGATGCCTATCAAGCCGCCAAGGCCTTGCGCGATCCGGTTTCGACCGGCGATCTTGTGATTATTCAGGGCTATGAGGGCTAGCACCGCTTGGCGCGCCTCGAATTACGGAATATCCTGCCGATATGTTGAAAAAATTCTTCCAGGCCTTTCGGCCGCCGCAACATGACAAACTGCCCGATCCTGATGCCGAACTGGCCCTGGGGGCATTGCTGGTACGTGTCGCGCAGGCCGACCGCGACTACAAGCTGGAAGAGATCAGCCTGATCGACCGCATTCTTGCGCGACTTTACCAGCACAATGCGATCGAGGCCGCCAAGGTCCGCGCCACCTGCGAAAAATTGCACGCAGCTGCTCCGGAAACAGATACATTCGGCAAACTGATCCGCGAAACCACCGATCTTCAGGAACGCTTGGCCGCGCTTGACGCCCTGTGGGAGGTCGTGCTGGCCGATGGCAACTCGGACGAGGGCGAGGTCAAGATCGTCGAAGAAGCCCGCATTGCCATGGGCCTCAGCTTCAACGACAGCAAAGCGGCACGCGAGCGGATACAAAGCCGCTTGGAAGCGACCTAGGCTATCTCTATATAAACGCTTATGTTCAGTGATTTCCTGTCCCGGCTCACGCAGCCGCAGCCCGACCCGCTTGTCGAAGATGATGCCCGTCTGGCCCTCACCGCCCTGTTGGTGCGTATCGCTCGGTCCGACAACGACTATGCCGATACCGAAATGGCCCGAATCGACCGCATCTCGGCCGAACGCTACGGCCTGTCGCCATTTGAGGCCGCAGCCCTGCGCGCCCGAGCCGAAGACCTTGAAGCCGAGGCGCCCGACACCGTCCGCTTTACTCGCGCCATCAAAGAGGCGATCGCCTATGACGACCGCCTGGCCGTTGTGCAGGCCATGTGGTCGGTCGCACTGGCGGATGGGCACCGCAGCGGTGAAGAGGATTCTCTGCTACGCCTTGTCGTCAGCCTGCTCGGCGTGAGCGATGTGGATTCGGCGCTTGCAAGACAAAAGGCGGCGAAGGTCTGATCAACCGGCAAGCCTTTGGGCGTTGTCAGCGCTATGAATCGCTGCCTTCAAGCTCATTCAGAAACTTGTAGTCCGTCGGTGGATCGTCACAGATGCCAGGCCCACACTCCAAAAGCGCCGAACCAGCGTTCGCGACGGCCAATGCCAAAATCAGGAAAAACGCTGTTTTGGCCAATGTACTTCCTCCGAAGCGTTCGGTTGCCCGAACGTCCGAGGCAAGATCATACTGCTTCTCGAATACCAGCATGATTGCGGTGCCAAGGATGATCAAACCAAAGGCAACTCCCGCCCAGGTATAGAAGTGTAGGCCCAGAACCGGGGAGCCGTAGTGCCCTGTTCCGGGCACGATATGCAGCAGGATCTGGCGGATCGAAACGCTGATCCCAAATATCGCTGCCACCAGCACGATGCCATAGTTTCTGGCGCGCGTACCCCATAACAGGTTCAGAGCAAGCCCGAACCCAACGGCCACGAATCCCACGCGTTGGAGCAAACATAACGGACAGGGCAGTTCGTAAAGGACAAGCTGAAAGTAGAAGGCAAGCACCAGAACCAGGCAAACCGCCAGTGCACCAATCGCATTCATGTTACGAGCAAATTCAGGTGACATTGGACGACCTCACAGTTGAATCGTTAAGGGGGTCGTGGCGTGAAACTTCAGCCAGTAGGCACTCGCCAAAAGCGTCAGCACGAACAATGCGTATGAAATTCTGACCAGCTTAAAGTATGCCAGCACCATCGTGCCGGCGAACAATGCAAATAATAGCGCGATCACAAGAAGCCCCTTACGTGAATTGAATTCGTATATTTCAATCTTTAACTCAAAACGAATTATTCCCAAATTCAAACAGTTTTGGTGATTGGATCAAGCCAGTTCAATAAATTTGGTTTCGCTGAGGATCACCTCGGTTGATCCGGAATCCTGTGACCTGAATCTCTGGGCCGCAATCAAGAGATTGATCTGGCTGACCTGTCGATAATGGTGCATCGAGTCACAGAATGCGCCCACCAAACTGACAGTTTAGACAGCGCGACCGCCCGATTTGGCAATTTCGCTGCGTGAACTTGTCAATTGCGCATTGCATTAGCCCGATTTTTCAGCCCTATTACCGCACCAACACCAATCATATCTGGACTGCCCGTGACAGACGCCGCTCCCGTCATTGAGATCAAGAACCTGCACAAAAGCTTTGGCCAACTCGAGGTGCTCAAGGGCGTGGACATCACCGCGCATCGCGGCGACGTCGTGTCGCTGATTGGATCATCCGGTTCGGGGAAGTCTACCCTGCTGCGCTGCTGCAATCTGTTGGAAGACAGCCAAGAGGGCGAGATTCTGTTCAAAGGCGAGCCCGTCCGTTGGACTGGCAGCCACAATCATCGCCGTCCCGCCGATCCCAAGCAGGTGCTGCGCATCCGCACAAATCTGTCGATGGTGTTCCAGCAGTTCAATCTGTGGGCCCATATGACCATCCTGCAGAATGTGATGGAGGCTCCGGTCACTGTCATGGGCCGCGACAAGGCCGAGGTCGAGGACAGCGCGCGCAAATATCTGGAAAAGGTCGGTATCGGTGACAAATGCGACGTCTACCCGGCGCAATTGTCGGGTGGCCAGCAACAGCGTGCCGCCATCGCGCGTGGGCTGTGTATGGAACCTCAGGCGCTGCTGTTCGACGAACCGACCTCGGCGCTCGATCCTGAACTGGAACAGGAAGTGATCAAGGTGATCAAGGATCTGGCCGCCGAAGGCCGCACCATGATCATCGTCACCCACGACATGAAGATGGCGGCAGATATTTCCAGCCACGTCGTGTTTCTGCATCAAGGCCTGATCGAAGAAGAAGGCACACCCGAAGATATTTTCACTACCCCTGAATCCCAACGGCTTCAGGGCTTTCTCTCCGCCACTCAGGCGGCATAATCAACGGACAGAACCAATAAGGGGAGTAACAATGAAAAACCTGATTCTGACCACTGCAGCACTGGCGCTGACCGCCGGTATCGCCATGGCCGACACCGTGCGTATGGGCACCGAGGGTGCCTACCCTCCGTATAACTTCATCAACGACGCGGGTGAAATCGACGGGTTCGAGCGTGATGTAGGCGATGAGCTGTGCAAGCGCGCCGGTCTGGAATGCGAGTGGGTCAAGAACGACTGGGATTCGATCATTCCGAACCTGGTTTCGGGCAACTACGACACCATCATCGCGGGCATGTCGATCACTGACGAGCGTGATGAGGTTATCGACTTCACCCAGAACTATTTCCCGCCTGCCGCATCGGCCTATGCTGGCGCATCGGACGGTGTTGATCTGGCCGGTGGCATCATTGCAGCTCAGACCGCCACCATTCAGGCCGGTCACGTCGCGGATTCCGGCGCAACTCTGGTCGAGTTTGCAACCCCCGAAGAAACCATCGCAGCTGTTCGTAACGGCGAGGCTGACGCTGTCTTCGCCGACAAGGACTTCTTGGTGCCGATCGTCGAAGAATCGGGCGGCGAGTTGGTCTTTGTAGGCGATGACGTACCGCTGGGCGGTGGCATCGGCCTGGGCATCCGCGAATCCGATGCGGAACTGCGCGGCAAGTTCGACGAAGCCATCACCTCGATGAAAGCAGACGGCTCGCTGAACGAGTTGATCGTGAAATGGTTCGGCGAAGGCGTTCCGACCTATAACAGCGACGGCTCGGTTGTAACCAACTAAGCCCTCCGTCCAATCGTCCGGCGCGTCCGCGCGCCGGACCCGCCAGGCCAGATGACCGGCCAGACGTTCGAAAGACGCCTTATGTTCTCCTACTGCGCTGATCCTGACACGCTGGGCACGTTCCGCTGGTTCTCGTGCTATCTGACCAATGGCGTCCACTGGTCGTTCTACCTTTCTTTCCTCAAGGTGCTGGGCCTGCTTGCCGTCACCGCCCCGGTCGCCCTGAGCTTTGGCTTTTTCGGCGCCATGGCCGCACGGTCGCATTTCCCACCACTCAGCTGGCTGGGCAAAGCCTATATCGCCATCGTGCGTGGCGTACCTGATATCGCCTTCTTCCTGTTCTTCGTCATTGCCCTGGATCAGGGATTCGAATGGCTGCGCCACAAAGTGCTCTGCCCGGACTGGACCGACCCGGTGCGGCAAGGCAATGACTTCATCGTCTGTCAGGCCGCCAAGTTGCCGCTGGGCACCGCGCCCGAATGGGTACATGAAACCTATGGCTTCTTCCTTGCGGTCATCACCTTTTCGATCGTTTTCGGCGCTTTCGCGGCCAACGTGCTGTTCGGCGGCATGCGCGCCGTACCCCGCGCCCAGCTCGAAACGGCCGAGGCCTATGGTATGACCCGCCGTCAGACTTTCTGGCGCATCCTCGTGCCGCAAATGTGGGTCTACGCCCTGCCCGGCCTGTCGAACCTGTGGATGGTGCTGATCAAGGCCACGCCACTGCTGTTCCTGCTGGGGATCGAGGATATCGTTTATTGGGCGCGCGAACTGGGTGGCACCAAGACCTCGCGCTTCACCGACTACCCCCATGGCGACTGGCGCATGTGGTACTTCCTCGCCCTGCTGATCTTCTACCTCGGTATGACCCGCGTCTCGGAAATCGGGCTTGAGAGGTTGATGCGCCGCCTGTCCCACGGTCAGGCCACCGCGGGCGGAGAGCTTCTGCGCAAGGAGACCACCGCATGAGCTGCATCCAGACCATTCAGGACTATGGCCTCCGCTCCATCGGCATCGGCGAACGGCTGCTGCCTAAGACCGATTTTACCCTGTGCGAGCATTTTACGCTGATCGGCTCGGGCATGATCTGGAATATCTATTTTGGGATCATGGCGATGGTCACGGGGTTCTTCCTCGCGACCGCATTGGCAGTCGGCAAAGCCTCGTCGAACAAATGGCTGCGCAAACCGTGCGAGTGGTTCATCTTTTTGTTCCGCGGCTCGCCGCTGTTCATCCAGTTCTTCTTCGCCTATTTCTTCTTCCTGTCGCTGAAGAAGCCCTATCCGATGTTCGACGCCTTCACCTCAGCCTGGCTGGGGGCGCTGATCGTGCTGTTCCTGAATACGTCCGCCTATTCGGGTGAGATCTTCTATGGCGCGCTGCGTTCGATCCCCAAGGGTGATATTGAGGCGGCGGATGCCTATGGCATGTCGGGCTGGTCCCGCTTCCGTCGGATCATCTGGCCCACCATGCTGCGGCTGGCGTGGCCCGCCTATACGAACGAAGCGATCTTTGTCTTCCAGTCCACCACACTGGTCTTTTTCTCTGCCTTCCCGGCATGGCAGCAGCGGGGCGATGCGCTGTATTATGCCAGCTATTTTGCGGATAAGACATTCAACCCGTTCATCCCCTACCCGATTCTGGCGTTCTATTTCATCCTGCTGACGCTGGTCATTGTCTGGGTCTTCGGAAGGGTCAACAAACGCCTGAACCGCCACCTACCTGCCGAGCGGAAAGCCAAAATGCGCTTCCGTCTGAATCTGGCGCGCTAAGCCCACTCCACCGGGTTCAGCCGGAACAGTTTCGAAAGCTGCTCATAGACCTCAGGCACCTCGTGCTTCAGCGCTTTCGGGCGCTCAAAGAACACTTCGACCGAGACGGCAAAGAACTCTTCATGGCCGGTCGCGCCATACGGATCGATGACTGTCCGCCGCCCGCTTTCAACCGCATGCACATGCGCGTCATAGGCGGTCAGGAACACCTTTTCCCACTCGGCAAATGTCTGTCCTTCACTCAGGATCGGCACGCCATTTGTGCCCCCGGACAGATCATCGATCTGATGCGCAAATTCATGCAGCACTACGTTCTGCCCGTCGCGATCATCCAGAGCGCCCTGCTGGCTGTGTGCCCATGATAAAATGACCGGCCCGCGATCCCAGCTTTCCCCGGTCCGCACGATCTCTTTCTCGGACACGACATAGCCCGAGCGCCGCTGCTGCTTTGACTTGAACGCATTGGGATAGATCAGAATGGTCGTCAGATTGTCATACCAAATGTCGCTATTGATCACGAGCAAACAGGCCTGCGCCGCAATCGACAGCTCCATCTCCTCAGTCACTTCCAACCCGTCGCAGCCGTAGAAGCTCACTTGATCCAGAAACAGGTTCACCTTGCCATCCAAGTGGCTGCGCAGCCCAGCGGGCAGCCGCCGGATGATGGGAACTTGCTGATCAATGATGTCCTGTTGATCCGAGGTCAGACGCGTCGCCAACAGCGCCGCGCGGGCCTGTCTCTTGGACCAGACGTAATAGCCGACCCCGCCTGCGATCAGTAACACTATGGTAAGAAAGATGAACATATCTGAGACTATAGGTATCGCTACGCCCGGCACAATCGGGCACTTGAATGTTGTACAACTCGGAAGACAGCGGTCTCGACCACTGTACAAGTCGGTTGATTTTCAACTTCGCGCCCCACCGCAAGCGACGCCTGTTCGTAATTTGATCAAATTTCGTGACAAGACGCTAATCCTGATTTAAACCTCTCGTGACTAGACCACGGAGCCCCCAATGGACCTGAGCGCCCTGCATACATTCCGCGTCGCCGCCTGTGACCTCAACGGTCAGATGCGTGGCAAACGCGTGCCGCCCTCATACGGTGCCAAGTTGGACAAAGGCGCCGTGCGCATGCCGTTCTCTGCGCTCAATGTCGATCTCTGGGGCGCTGATATCGAAGGCAGCCCGCTTGTCTTCGAAAGCGGTGATGCAGATGGTGTGTTGCGCCCCACCGGGCGTGGTCCGGTTCCCATGCCCTGGCTTGATACACCCACCGCGCTGGTGCCCATGTGCCTGTACCACGATGACGGCACGCCTTTTGCGGGCGATCCGAGACACGCGCTTTCTGCGGTTCTAGATCGATTTTCCGAACGGGGCTGGTCGGTCATCGCCGCCACCGAACTCGAGTTCACTCTGCTTGACGCCTCAGGCGACCAACCGCAGCCTCCGATCAACCCGGTCACGCGCCGCAGGCTGCGGGACGAAGCCGTTCTGTCGATGGCCGAAATGGACGCGTTTGATGCGTTCTTCACCTACCTCTATGATGGTTGCGCCGCTATGGGTATTCCTGCTCAGACTGCAATATCTGAAAGCGGGATCGGTCAGTTCGAGATCAATCTGAACCATCAGGACGCCATGCGCTGCGCCGATGATACGTGGCTTTTCAAGACCTTGGCGCGTGGCATGGCCCGCAAGCATGGCTTCACAGCAACCTTCATGTCCAAGCCCTATGCCGAGGATGCGGGCAACGGAATGCATGTGCATTTCTCGATCGTCGATGTCGATGGACGCAATGTCTTCGATGACGGAGAGGCCGAGGGAACCGATGAACTGCGCTCGGCGGTTGCTGGATGTCTAACCGCGATGCCCGGCTCTACGCTGATCTTCGCTCCCCATGGCAATTCTTACACGCGCCTGGTGCCTGGTGCCCACGCACCCACCGGAGCAAGCTGGGCCTATGAAAACCGCACGGCAGCCCTGCGCATTCCGGGTGGTGCCCCTGCCGCCCGACGGATCGAACATCGCGTTGCTGGCGGTGACATCAACCCCTATCTCATGCTGGCCGCAGTTCTGGGCGCGGCAATGGTTGGGATCGAGGATGGCCTGCGACCGCCCAGCCCGATTTCGGGCAATGCCTATGAGTTGACCGATCTGCCGCAACTAGCAGCCGACTGGCCGTCGGCCATCTCTGCTTTCGAAACTGACCCGGTAGTTGCGCGCATTTTCCCGGACGATCTGATCCGCAACCTGGTGATGACCAAACGGCAGGAAATTGCACGATTCGCGTCCCACCCTCCTGACGAGCACTGGCTCAGCTATCTTGAGAGCGTTTGAACCTCTTGCCCAGCTCGCTTCGCTCCGTTAGAATAAATTTGATCAAATTTGGTGAACTATGAAAATCGGCATCCTTGTAACCGGCCACCCACCCGATGAATTGCATGAACAATTCGGGGAATATGATGGCATGTTTCGCGCATTACTGGGTGGGAACGGCTTTGAATTCCAAACATACGCAGTGGTCGATGGTGAGTTTCCGGAAGACGCGCATCAGGCCGACGGGTGGATCATCACCGGATCTCGTCATGGCGCATACGAAGATCACGTTTGGATTCCCCCGCTTGAACAGCTGATCCGGGATATTCGGAAGACAGGGAACCCCTTGATTGGTGTCTGCTTTGGACATCAGATCATCGCGCAAGCGCTTGGTGGAAAAGTGGAAAAGTTTGATGGTGGCTGGGCTGTAGGACGCACGGAATACAGCTTTGGCGATCAGACCGTCACCTTGAATGCTTGGCATCAGGATCAAGTGACCAAACTGCCCGCAGGAGCGGTGGTCACCGGTACGAATGACTTTTGCCAAAACGCCATGGTCACCTATGGCGATACGATCTGGACCGTGCAGGCCCATCCTGAATATGGAAATGACTTCATACAGGGCTTGATGGAGACCCGAGGCAAAGGCGTGGTTCCCGATGCGTTGATGCAGGCGGCAGCGAACCGGAAAGACGCCCCGGATGATAATGCCAAAATCGGCCACCACATGGCAGAGTTCCTAAAGAAAGCGAGGGCCTGATGGCCGACTGGACAGATCAGCTGCCTGAGGCGGCGCGCACCTACTTTGAAGGCAAACGGCTGGATGAGGTTGAATGCATCATCTCTGACCTGCCCGGCATCGCCCGCGGCAAGGCGGTCCCGGCGTCAAAGTTTGCCAAGCAATCCTATTTTCACCTACCCGACAGCATTTTCTACCAGACCATCACAGGGGATTGGGGCGAAGCTGCAGGTGAGGACGGTTTCATTGAGCGGGACATGATCCTGAAACCCGACTTCTCAACTGCGTCGGCCGCTCCTTGGACGGGCGACTGGACCTTGCAGGTGATTCACGACGCGTTCGACCGAGATGGCGAGCCGATCCCTTTCAGCCCCCGCAATGTGCTCAAACGCGTTGTGAAGATGTATCACGACAAAGGTTGGAAGCCGGTTGTCGCCCCCGAGATGGAATTTTTTCTTGTCGCGCCGAATGTAGATCCCGCGCAAGGGATCAAGCCGATGATGGGCCGCTCGGGCCGACCTGCGGCGGCGCGGCAGGCTTATTCGATGACAGCGGTCGATGAATTCGGGCCGGTGATCGACGACATCTACGACTTTGCCGAATTTCAGGGGTTTGAAATCGACGGGATCACGCAAGAAGGCGGAGCCGGTCAATTAGAGATCAATCTGCGTCATGGCGATCCTGTAAAACTGGCCGATGAGGTATTCTACTTCAAACGTCTGATCCGCGAAGCCGCGTTGCGTCACAACTGCTTTGCGACATTCATGGCGAAACCGATCGAGGATGAGCCGGGCTCGGCCATGCACATCCATCACTCGATCATCGAAAAAGAAACGGGACAGAACATCTTCTCCGGTCCACAAGGTGGCGAGACGGATGCGTTTTATCACTTCATCGCCGGTTTGCAGAACCACCTGCCTGCAGGGCTGGCGGTGATGGCACCGTATGTGAATTCTTATCGCCGTTACGTCAAAGACCATGCGGCCCCGATTAATCTGGAGTGGGCACGCGACAATCGCACAACTGGCATTCGCGTACCTCTGTCCGGCCCCGAGGCGCGCCGGGTCGAAAACCGCATCGCAGGCATGGACTGCAACCCTTATCTTGGTATCGCATTGTCGTTGGCCTGTGGCTATTTGGGCCTGACTCAGCAAGAACGCCCACGCCGCCAATTCTATGGCGACGCCTATGAAGGCGACGGCGACATCCCTCAGATCATGGGTGAAGCTCTGGATCTGTTTGATGAAGCCACTGCCCTGCACGAAGTTCTGGGTCCCGAGTTCGCCCGTGTCTACGGCATCGTCAAACGTGCTGAGTACGAAGAGTTCCTGCAGGTCATTTCCCCGTGGGAACGCGAGCATCTGCTGATGAACGTCTAGGGCAAAGACGCGATGAACCTGCTGTATTCTAATGACCGCAAGGCGGAGTACCCGCCAAGCTGGTATGCCGCGACGGCGCACGCCTTCGACCGCTACCCGGCGCTTGAAGGCGACCATTCCGCAGACGTCTGTATTGTCGGGGGCGGATATACGGGCCTTTCGGCAGCATTGCACCTGGCTGAGGCTGGGTTCGATGTTGTCCTGCTGGAAGCTCATCGCGCGGGCTTTGGGGCTTCGGGTCGCAACGGAGGCCAACTGGGCAGCGCGCAGCGTTTGGATCAAGAGGATCTTGAACGGCTTGTTGGCGATGAAGACGCGTTAAAGCTTTGGGATCTGGCCGAAGAAGCCAAGGATCTGGTCAAATCTCTGATCTCAAAACATCAGATCGATTGCGACCTGAAGCCCGGCATTGCGGTTCTGGGCTTTAACAACTCGGAGCGCGCAGAGCTACATGATCACGCGGCGCATCTGTCGGGTAAATACAAATACGACCAAATCGAAACTTTAGATGCCGATGCCGCGCGCGGGCTTTGCCCCTCACCAGCCTATGCGGGTGGGTATCTGGACAATGGTGCCGCGCACCTACACCCGTTGAACTACGCCCTCGGCCTTGCGCGTGCCGCTGTCAGAGCCGGGTTAAGACTGCATGAAGACACCGAAGTTCTTGGCATCGATCAGGGCGCTCGTGTTACTGTACGCACTGAAAAGGGCACGATCACTGCCGATCACGTTATTCTGGCCTGCAACGGATACCTCGGAGATCTGAACCGGCAAGTTGCATCGCGCGTGATGCCAATCAACAATTTCATCGCGGCAACCGAACCTTTGGGCGCTGAAGTGCAAAAAGTTTTAGCCAAAGATATCGCCGTTGCTGACACCAAGTTCGTGATAGACTATTTCCGGCTGAGCGCCGATGGCAGGCTGCTGTTTGGGGGTGGCGAAAGTTATGGTTATCGTTTCCCCGAGGACATCGCCGCAAAAGTCCGCAAGCCGATGACCGAGATTTTCCCGCATCTGCGTGACGTCAAAATCGACTACGCATGGGGCGGAACGCTGGGCATCACCATGCGGCGCATGCCCTATTTGACCCGGGTTGCGCCAAATATCCTGTCCGCCTCGGGTTATTCTGGCCACGGCGTCGGCACCGCGACCCATGCGGGGCAACTCATGGCGTTGGCGATCCAGGGGCAGGCTGAGGGGTTCGATACCATGGCCCGCGTTCCTGCAGTGCCCTTCCCGGGTGGTCCTGCTTTGCGGACGCCGTTGCTGATACTGGCCATGACTTGGTATGCGCTGCGTGACAGGCTGGGTATCTGAACACATTCTTTACGACGAATTGGTGAAATCTCGCTGACGATGCGAATTGGGACTTGGCTTGCCTGCATATCGAATTTATATTTCCCAAAGATAAAATTCGGGAAATCCAAATATGACGCTTGTACCCAACGTTCATGAAGCCGAACCCATCCCCGCAGCCGCCCGAGACGCAATCGACGCCCTGATGAAGTCAGGCGATCTGTTTCGCTATACCGCACCTCAGGATGCGCCCGTTGCTCTCCTGGAGGCAGAGTTTGCCGAACTGCTCGGCACAAAATACGCGCTGGCGGTCTCTTCCTGTTCTGCCGCGCTGTTTTTGTCGCTCAAGGCGCTTGGGCTGCCCCGCGATGCGCGGGTTCTGATCCCCGGATTTACCTTTGCCGCCGTGCCGTCTTCAATCGTGCACGCGGATTGCATTCCGGTTCTGTGCGAGGTCGGGGACAATTATCGCGTCGATATGGCCGATTTCACGGCCAAGCTGGACAGCGTGCAGGCAGTGATCATCAGCCATATGCGCGGCCATACCTCGGACATGGACGCGATCATGGAGCTGTGTGAAGCGCGCGATATCCCGGTGATCGAAGACGCCGCCCACTCATTGGGCACAACCTGGCATGGGCGCAATATTGGCACCATCGGTAAGGTCGGCTGCTTCTCGTTCCAGTCCTATAAAATGATCAACGCAGGCGAAGGTGGCATTCTGGTCAGCGACGATGCGGATCTTGTGGCGCGCGCTGTTATCATGTCGGGCGCATACGAACACAACTGGAAAAAGCACTCTGGCTCACCAGAGCTGGAACAGGCCTTTGCCAAATGGCAGAACCAGTTGCCACTGTATAACCTGCGCATGAGCAACCTCAGCGCCGCAGTCATTCGCCCACAAATCCCCGAACTGGCCCGCCGTGTCCGCGACGGGCTGGCAAACCATGACTATGTGGCTGATCGTCTGAACACATCGCCCTACATCGATGTCCCTGCCCCCCTGACACCCGAGCAGCGCGCACCAGATTCGATCCAATTCAATCTGGTTGACCTCAGCGACGATGAAATCCGCGCCTTTGCCGCCGCAGCCGAGGCACGCGGTGTCAAGGTGCAGGTCTTTGGCCTGAGTCAGGATAACGCTCGTGCCTTCTGGAACTGGCAGTTCCTACCCGAACAGTTCGAACTGCCACAGACCCGTGCGATGCTGATGAAGGCCTGCGATGTACGTCTGCCCGTGCGTTTGACGCGCGATGAACTGGACGTAATCTCGGACATCCTGCTGGCTTCTGTTGGCGAGGTTGTCGGCCCGGTGCCAGTCTACGGGACCTGATCGTCAGTTCTATTGCAGATCAAGGTCGTTAACTGAAAGTAACAATGCGTCGATCCCGTCGGGGGTTGGCGCGACGCGTGACAAAATCCCGGCAACGGCGAGCCCGGTTTCTGTTTGCGTCAGAAACGGTGCACCGGAATCCCCCATCATGACGGGGCAGATCGCGCGCATCAGCCCTTGGCCGGCCTGTGCGGCATTACAGCTATCGGTGCGACTGAGCACGTGAGGCCGCAATCCGGGATAGCCCACGAACGAGCCCATCTGCGGGACAGTCCGGGAAATATCGAAAAAACCAACCTGCTCTCCAATTGGCTCGGCCAACTCCAACACGGCCCAATCCAGATCGGCGCGATTGTTGAATACACCGTCGCGCCCCTGTTCCGAATCCAGCCGATAGGCCAATACAGTGGACACGGCGGCAGCCTCGCCGCGCTGATACCCTGCGGCAAACCGGATACTGGCCGGAGGAATCCAGCGGTTGCGCGCGCTGTTGTACAAGCAATGTGCCGCGGTCAAAACCAGCCGCTCAGACACCAGCACGCCTGTACAATGGGACCGCTGACTGCGGCTGGCAAAATTGACCCGGCCAATGGCGCGCCAGGGCGGGGTCGTTGCATCCAGAATTTCGCGCGCGCGAATCTCGTCGCAGCCCGCAGCCGTATCCCGACCCATTGTGCAGATAGGTTCCCACACGGATGTAAACTGGCCTTGGGCCTGTGCAGTCTGGGCCCAGATCAACGCGCCCAGAACAGACAGCCAGCGCATCGGTCAGGCTAGCTCAGCTTCGATAGTTTTTGCTGCAGCTCGGCAAGTTGCTTTTTGATGTCGTCCAAATCCTCTTTGGGTTCGGGCGATGTTTCTTGTTCATCATCCGGCCCCGACCAGTTTCCCGACAGACCACCGGTCATGGCTTTTAGAAAGGCCTTTTGCTGCGCCTGCATCGCCTCGAACCCCGGCATCTGGGACATTGGGTTCATGGCGTTCATGTTTTCCATCATCTTGGACTGGCTCTCGCGCAGCATGTCGAACGAGCTTTGCAGGAATTGCGGCATCATGCCCCCGCCCGGCACCATGTAGCTGCGCACCAGATCGTTCAGCACATTAATCGGCAAAACATTTTCGCCGCGGCTTTCGTGTTCGGCAATGATTTGAAGCAGATACTGACGGGTCAGGTCATCACCGGTTTTCAGGTCGATGATCTGAACCTCGCGGCCATCGCGTATGAAACCGGCTATATCTTCAAGCGTCACGTAATCGCTGGTCTCGGTGTTATACAGCCGACGGCTGGCATAGCGCTTGATCAGCAGCGGTTTGTCTTGTTCCGACACCCTGTACCCTCCCCAAGGATGATGCGTTGCAGCAGAGGTTATGCGACTGCAGAACAAAAAGAAAGGGCAGGTCCTAAGACCCGCCCTGATGCGATCACACCGCTTGGGAGGAATGGGTGCTGCGTCGCAGAATTACCTTACTTGGCAGTTGCTGCTTTCTTGGCTGCAGCAGTTACCTCGTTGGTGGCTTTTTTGACGGCTGCGGTTGCATCTTCTGCAGCGTCTTTGCCAGCTGCCATCAGCAGCTCAACGGTTTCGGTCTGAACTTTTTTCGCGATCTCAGCGAAAGCAGCCAGGTTTTCGGCAGCAACTTCAGCCGACGCGCTTGCGAAATCGGTTGCAGCTTTTGCGTAATCCGCAGGCTCGGTTTTTGCTTTCGACATCTCGGTCAGTTTGGCCAGGGTTTCCTTGGTCCATTTGTTCGAGATTTCAGCCGATTTCTCAGCTGCGTCCAGAGCAACACCCGACAGCTTTTCGTTCAGAGAAGCGGTCGATTTGAATGCGTCTTCCAGAGCGGTTGTGTCAACCGGGAACGCGCCCATCATGTCTTTCAGGGTCGCGGTAAAGTCTTGGGTCTTTGCCATTGTCCTAAATCCTTCTAGCCGTTCCGGGCCCACCCCGGTTCTCATCAGCTTGAAGGCAATATGATTGCTGCATCGCAGCATTGCAAGTTTTTTCTTGCTGCAATGCAGAAATTTTTGAGTTTCAAAATGATATCAGCAGTTTGCCTTGACCAAAACATAGGTACCTGGAGCCGGGCAAAGGCGTGGATGATCCGAATCGCCGGTATCGCGCGCGGGAACCTGCTTGCCTGATCGCTTCTTTAACCACGCTTCCCACATCGGCCACCACGAACCTTCGTGGAAGTCAGCCTCTTTCAGCCATGTATCGGCATCACACTTCAGCTCAGGATTGGTGTAATGGCCATATTTTTTCTTACTGGGCGGATTTACGATGCCCGCGATGTGGCCGGACTCGGACACCACAAAGGTCTTCGACTTCGCGCCCATCTGCTGCACCCCGCGATAGCAATCCTTCCATGCGGCAATATGATCCGTCTCGCAGGTGATCGCCATCAAAGGCACATCGACATCCTTGATATGCAGCTTATGGCCAAGCAATTCGAACCCGTCGTTGACGAAATCGTTGCTCTGACACAAACCGCGCAGATACTGGATCGCCATCCGACCTGGCAGGTTGGCCCCGTCGCCGTTCCAGTACAACAGGTCAAACGCTGGCGGTGTTTCACCCATCATGTAGCTGCGGATCGCCGGCGTATAGATGAGATCTCTGGATCGCAGGAAAGACATCGTTCGCCCGATGATCCATGCCTTTAGAATACCATCCTTCGAGACCTGTTCTTCGATGCCATCCACAAAGTCATTTTGCAGGAACGGCGTGAACTCCCCCTGCTCACCAAAGTCTGTCAGGGTGGTGAAGAAAGTGGCAGATTTGATCGACTTGTCGCCGCGCTGCTTCATCAGCGAAAGCGTCAGGCTCAGCGTCGTACCGGCGATGCAATACCCAACTGCATTGACCTGCTTAACCTTGCAGATTTTCTTCGCCTCTTCGATGGCGGTCAGGAACCCTTCCTGGATATAGTCCTCCATCCCAATATCGGCGTGTGAACTATCGGCATTCACCCAGCTGACCACAAACAGGGTATAGCCCTGCTCGGTCACCCATTTAATCAGGCTGTTCTGAGCCTTCAGGTCCAAGATATAGAACTTGTTGATCCATGGCGGGAACAGAACGATCGGCGTTTCGTGCACCGTCTCGGTCACCGGTTTATACTGGATCAGTTCCATCATTCGGTTGCGATAGACGACGTCGCCGGGTGTAGTTGCAATATTCCCGCCAATCTCAAAGGCACTTTCGTCAGCCAGCCTGACAACCATTTCGCCGTCATTGGCCTCAAGGTCCGACACGAGGTTCTCCAGCCCCTGTATCAGGGACTGCCCTTCGGTCTCGATGGCCTTTTCCAGCGCATCGGGGTTGGTGGCCAGAAAATTCGTTGGCGCCATCATATCTATGATCTGTTGCGAGAAGTACTGCAGACGCTGTTTATCCTTGGTTTCCAGATCGTCAACCGATGCGACGGCCTGCGCGATCGCTTCGGCATTGGTTTGGTACTGCTGGCGAATGAGGCGAAAGTAGGGGTTGGTTTCCCACATTGGATTGGCAAACCGTTTATCTTTGGTAGCGGCTGGGGGTACATCCCCGTCGCTTTGGGTCATCGCTTTCTGCGCTTCCGCAAAGTTGAGAACCGATTTTCCCCAATACTCAATTTGCTGCTCCAACAGCTTTGTGGGGTTTTGAAACGCTTCAGCCCAATACGCAGTTGCTGCTTTTGCAAAAAGCTCTTGATTCGGGCCATCCAGAGCGGGGGTGTGCGGCGTTTTTCCGGCCATGACCTCGACCAGGCGTTTGGACAGTTCTTCTACTTTGTCCATATTTTCTTTAAGTCGTTCAATATGTTCTTCGGTCAGTTTTGGCGTCTGGTCTTCGGTAGTTGTCATTTTAACAATTCCCCCCTAGTCTCGCTGCTGTGCAGAATAACGTCGTTGGCGTCGGGGGGCAAAGCGGCGAATGGTCCGAATTCTCAGGCTGATACTCAGGAGGCACATTCGATGCGCTACATGATGACCTATGACCTGATGGAAACCATGCGTAACACCAACCAATGGCTTGGTGCAACCGCAAGCGCGATGGCATCCTACCCCCTGTTCTCGATGACACCCAACCCGGCCTTCAACTGGATGGCCGCTTGGGGCGAAGTAACCGAGCGCACATTTCAGCGTATGGTCGTCAAGCCTGATTGGGGCATCCGCACCTTTACCTGCGAAGACGGCAAGGACCATCTGGTCGATATCACAACCGTGCTTGAGCGTCCTTTCGGCGACCTGATCCATTTCCGCGTTAATGGACGCAAAGAACAGCCACGCAAGGTGCTGCTGGTTGCGCCGATGTCGGGGCATTACGCGACCCTGCTCCGCTCGACCGTCAAAAGCCTGCTTGTCAATTGTGAGGTCTACATTACCGATTGGCATAACGCGCGCGACATTCCCGTGTCCGAAGGCAAGTTCGATGTAGAGGATTACACGCTCTACCTTGTCGATTTTATGAAAGAGCTCGGCCCCGATACGCATGTTATTGCGGTTTGTCAGCCCGCACCGCTGACTCTGGCCGCAACCGCCTATCTGGCCGAGGTCGAGCCGAAGGCGCAGCCAAGTACCCTGACCCTGATCGGCGGTCCCGTCGACCCCGACGCAACTCCGACCGAGGTTACGGATTTTGGTCGCCGTGTAACGATGGGTCAGTTGGAAGAAACGATGATCCAGCGGGTTGGCTTCAAATACAAGGGCGTAGGCCGGATGGTGTATCCCGGCTTGCTACAACTGGCTTCGTTCATGTCAATGAATGCCGAACGTCACAGCAAGGCGTTCTCGGATCAGATCCAGCGCGTTATTCGTGACGAGGCATCCGACCACGATGCCCATAACCGGTTCTATGACGAATATCTGGCGGTGATGGACATGACTGCCGAGTTCTATCTTTCGACCGTTGAACGTGTCTTCAAAAACCGTGAGATCGCGCGCAACGAGTTCGTTGTAGCCGGCCACAAGGTAGATATCGGCAAGATCACTGATGTGGCTGTGAAATCGGTCGAAGGCACGAATGACGATATCTCAGCCCCCGGGCAATGCATTGCGGCGCTGGATTTATGCACGGGTCTGCCCGACAGCAAAAAGGCCAGCCATGTTGAACCCGGCGCGGGTCACTATGGCATTTTTGCGGGCCGCAGCTGGCGCGACAACATCCGTCCGCTAGTGATTGATTTCATGAATGAAAACAGCCGCAAACCCCGTCAACGAGCCGCCAATAGCAACAAAGTTGCATGAGCCGCGCAGCGGCAGGAGACCTTCCTTTCCGTTGCAATTGCGGCGCCCTTTCGGGGCGCATTACTGAACACGGCGTCGTATCCGGCACTCATGTCGTGTGTTTTTGCCATGACTGCCGCGCGGCTCAGCTGTATTTTGAACAGCCCGACCCTGCGCCCGACCCAGTCGAGGTGTTTCAGATGTCACCGGAAGACATTAAGATCGATGCAGGGGTCGAGCACTTGGCAGCTATGCAACTTAGCCCCAAGGGCATGTTGCGATGGTATGCCAGATGCTGCAACGCGCCGCTGGCCACGACGCCGACAACTCCAAAATTTCCGTTCGCGGGTTTTATCGTCAAACGTATTCCCCACCCCGGCAGTTTGGGTCCCATTACTACGCGTGGATTTGTGCCAAGGGCTGACGGCAAGCAGTCTCATGAGAAAATCCGCTATGCCGCTATGGGTCTGCTTAAACGCGTACTAAAATCGCGTCTGTTCGGGAGCTGGAAGAAAACGCCATTCTTTGACTCTGAAACCGGTCGGCCGGTGGTGCAACCAACTGTTCTGACCAAGAACCAGCGCGCGGTTTTCTACGACTAGGTCAGCCGCAGTGGTTTCCGGAGCCAATCCTGCAGCATCGCAATCACGGATTCGGGTGCTTCCAGTGTCGGATAGTGCCCGGCCTCATCAATCACGCGCAACTCTGCATCCGGAATGAGATCAGCCATGAAGGTATTCTTGCGGACCGGATTCTCCGCATCATGGGCACCGCAAATGATCAGCGTGGGCATCCTGATCCGGCGCAGCGTGCCTTGTTGGTCCGGACGGCGTTGCAGGGTTCTTATCTGACGCACAAACACATCCGAGCCCAATTCCTCGGCCATCTGCAACACTTCGTTCAAAATCGGGATGCGTTGCGGACCGGGAGACAACATGTCCGAGCCGATCAGCTTGCGCATCACTTCGTCCAACCTCCCCGCCTGCGCGCCAACGATCAGGTCTTCGCGACTCGCCGCGATATGAGGTGTGTCGGCCTGCGCATCCGTCGCCAGCAAGGCCAGTCGTGTCACCCTCTCAGGTGCTCGCCGCACGATCTCAAGCGCGACGCCACCACCCAGACCAAACCCGCACAAAGCAAACCGGTGCGGCAGTTGATCCAGCAAGCCCGGCGCGATTTCTTCGAACCGTTCACCGCCGGTGATCGGTGCGACCATAACTGCACGTTCACGCGACAGCGCGGTGATCTGCGCCTGAAACAACCGTGCATCGCACATCAATCCGGGTAGCAAAACCAACGGCTCGATCACCTCGGTGCCCTCCGCTCGTTGTTATTGTTTTGTTACAGGATGAGAGGTTTGCCAACGGCGGGCAAGCAAAACTTCACGGATAGCTGATCGCCCGAAACGGTGGGAAATCCGCATAGCGTTCCTGCCTTTGGCCCAGCGGTTCATCTGGCTCCGCCCCGGCCCGCAACAAGCAGCCGCGCGGGGCGATGTAGCTGTCGATCCGCCGTACAGGCTTGGGCCGCCAAACCAGATTGAACGCGCATAGTTTGGGAAAGAACCAAATCTCGGAATAATCCAGATGGTCATGCATCCACCACGCCAAATCGCGCCAATCGCGCCCCTGCGCATAACGGTCTGCAATCCACGGAATTACCACCGACGCCCCTGCTACACGTGCGTCACCTTCGCCCCAATCCCAAATGTGGCACTCCAACGGGTTGTCATTGCGGGCACAGTTCAACCTGTTCTCGTTCCCGAACCGGTTCAGTGATCGCGAGCGATAGCCCGAGCGCACCGCGATACGACCAAAGGTTTCTTCCAGCGGGTCCAGCAGGGTCTCGCAAAACGCGCGCCCGGTCTCGATCGCAAGATCAGGGTTGTCGGGAATATTTTGCAATTCGTGAAAGTTCCCGATCTCGGAATATAGAAAATCGCGCATGAAAAAATGCCGGGATAGTCGCACGCGACCCAACGTCTCAAGGCTCCACATACTGCCCGGTCTACGCATATTCAGCCCCCGCTTTGCTTCGGAATCCCCTGCTCTGACAGCCACTCCAATATGCCCGCGACCGCCGCGTCGGTCTGACCCGGTGACATCAGACGCCCCGCGACCACGTGTGAGGCCGGATCATCCCCGGGCCCCATTGTCACCAATGAAACCATCGCCTGACCACCCCAGGTCTTGGCCGCCTCATGCATTTTTTCCGGACGCACCACCTGATCATCATCAGAAAACCAGAACAGCGCCGGAACCCGCGCGCCCGAGAAGTCCAGCGCATTGACCGCATCTACAAGGGCAAACATCGGCACGACCGCCTCCCACGGATAAACAGTTGTCCAAAAGATGTTCTTCTCGGGATCAGTGCTTGAGACATCCCGGTCCTGTCCCATCAAAGGCGGCAGCCAATGCCGGGCCCACGGCAAAGATGGCACCCAGGAACCAGCCGAGTTTACGCCAAAGTTCGGCGACACCAAAACCAATGCAGCCACATCAGTGCTCAGTTCCGTATCCATCGCAGCAGCGGCGGCCAATGTCGCCCCCGTCGAGGTTGCGATCACAATGACTTGCTCACCAACAGCCCTGGCGGCAGCCAACGCCTCGGCTGTATCCTGCATCCAGCCCGACGCCGTACCTTCGGCCATTGCGTCCGCATCGCGGCCATGCCCCTGAAGCCTTGTGTAGACAAGATTGGCACCCAACGCGTCCGCAACGCGATCAGGTACTGGCCTGATCTCCTCGGACGTGGCGGAAAACCCATGAATGTAGAGCACCGCAAAAGCTGTCCGCTGTTCAACAAAACCATCCTGCCAGATCACGCGCTTTTCAATACCTGGCACGATGTCATCATAGGCGGATTCGATGCTTTCAAAGTAAACCTGAACGCCTTCGCCAAATTTGCGCGGATCGAAACGCGGATGCAGGTCCACTGGCTCGCGCGGGCCAAAGGCGTAGATCAACACACCAACCAGCGTCAAACCCACCAGCACCCGCCCCAAAACCCAGCCGAGGCGACGCATCAGGTGCCTTCCAGGACTTCTCGCAGAGCCTGCTCAATCAGCCCGAGGCATCGCTCATCCGAGAACCTGTGATCCGCATCTTTGACCAGCAGCAGTTGCATGTCCGGACCAGCGGCATGATCCAGCAGGCGCACTGCCGTATCGGTCGAGACGGCCGTATCTGCTGTCCCCTGCAGGAGACGCACAGGGAAAGGCAGATCAAGCGAAGCGCGCAAAACTAACCGCTGCCGCCCATCCTCAATCATCCGCTTGGTGATGACGTAGGGCTCCATGTAGTCCGATGGCAGTTCTACATGTCCAACCGTCTCTAGTTCAGATTTTTGCTGGTCCGAAAACGACGCCCAATACCCGTCCTCGGTAAAATCTGGGGCCGCCGCAATTGTCACCATACCTGCGATCCGCTCGGGCATGACACGCGCCAGCAACAGCGCTTGCCACCCGCCCATCGACGATCCCACAACAACCAGCGGACCATCAGTTAACCGAGAAACTGCAGCCAGCGTATCCTCGTGCCAGTCCCCGATACACCCGTCAGTAAAGGCGCCCGAGCTTTCACCGTGCCCCGAATAGTCAAACCGAAGGAACCCCTGCCCGCGCGCGCGCGCCCACGCTTCCAGATGCACCGCCTTGGTGCCCTCCATATCTGATTTCAAGCCACCTAGAAAAACGATGGTCGGCCCGCGCCCATCACTCTTGTGATACGCCAGACGTCGTCCCTGCGCGGTTTCCAGAAATTCTGCCTCTGCCATGCTACCCTCATTGCTTGTCAGCCCATCATGCATGTCACACACCTCTCTGCAATTGCCCGATCCTTCTTCATCTGGCTAAAAATACCTCGGGGAGTGCGAGGGGCTGGCCCCTCGCTCCTGCCCTTGACACCTGTGTCCCCACCTGCCACATGAGCCGAGCATACATAACCCGCAACCGGGCGTTCAGTGGGCGCCAAACCGACGAGGAGAGCCGATATGGCCCTGGACTCACAGTCAGTCTCCCTTACCTTTCCCGATGGCAATTCCCGATCCTATGAAGCAGGCGTTACGCCCGCACAGGTCGCCGCCGACATCTCGACCTCGCTGGCGAAGAAAGCCATTTCTGCCACGGTGAACGGACAGCATTGGGACCTGCAATGGCCAATCGAAGCCGACGCGCAAATCGCTATTCACACCATGAAGGACGAGGCGCAAGCCAATGAGCTGATCCGACACGATCTGGCGCATGTCATGGCCCGAGCCGTGCAAGAGATTTGGCCCGCAACCAAGGTCACCATTGGCCCCGTCATCGAAAACGGCTGGTACTATGACTTTGACCGTGAGGAACCGTTTACGCCCGAAGATCTCGGCCTCATCGAGAAAAAGATGAAAGAGATCATCAACAAGCGTGACCCGGTGACCACCGAGGTCTGGGATCGCGATCGCGCGATCGAGTTCTACAAGGCCAATAATGAGCCCTATAAAGTTGAGCTGATCGAATCCATCCCGGGTGATGAACCACTGCGCATGTATTGGCACGGTCACTGGCAGGATCTCTGCCGTGGCCCGCACTTGCAGCACACCGGTCAACTGCCAGGCGACGCGTTCAAGCTGATGTCAATCGCCGGGGCTTATTGGCGCGGCGACAGCGACCGCGCAATGCTACAGCGCATCTACGGCGTGGCCTTCACCGGCAAGGAAAAGCTTAAGGCTCATCTGCACATGTTGGAAGAAGCCGCCAAGCGCGACCACCGCAAGCTGGGTCGCGAGATGGATTTGTTCCACATGCAGGAAGAGGCCCCAGGGCAGATTTTCTGGCACCCTAATGGCTGGACCATCTACACTCTTCTGCAAGATTACATGCGTCGGCAGCAGCGCAAAGGTGGCTATGTTGAGGTCAACACCCCTCAGGTCGTCGACCGCAAGCTGTGGGTAGCTTCGGGTCATTGGGACAAATACCAAGAGAACATGTTCATCGTCGAAGTGGACGAGGAACATGCACGGGAAAAGGCGGTCAACGCCCTGAAACCGATGAACTGCCCCTGCCACGTGCAGATTTTCAATCAGGGTCTCAAATCCTACCGCGACCTTCCTCTGCGCATGGCCGAGTTCGGATCGTGTAACCGGTACGAACCTTCCGGCGCGCTGCACGGCATCATGCGCGTACGCGGCTTTACCCAGGATGATGGCCATATCTTCTGCACCGAAGACCAGATCGAATCTGAAACCGCTGAGTTCATTCGGTTCCTGTCCGGTATCTACAAAGACCTCGGGTTTGAGAACTTCTCGGTCAAATTCTCGGACCGGCCGGAAAAACGCTCAGGATCGGACGAAGTTTGGGACGAGGCTGAAGCCGCCCTGCTCAGCGCAACACGCGCGGCTGGGATCGAGCCGGAACTCAATCCGGGTGAAGGGGCATTCTACGGCCCGAAACTCGAGTTTGTTCTGACCGATGCGATCGGGCGGGATTGGCAATGCGGCACGCATCAGGTGGACTTTGTTCTGCCCGAGCGTTTGGACGCCACGTATATCGGCGCTGATGGTGGCAAACACCGCCCAGTTATGTTGCACCGCGCGACCTTGGGCTCGTTTGAACGTTTCATCGGCATTCTGATCGAAGAACACGCGGGCAAGCTGCCGTTCTGGCTGGCCCCGCGCCAGGTCGTTGTGGCCTCGATCACCTCCGAGGCCGATGAGTATGTGGCCGAAGTGGTCAGCACCCTTCGCGCAGCAGGCGTCCGCGCCGAGGCGGATATTCGCAACGAGAAGATCAACTATAAAGTCCGCGAACATTCGGTTGGCAAAGTGCCGATCATTCTGGCCGTCGGTCACCGTGAAGTCGAAGATCGCACGGTCAGTGTCCGTCGCCTTGGCGAAAAACAGACGCAGGTCCAATCGCTTGAGGCTGTAACAAATGAGTTGAGCGTGGCTGCAACGCCCCCCGATCTGCTGTAACATTCGGCAGCAAACCGCTAGAAATCCGGCCCGGTATTTTGGGCCGGATTGAAACAAATATCATTTTTCAATTCAAAAACAATTTGTTAACGTTCAAGGGTGCATGACGACCTTTGACGGGGTTGTGAGACACGGGCTCGTGAATTCAACTGCTGCCCCTGAACCATTACCTTGTCGTTGTCACAAGCAGACATACGCAGTCATTAACAAGGATTACCAAGATGTCGAACACTGCAAAAACACTGGTTATCGCAAGCGCAGTTGCTGCAGCCGTTTCCGGCGCGGCCACAACCGCAACAGCCCAGGCCAAAGAAAAGTGCTATGGCGTTTCTCTGGCAGGTCAGAACGACTGTGCAGCCGGCCCCGGCACAACTTGCGCGGGCACTTCGACCGTCGACTATCAGGGCAACGCATGGACCCTGGTTGACGCAGGCACCTGCGCCGACATCGAGCTGCCTAAAACAGCAGACGGTGCAGATCGCAAAGGCTCGCTTGAGCCGCTGGAGCGTGACCTGCCTGCATAAGGCTTTTCCGAATGAACCAGAAAGGGCGGGCAGGATCGCCCGCCCTTTCCACGTGATCAGGGGATTTGCAAATGTTGGACAATGCGCTCAGATCGAACCGGCTGCCTGCCGCGCCGGGCGTTGGTTACAAGCCACAGCATTTCTCGCAGATTCTTGAGCAGGCCAAGCCTGTGGCGTGGTTGGAAATCCATGCCGAAAACTACATGGGCGACGGCGGCAGACCGCTGGCACAGCTGCGCCACCTGTCCGAACAATTCCCCATTTCAGTGCATGGTGTCGGGCTGTCAATCGGCGGCGAAACGCCACTTGACCCCGATCACCTGGACCGCCTGAAGCATCTTATCGGCTGGTTGAACCCGGCCAGCTTTTCGGAGCATTTGGCCTGGTCAACCCATGACAGCCACTTCCTGAACGATCTACTTCCTCTGCCCTATACTGATGCGACTCTGGCCCGCGTTTGCGACCATATCGATCAGGTGCAAGAGGTGGTCGGGCGGCAAATGCTGTTAGAGAACCCCTCAAGCTATTTGGCCTTCGAGGAAAGCACATGGTCCGAACCTGATTTCTTGCGCGAAATCACCCGGCGCACCGGCTGCGGGCTGTTGCTGGACGTGAACAATGTCTTTGTTTCAGCCACCAATCTGGATTTCTCACCGCAGGGCTATATTGATGCCTACCCGCTGGACCAAGTCGGTGAGATTCACCTGGGCGGGCATGACGAAGACGAAGACGATCATGGGCATCCCTTGCTGATCGACAGCCACGGGCGCGAAGTGGTGGACCCGGTCTGGGCGCTGCTGGACTACGTACTAGACAAATCCGGCCCCAAACCCCTGTTGATTGAATGGGACACCGATGTGCCGGACTGGCCAGTGTTACGGGCCGAAGCCGAGCGCGCGCAAAAAGCGCTGGATCGCGTGCCCGCATGAGCGTGTCGCAAACGACATTCCACACCGCGCTGCTGGATGCCAGCCAGCCCATCCCTGATGGCCTATTGGACGCCGAGGCGCAGCCCGCTGGTCGTCGCTTCAGCGTCTATCGCAACAACGTCGCCGTCTCGCTGACCGAGGCGATGCATCAAGCCTTCCCGGTCATCACAAAACTTCTGGGCCCCCAGAATATGGACGGGCTGGCTGGAATATTCTTGCGCCAGCACCCGCCGTCCTCACCCCTGATGATGTTTTACGGCGAGGAATTCCCTAAATTTCTGGAAGGAATGGAGCAGTTGTCGCATCTGGGCTACCTGCCGGATGTTGCCCGTCTGGAACTGGCGCTGCGTAGGGCTTACCACGCCGCTGATCGACAACCCATAGATGCCGAAGCGCTCAGCTTGCCACCGGAAGATTTGATGCAAGCCAAACTGACCCTCGCGCCGTCGGTGCAGGTGTTGCGTTCAAGCTGGCCCGTACATTCGATCTGGCTATTTAACACCGAAGAAGGCGCGCCGAAACCTGAGGCGGGCGCTCAGGATGTTTTGATCATGCGTCCCGAATACGACCCTGCCCCACACCCATTGCTACCGGGTGGTGCGGCATGGATCGCGCTGATTCAGGATGGCAAATCCATCGGTGAGGCATTTGAATCCACCATGGCCGAAACACCCGAATTTGATCTTGGAACCACTCTGGCACTGCTTTTGCAGGGCGGTGCAATAACTTCTGTGACTATCGAAAGGCTGGACACATGACTGCCCTGATCTCAACTTACAATAATGCGATGGAAAAAGCGGATCACGCGTCCGGTTGGCTGACACCAACCCTGGCTCGGGTGGTCTTTATCGCCGTGTTGTTCGTCTACTACTGGAACTCGGCCACGCTGAAAATCGACGGCTCGATCTTTTCGCCATCGGCCGGAGCCTTCGGCCAGATCTTTCCCAAAGCTGCAGAGGCGGTGCTGTATGATGTGACTCAGATGACCTTTTTCCAGCGGGTCGTCATCTTCTTTGGCACAGTGGCCGAATTTGTCCTGCCTGTGCTTTTGCTGGTCGGCCTGCTGACGCGCCTTGCCGCGCTTGGCATGATCGGATTTGTCTGGGTTCAAACACTGACCGATGTCACCGGACATGGCGTCAAACTAGGTAGCTTATTCGACAACGCAATTACGTTGATGGATCAGCGCGTGATGTGGACATTCCTGCTGCTGGTGATTGTGATCAACGGCGCGGGTCCGCTGTCTCTGGATCGGTTACTACGCCTGAAGTGACCTAGAAATGTGCCTTGGGCTCGTCCGGTTTTCCTGCAGCGAGCCCGAGCAACCCTGCTACGCCTGCAAAGGCAATCGGGAACATGGTGAAAACGCCGAAGCCAAAGGCATAGTACATCCCAGCCGCAGAAATCAGCAGCAATAAACCCGCAATCAGCGCTCGAGAATGGGCCATCGCCCCGCCAACGATTGCCAACAAAGGCGCCACGATCGAAGCCGTCTGGATCAACTCGGGGTTCTCTACCTGCTCGGCAATGCCTTCGATCTCACCAAACTGGTCGATCAGTTCCACAAAGCCGTAGCCAAAAAAACCGACGATCATCCCGATCAGCCCGGCAATGACGCCTAAAATCATGGCAGCGTTTCGCATTCACAGGTCTCCGCTTGTTGCCCGTGTCACATAAGCAGTTCTTCAGGCAACACCAAGGGCCTGACGGGTTTCAGGCGTCCAGCCCAGATACATCTGACCATTGGATACTATCAGTGGGCGTTTCATCAGGGTCGGATGATCAGCCAACAGCGCGAGCACCGGTCGATTGCGTGTGTCATCATCCAATCCCCGCCAGGTTGTTGATCGCGTATTGAGCAAGGCTTTGCCGAAAGTCTCGTACGCCTCGGACAGCACATTTTCGGGAACCCCTTGCGCGCGGACATCAACGAAAACCGCATCTGGAAGCAGTTTCAATGCCTTACGGCACGTATCGCAAGTTTTTAGCCCATATAGCTGCATCATCTAACTGATCCTGTAATCGCTGCAAATTTAGACAAACCCATCAGGCTGCCCCAGTTATTCTTGATTTTTTACTTCACCGTGTAATGTTGAAAAAGGCGAAACACGCGACCCGGGCTGTATCGTGAGGGCGAACAGTGACGTGTGGCGGTTTTGCCAGCCAAGGCCCCCACCAATTTGTGGGACAACTTGTAAGTAGAAGGAGACACGGGAAATGCCAACCGGCACCGTGAAATGGTTTAATACAACCAAAGGCTATGGTTTTATTGCGCCCGACGAAGGGGGCAAAGATGTGTTTGTTCATATCTCGGCCGTAGAACGATCCGGTCTGACCGGACTCGCTGACAATCAGAAAGTCTCGTACGAGTTGCAGGACGGACGTGACGGCCGCCAAATGGCTGCTGATTTGAAGCCGCTGTAAGGCACAGCCCGCCCCGGCGGGAAAGATAAAAGAAGGTTGACGGCCAATTTCAGGCCGTTAACCGCAAACCCTAGTGAACGCGCCCACCTTGGGACGTGCTCGGTTTTCTGTTGAATCAACCCTCTCGGATAACAGCCTCAAACTCACGCCATTCCCGTGCGGTCATGCCTGAGTTTTCCTGAGTGACATCTTCACCGCTGAGCATCCGACGCAAGCAGGTCACCATCTGCGCAGAGAGGTTGACTGCGCCAAGGCGGTAGTCCTCAAACGCGCGGTAGGCAAACGGTACCCAGTCGGCGACAATCTTGCACATGGTATCTGCGTAAACGCGGATTTCGTACTGCGCGTGCGGGTCGGCACGCAGACGCAAGAAGTGGAACAAGTTGTGCAAGTCCACCTTCCAATACCATTGCGTATAAATGTTGGCTGGAAGGTTCATCCTCGCCAGTTCACGCGCAAGCCCTTGCTGGCCGTCCTGACCGATCATCGCCTCGTAGTTGTCATAGCAGCGCGCACTGTCCGCTTTCAGTATCTCCAACACACGCGCGGCCTCTTCGCCTTGCAATGTGTCTCCACGGCCCTGATTGTTAACCTCGGATTGCGCGGCGACATGTTCGGGTGCCGGGATATAGAACTCTCGATCCAGTATCGAATACCGCGCCGAATATTCGTTCACATTCGCCGTGCGGTGGCGGATCCACTGGCGGGCTACGAATACGGGCAGTTTGACGTGCAACTTGATCTCGCACATTTCAAACGGGGTCGAATGCCAGTGGCGCATCAGATAGCGGATCAGGCCTTCATCATTTTGCACCGATTTGGTGCCTTTGCCGTAGGAAACACGCGCGGCCTGACAGATCGCAGCATCGTCGCCCATATAGTCGATAACGCGGACAAATCCGTGATCCAGAACCTGATGTGCCGTGTACAGATGATCTTCCATACCTTCGGCAACGACGCGGCGGGTCGGGCTCGACTGTGCGCGCTGAGCTTCGATCTCGGCCAGTTGGTCGGCAGACAGAGGCATGAAATTATCCTTTCCAGCAATGAGTCGCCGACCACTATATATCGGCAAGCTTGCCATCGGAACCGCGATATGTGCGGCGCATTGCGCTAAATCGGAATTGTGTCCGGCCAGCCCCTCGACATGGGATGAAGGCGCGCTAAGGTGCTTGGCATCACAACCAATGCAAGGAAAGTCGCGATGGGGCTGACATATCTCCACACCATGGTCCGCGTGAAGGATCTTGAGAAATCCATAGCGTTTTATGAACTATTGGGCCTGAAGGAAACGCGTCGTTATGAAAGCGAGGCTGCGCGGTTCACACTGGTATTCCTCGCCCCACCGGGACAAGAGGACGCGCCCATTGAACTTACATACAACTGGGATGGCGACGACGCACTGCCAAGCGACAGCCGCCATTTCGGGCATCTCGCCTATGGTGTCGACAACATTTACGAGACCTGCCAGCACCTTCAGGACAATGGCGTTGTGATCAACCGCCCGCCGCGCGACGGGCGCATGGCATTCGTCCGCTCGCCTGACAATATCTCAGTTGAGTTGCTGCAAAATGGTGAAGCGCTGGCCCCGGCGGAGCCTTGGTCTAGCATGGAAAGCACCGGCCACTGGTGATCCGCTGGCTGGGAGCACTGGGGCTGGCTGTCACGGGCAGCCCCCTTTGGGCCGAGACCTGCCGCCTGGCGCTGGCGCTGGCAATGGACATCTCGACCTCGGTGGACGCGACCGAGGATGCGCTGCAACGACAGGGGCTGGCCAACGCATTGATTGCGCCCGAGGTGCAGGAGGCTTTCTTCCTTTCACCTCAACCGGTTGCATTAGCCGTCTATGAATGGTCCGGCAGTTTCAACCAGACATTGCTTTTGGATTGGACGATAATCGATACTCGGGCCAATTTGATCTCCGCCGCGCATCGGATCGGCACATCGAAGCGATCGGAAGACGAGTTCCCGACTGCGATGGGTCACGCACTGGCTTTTGGGGCGACCCTGATGGAGAGCGCCCCGAATTGTCTGTTCCAAACCATTGATATCTCGGGCGATGGCAAGAATAACGATGGCTACGGGCCACAGATCGCCTACAAGCACTTTCCATTCGAAAACACGACCGTGAATGGTCTGGTGATCAATGCAGCTGATTTCGAAGGAGAAATCGACTTGATCCCGTTCTTTCAGAAAAATGTACTACACGGACCCGGTGCTTTTCTTGAGATCGCCGCCGGGTTCGAAGATTTTGAGCGTGCCATGCGTCGCAAACTGGAACGGGAATTGAAAGGGTTGGAACTTAGTGCGTTGCAACCGGATAATGCGAAATGATCCGCCTGTGTGCGACACTTCTTTGCCTGCTGGCCAACCCGCTTTCAGCGCAATGTCGACAGGCTTTGGCGTTGGGAATGGATGTCTCTGGTTCGGTCGACAGTCGTGAGTACAGGTTGCAACTTAGTGGCCTTGCGGCGGCGTTGCGCCATCCCGAGGTGGTTCAACTGATCCTTTCAAACCCGTCTACCTTTATTCGGATCGCTATCTACGAATGGAGCGAACCTGGCCACCAACGCCTCTTGCTTGGTTGGACAGATGTTCGCTCGACTGCTGATCTGCGTCGAATTCAGCAACATTTAGAAAGCACAACACGCTCATCAGCGCCGCAGGGAACGGCGGTCGGGTCGGCCATGTTGTACGGTGCTGAGATGTTGGAGAGCCAAAGCGATTGCTGGCGGCGAACACTGGATCTGTCCGGTGATGGTAAACACAATCTCGGACATCACCCGCGGGACATAAAAGCCGCTTTGCAAAACACTGATATTACAATCAATGCCCTTGTAATCGGTATCGACGACCCCAATCCAGGAGACACCCGCCAGGTAGAGATTGGGGAGCTATCCGCCTATTACCACGCGTGGGTCATCCGAGGCCCCGATGCTTTCGTCGAAGTCGCCCTTGGCTTCGAAGCCTATGAAGATGCGATGACACGTAAACTGATCCGTGAGCTTGAGGGTCTGTCGCTGTCCCAAACTCAGCCATCAAAGCTATCAGTAGATATACCGAATCTGATCGGTCCAATATCGTTCGACCCGACGCAGTGAACCGGTGATCTCTTCAATCCCATTGGTCCCGATCACGCCGCGGTTTTGCAGCCCTTCTGCATGGCGGGCGAACAGGTCTGACACGATGTCACGAATCTCACGCCCGCGCAGGGTCAGGCGTACCCGTACCGAGCGGCGGTCAATCTCGCATCGTTGATGGTGCATATAGCCCATCTCGACCAGTTTCTTAAGATTGTAGC
The DNA here is from genome assembly GCF_056531845.1 of Ruegeria sp. K3. NCBI lineage: Bacteria > Pseudomonadati > Pseudomonadota > Alphaproteobacteria > Rhodobacterales > Roseobacteraceae > Ruegeria > Ruegeria sp. K3. The sequence continues at coordinate 11,257 of NZ_JBQFMM010000007.1, read as the reverse complement.
TGACATTGCTGCCTTGATAGTAACCACGGCTCTTCAACTCTCCGGCGGTTACTTCATGGTCGCCTATGTTGAACAACAGCAGGGCCTGCACCGCGTTGATCTCAAGTACGCCGACACGCTCGAATTCATCCTTGATGACGTCCAGAAGCAAGCGATGCAGACGCTCGACCAGCGCCAACGCCTCAAGATAGCTCGTCATGAACCCCTTGGTCCCGGGCGCGGTGACCTTTAACTCCATACTCATTCAATCCTCCGATTCATCGCGCTGTTTCTGAAAACATGACGCGAATTCCCGAAAAATCGGTTAAGCCTGATGATTGCTTATTTTTGAAAGGTTTGCGCGATATCCGCGATCAATTCGGCCAGTGGTTCCGGCGGGCTGGCCTGACCAGTGACCCATTGATAAAGGTCCTGATCATTTTCATGCAGCAAGGCATCATATGTGTCCAATCCCGCCTCGTCCATCGAAGACAGATTGCGATCGGCATATGCCGCCAGGATCAAATCCATCTCTTTGATGCCCCGCCGCATCGAACGCATTTTCATGCGCTTGATCCGGGTCTCGCGCGGCTCGGTCATTGATTGCGTTCCAATTTCAGACGCAGCGCTTTTTCGACGCGAGCCAGACGCTCGGAGTTGGCTCGCATCTCACCTCGGATCGTGCGGAGCTCTGCAACAAGATCGCGCAATTCCGAGTCCGTATCGCCATGCAGGCTTGTTTCGTCCATGCCGTCGCCCTCGCCCGTCAGAAGCCACATGATCGAGACATTCAGTAGCCCCGCCATCATCGACAGCTTGTTCGCGCGGGGTTCCGACAAATCATCTTCCCACGAGGTGATCGTGGCTTTTTTGACACCAAGCCTGCGAGCCAATTGGGTCTGCGTCATACCTGCGGCTTCGCGTGCGCCAGCAACGCGATCCCCGAAGGTTGCGGTGTCCGGTCCGAACCAGTCTGTTTCGTCGTTCATCGGGGTCTCCAAAGGGTAAAACTCAATTGGCTTGATCGTTATTTCGGCGCACCCTATGACAGTCGGGCTGAACATACAAACCGAGGCCGACCATGAGTTTCCTGTCTGCGACACTGTCACGCGTAAAACCCTCGCCCACCATCGCGATGACGTCCAAAGCAGCCGAGCTGAAGGCCGCCGGGCGCGATGTGATCGGGCTGAGCGCAGGCGAGCCCGATTTCGACACGCCGCAGAACATCAAGGACGCCGCCGTGGCCGCCATCGCTGCGGGCAAGACCAAATACACTGCTCCGGACGGCATCCCCGAGCTGAAACAGGCGGTCTGCGCCAAGATGAAGTGTGACCACGGATTGGACTATACGCCCGCTCAGGTCTCGGTCGGGACCGGGGGTAAGCAGACGCTTTACAACGCGCTGATGGCTACGCTGAACGAGGGCGATGAGGTCCTCATCCCCGCGCCCTATTGGGTCAGCTACCCGGACATGGTGTTACTGGCCGGTGGCACACCAGTGATCGTCGAAACTTCGCTGCAGACCAATTTCAAACTGACAGCGGATCAACTGGAAGCCGCAATCACACCTAAAACGAAATGGTTCATCTTCAACTCACCCTCGAATCCCACCGGGGCGGGCTATAGCCGTTCTGAACTAAAAGAACTGACTGATGTCCTGATGCGACATCCGCATGTCTGGGTGATGACCGATGATATGTATGAGCACCTGGCCTATGACGGGTTCGAGTTCTGCACGCCCGCACAGGTGGAACCGAGACTTTATGATCGGACGCTGACCTGCAATGGCGTCTCCAAAGCCTATGCCATGACCGGTTGGCGTATTGGCTATGCGGCAGGCCCGGTCGAGTTGATCGCCGCGATGCGCAAGGTGCAATCTCAATCAACTTCGAATCCCAGTTCGGTCAGCCAATGGGCAGCAGTCGAGGCTCTGAATGGAACTCAAGCATTTCTTGCGCCGAATAATGAGATCTTCAAACGCCGTCGCGATCTGGTCGTCGACATGCTCAGCCAAATCGACGGTATCTCGTGCCCGACACCCGAAGGCGCGTTCTACGTCTATCCATCAATTGCAGGCTTGATCGGGAAAACCACACCCGCGGGCACCGTGATAGATTCGGACGAAACCTTCGCAATCGCCCTGCTGGAAGAGGCCGACGTGGCGGTGGTGTTTGGCGCAGCTTTTGGTCTGTCGCCCAATTTCCGCGTCAGCTATGCGACCTCTGATGAAGCCCTGACTGAAGCCTGCACACGCATCCAACGTTTTTGCGCCGCGCTCACCTGATACCGGAGTTTGTTATGTCCACAGCCCTGCCTGAATACTATTTCCGCGTGCGCGAAAATGGGGCAGCGGTGTTCAGGATCGACACGGAAAATCGCCATCGCCGGATCGAGATGGAACAGATCGCGGTCATCAACATCCGCAATGGCGAGGTCAAACCGCAGGGCCAGCGTGTACTAAGCGACGCCGACAACGATGAAATCGCGCGCTGGATGGAAGAGCGCAAAGCCCTGCTATCCCGCCGCGATATGGATGATATACACCGTGCGGTTGACTACCTGAATCTGACCACGCAATGGGCCCAGTCTAAAGCAACGGATGCGCAATTAGAGGACGTGACCGACCCATTGCTGATGGCAATGCACGACTTGCGGTCGGTACTTGTTCGAAAGAAATCCGACCGGATGAGCAAAGAATGATCCCCTAGGCGGGAACTTCTCCTACATCGCGCACCGACCTTAGCCAGAAGCGCGCCATCAACAATACGGCAGCACAAGCAAGGCCAATCACGAGGCCAAGCCAGACTCCGATCCCCTCCATACCTTGAACAAAGCCGAAATAGTACGAAGCGGGGATACCGATCACCCAATAGCTGAGTGCGGCCATCACCATCGGTATTTTTGCATCCTGCAAACCTCGCAACAGGCCTAGTGCGATGACCTGCGCCCCATCGACCAGCTGGAACAAAGCAGCCATCGCCAGCAGGCCAGTGCCGATTAGCAGAATCTGTGGCCGCTGCGGATCATCGGCCTCCATAAACAGCGAGATCAGGGGCTCAGCGCATGTCAGGAATAGAACAATCGTCAAGACCGACACGATCAACGACATCCCGGTCACCGTAATCGCGCCTTTCTCAAGATGCGCCCGATCCCGTCGACCCAACGCGTTGCCCGCCCGAATAGTCGCCACATTAGACAGGCCCAAATGAACCATGAACGTCGCCGAGGCGAGGTTTAACGCAATCCCGTGAGCTGCCAGCGGCACTGGACCCAACCAGCCCATCATGACAGCAGAGATCGCGAACAACGACACCTCCGCCAGTGTCGTCAGACCGATGGGAACGCCCAAACGCAGCACGCTCATGAACATCTCCCAATCCGGGCGCCAAAACCGCTGAAACAAGCTGTGTTCCGGCAACGCACGCACCGCATAGATCACGACCGCCACCAATGATACGATCTGCGTCACCACTGACGCGATAGCCGCACCAATCACCCCAAGTTCGGGCGCGCCCCAGTTTCCGAAGATCAGCGCATAGTTGGTCACGCCATTGACCACAGCTGCAACAATCGTGATCCACAGCACAATCTGCGTCCGCTCAAGCGCGGCCAAATAGGACTTCAGGACCATCACCAACAGCGCCGGGAACAAGCCCCACCCCGCGACCCGCAGGTATACTGACGCAGTTTCAGCGACTTGCGGCTCTTGCTTCAAAGCAATCAGGATCGGATGGGACCACCACAAAAGGGGCATCATCACCGTCGCATAGATCAGTGATAGCCACAGACCCATGCGAGTGGAGCGGCGAATGCTGGTCTCATTTTCCTCGGCGGCAGCGGTCGCTACCATCGGCATTACAGCCCACCCAAACCCGGCACCAAACAGGAACAGGACGAAATAATAGCTGTTGGCCAGCGTCACGGCAGCCAACGCCTCGACACCGTACCAGCCCAGCATGACTGTATCGGTCAAACCAATCGCATACTGTGCCAGATGCCCGCCAATCAACGGCAGGCCCAGCACCGCGATTGCGCGCAAATGGCCGGGATATGTCATCACCTTGTTCATTCCGCCAGCCTTAGGCTTGCGCGCTGCCCGAGACAAGAGCGGAACAAACTTATTTCATAATGAGACTAACGAGAACAAAGCGACGCAAGCCATCACCTTTGGTGCAACTGCTTTACAGTTTATCGATTTTCAGCCGATCTTCGCGTCAGGATGCAGCGCTGTCCCCAGAATATGGTCCGAGTTATGAATTACGTGATGCGCCTGCCCAACTATCAACGGATCAGGCTCACCAACGATCCTGAGGTCTTTGTCCGGGTAGTCCAGCGTCGACAGGAAATGCCGCATGCAGTTCAGACGCGCGCGTTTCTTGTCGTTGGATTTGACAATCGTCCAGGGCGCATCAGCGGTGTCGGTGTAGAAGAACATCGCCTCTTTCGCCTCTGTATAGTCATCCCATTTGCTCAGGCTAGCCTTGTCAATCGGTGACAGTTTCCATTGCTTCAACGGATCAGTTTCACGACTCCCAAAGCGCCGCTGCTGCTCTTCCTGCGTGACCGAGAACCAGTACTTATAAAGTTGAATGCCCGAGCGCACCAGCATCCGCTCCAACTCGGGCGTCTGCCGCATGAATTCCAGATACTCATTGGGTGAGCAGAAGCCCATCACCCGCTCGACGCCCGCACGGTTGTACCAGGACCGATCATAAAACACCATCTCGCCCACGGTGGGCAGCTGCTGCACATAACGCTGGTAATACCACTGCCCCTTCTCCTCATCCGTCGGCTTGTTCAATGCGACCACACGCGCCTGACGCGGGTTCAGATGCTCCATGAACCGCTTGATGGTCCCACCCTTGCCGGCGGCGTCGCGGCCCTCGAACAACAGCACAAACCGCTGCCCAGTCTCCTGCGCCCACAATTGAACCTTCAGCAACTCTGCCTGCAGCTCGGCCTTTTGCGCCTCGTAATCCTTGCGTGCCATCTTGCGGCCATAGGGGTACTTGCCGCTCTCAAAAGCTTGCCGGATTTTCTCGGATGTTGGTGCCGAGGCATCCGCCTTCAGGTCAGTTACAGCTTTGATCTGAGATGATTTTTGTTTGATCTGGGGTGCCACATCCATACATGTTCTCCTCGGTTTCACTGTCGAGGAGATGCTTAGCCGATTGTCACACGGCGCGCTTTGATTGGTGTCAAATTGACATAGGTTTTATCGGGGCGTCAAAGAACAAGCCTATGCCCGTTCTTTACATGACCCCAAAATACATATGGGGGAGCGGCCAGCCCCGCACTTACCGATGTCCCCAATCATCAGGATTGTCCGAGTTGTTCGGCGACAAGCCCAAAACGTCTCCGTCAGTCGAACACCCCAAACCCAAAACGGTTCTGTTCGCATAGGAGAAATAAGAACACACCTGATTGATCTCCAGAATCTCGCCATCTTCCCACCCCGCCTCTCGCAGAGCGATCACGTCCGCCTCGGTCAGATCACCGGGTGCCTCGGTCAGCTTGCGCGCATATCTCATCGCTTCGACCTGTGCCGCGTCCAGCGGGGCCGAGGCCGGATCACGCGCCTCAATCGCCGCACGGATCGCATTGCCGCGCATCTCATCATGCAGCAACCGCTGCAATCCGGAAAAGTGATGTTCTACGCAGTATCCACACTTGTTCAGAGAGCTGACCCACACGCCCAGCACCTCAAGAAACCACTTCGGTATCTTGTTGCCCGAGTGATGCAGCACGGCCTTATACATCGCCATATGGCCTTCCATCGAATGCGGCCGCAGGCTGTGCGCCATCATGATATTGTCCACATTGTTGTCCGGCCCGGTGACCCGGTCATAAAGCCTCCTCAGCTTTCCCGTCGCCTCTTCGAATGGAATGGTTCTGATCCAGCTCAATTCTTCTGCTCCCTAATTTCTGCTTCCGGAACAAAGCCTAAACGGGATTTCGAAACATGACGAGACCTTGGAAAGCTCGCGGTTTAATATCAATCTGTTTTGCATCACTGATATATGCTGGGCAGCCACCCCTACTGTCTGCTACGTCCCTATTGAAACAACTTTCTGACCAAAGACTTTTCAACTGTGCGCCCTCTCATCTGTATTTTTGCCCTGTCTTGTTTTGGCTCTGCTATAGCTATGTTCAATCCAGCGTTCTCAGATTGGTTATTGCTGACAGGACCGTGCGCATTGGCAAGTTTGCTGCTGCTGTTCGGAAAAAGGCTACGCCGGCTCAAAACTTCGAAAAACTGGGCTGTCGTCGATGGATCAAATGTTTTGCACTGGAAAGGCGGTGTTCCTAATATCGCCACAGTGCGCGAGGTTGTCGACGAGTTGAAGACAAAGGGGCGGACACCGGGCGTCGTCTTTGATGCCAATGTAGGATACAAAATCTCAGATCGCTATATTAACGACAGTTCCCTTGCGGCTTTGCTTGGGTTGCCATGCAGCCACGTGATGGTTGCGCCGAAGGGTACTCCTGCCGACCCGCTAGTCCTTCAGGTAGCGCGGGATCTCGGCGCTGCTATCGTCACAAATGACCGGTTCCGTGATTGGGATGACGAATATTCGGATGTGCTTGAGAAAAGTTCTCTTGTTCGAGGTGGCTTTAAAGACAAAACTCTCTGGCTGTCATTGTAAACGCGCTGCAATACAGCGCTGAATATCGCTCCGGTTCCGTTGGCCCCGACAAACCGGATACAACACCTCGCGTCCCTCTTCCCCCGGACCACATCACCTGCCATAATGGGGGAAACTCAAAAACAAGAGCAGCAGCCATGCCCGACGATCTGTTGACGCCAGAAGCGACCTCCACCTATGACGCCTCGTCCATCGAGGTGCTCGAAGGGCTGGAACCGGTGCGCAAACGCCCCGGCATGTATATCGGCGGCACGGATGAGCGGGCGCTGCACCATATGGTGGCCGAGATACTCGACAACTCAATGGACGAAGCTGTTGCGGGCCATGCCAACCGGATAGAGGTCGAGCTGCACGCAGATTACGCCCTGACCGTTCGTGACAACGGGCGCGGCATTCCGATCGACCCGCATCCCAAGTTCCCCGACAAGTCGGCACTTGAAGTGATCCTCTGTACCCTGCACGCAGGCGGTAAATTCTCGGGCAAGGCGTATCAGACTTCGGGCGGTCTGCACGGTGTGGGTGCATCGGTGGTGAATGCCCTGTCGGATTCGATGGTCGTGCAGGTGGCACGCGACAAACAGCTATTCGAACAACGCTTCTCGCGCGGTATCCCTCTAGGTCCGGTGGAAAAAGTAGGCGCAGCGCCCAACCGGCGCGGTACAACCGTCACGTTCCACGCCGACGCGGACATCTTCGGCCACCACAAATTCAAACCCGCGCGCCTATTCAAATCCATCCGCTCCAAGGCCTATCTGTTCTCGGGCGTCGAAATCCGCTGGAAATCTGCCATCGACGACGGCGAAACCCCGACCGAGGCCACCTTTCACTTCCCCGGCGGCCTGTCGGACTATCTGAAGGAGACGATGAACGGCTCGTCGACCTATGCCGAGCAGCCCTTTGCCGGCACCGTGGACTTTAACGAGAAGTTCGGCACCCCCGGCAAAGTCGAATGGGCGATCAACTGGACGCCTTCACGCGACGGGTTCATCCAGTCCTACTGTAACACTGTCCCCACCCCCGAAGGCGGCACACATGTCGCCGGTTTCTGGGCTGCGGTCCTCAAGGGGATCAAGGCCTATGGCGAGCTGATCAATAACAAGAAAGCAGGTCAGATCACCCGTGACGACCTGATCACCGGCGGCTGCGCGCTGGTGTCCTGCTTTATCTCGGAACCGGAATTCGTCGGCCAGACAAAAGACCGCCTCGCCACGGTCGAGGCGCAGCGGCTGGTCGAAAACTCGGTCCGCGACCATTTCGACAACTGGCTGGCGGCTGACACGAAATCCGCCGGGGCGATCCTCGACTTCCTCATCCTGAGGGCCGAAGAACGCCTGCGCCGACGGGCCGAGAAGGAAACACAACGCAAGTCCGCCACTAAGAAACTTCGTCTCCCCGGCAAGTTGGTGGACTGTAGTAGTTCAACACGCGACGGTACGGAATTATTCATCGTCGAGGGCGACTCGGCGGGCGGTTCTGCCAAAATGGGTCGGGATCGCAAGACGCAGGCCCTGCTGCCTTTGCGCGGTAAGATCCTGAACGTGCTGGGCGCGGCCAGTTCCAAGCTGGGCACCAATGCCGAGATCAACGATCTGACGCAGGCGCTGGGTGTGGGCCTTGGCACCAAGTTCAACGTCGACGACCTGCGCTATGATAAAATCATCATCATGACCGATGCGGATGTGGACGGGGCGCATATCGCCTCGCTGCTGATGACGTTCTTCTTCACGCAGATGCGCCCGATGATCGACGCGGGCCACCTGTACCTCGCCTGCCCGCCCCTCTATCGCCTGACCCAAGGCGCCAAGCGCGTCTATTGTCTGGACGAGGCCGAGCGCGACGAATGGCTCGAAAAAGGTCTGGGCGGCAAAGGCAAAATCGACGTCTCGCGCTTCAAAGGTCTCGGCGAAATGGACGCCAAGGACCTGAAAGAGACCACGATGGACCCGGCCTCGCGCAAACTGATCCGCGTCACCATAGACGAGGACGAACCCGGCGAGACCGGCGACCTGGTCGAGCGCCTGATGGGCAAAAAACCCGAACTGCGGTTCCAATACATTCAAGAGAACGCGCGGTTTGTGGAGGAGTTGGATGTCTAGGAGAAATAATGCTTCACCAAATGCTCGCCAGAATGGCGAGGGAGTTCGTTTTTGAACGAGCCAAATCTTTTGCCGGCAGCGATTTTGGGAAATTTTGTTCGACACGACGTATCAATAGAAGCCAAGAAACACTTAATATTTCTACCTTACGCGTTAAAGGTCAAATCTAGCGTTGGTGCAGGCAACTGGGCAGCTGTACCTTGGTTGGCTTTTTTTGACCCATTAGTTACTGAGAGCGCCACAAGAGGTTTTTACGTAGTTTACCTGATTAACGCACAATCAGAAGAAATTGTGCTGTCGATGAACCAAGGGACGACGGAAGTATACAACGAGTTTGGCGAGCGCAAAGGTCGTCAAGTTCTGCGCCGAAGAGCAATTGGCTTGGCAGAAAGGGTGCCAGAATTTGCCAAGCTGTTCTCTGTGGAACCAATTGATTTAGGCTCCTCAGAATCCCTACCGCTTGGGTATGAATCTGGCCATTCGTTTGGGCGCACCTATTCAGCAGATCAAATCGATTCCGATCTGTTCTACAAAGACTTAGATAGAATGCTGTCTGCCTATAATGCACTTGTAGATCGCGGTGGCACTACTCCCACAGACACCATGATGGAAGAAGCGGGAACAACAGACATAACAGAAACCCGCAAGTACTTTCTTTCACGTCGCATAGAACGGACGCCGAATATTAGGAAGACCGTCCTTCAAGCCAGGGGTACTGTTTGCGAAGCATGCGGTTTGGATCCTAAAATACACTTTGGCTTTGACGGTCCACTACAGAACACTCCGATAGACGTACATCACGCGAAGCCAATTAGCGGCTTGGCTGAAGGTGAAAGCCGTAGATATAGAATACCAGATGATTTCTTGGTTCTTTGTCCAACGTGCCATCGAATGATCCACAAGCAAACGGACTCTTCGGATGTAAATCTGCTGATAAACTCAATTCGATTTGAATATACGATCAAGAAGTAGATACGTCCGCCTTACAACTGGCTAACGACACCAGGTTTCATGTAACTGAATTGACCCATATAAATGGAGTGGTTTATGCTGGCCAAAATTCATAGTTGACGCGTGGCAACAGCCACCCTCCAAACACACCGCTTGCCTAACTCTTTGATCCCGTTCACACTTACCCTCAATCCGTCATCCAAGAACGACATTTGAGGTTCCGAGCGTCCAAGACCCAATTAGACCACGAACAAATTTCCGAACGGGAGGACGACATGAAAACACTTACCTTCGGGCTGGCCCTGACCCTGCTGGCCTCGGCGGCCCCCGCGCAGCAGATGCTCAGCACTGCATCGCCCATTCCAGACGGCGCCGAGACGCGGTTTTGTTACTATGATGGCATGGCCTATTCCCCGGACGCCTTCATCCTGCTGACCGGTGACAACACCGTCACCTCAACCATCAGCACGCGCGAGGAACGGCTGCTGCGGTGTCATCGCAATGACGATGGTTCTCTGGTCTGGAAACCACAGAGCACGTTTCAAACCAACAACTGACGTAGGATGGGTTTCCAACCCATCAAAGCGGAGCGGGGACGATGGGGTGAAACCCCATCTTACCCAACATTCCGATCCAACCAGTCGGCAATCTGTTCGGCTGGGCCTTCCCAGCCCGGCTCCATGAACAGAAAATGCGCGTGGTTGTCGACGGGCAGGAAAGTCGCACGGTCTCCGTAAAGCTTCGCCAGAGCACGGCAGGTGTTGGGGTTCACGGCCCGGTCCTCGGTGCCTGAAACAATCAGCACCGGGCAATCGACCTTGTCGATCTCCACCTTCATCGCATGGTGATCGTCGAACATCCAAAAGAACATCTCGAACATCACCCGCCCGCTTTCGGGGCCGAGTTGGTCATACACCTCATGCTGCTGCGCCTCGGGCATCTTGTTGAGCGCAAAAGGGGCCATCAGGTCGAAATCAACGCGCATGGGCTGTTTCCAGAACGCCCCACCCTCCATCAACGCGCGCGGCACAGCGCGTTCGTCGTCGGTTTCCGGCAATGTGCCCCAAGCCGCGTTTGGGTTGATCAGGACAATTGCGCTGGCCAACCCCCGAGACGCCACCTTCTGCGCCACTACCCCCGCAATGGCATGGCCCAGTAGAACAGGTTTGCTCTCCAACCCTTGCACGAAGTCTGCAATGTCATTGGCGTAATCTAGGACGCTTGTGTCGGTGAGGCCGGGATCGGGATCTGCCTTGGGGTCGCCACCATGATAGCGTAGCGCGGGCGTATGCACCGTCCAGCCACGTGCACGAAAGAAGCCCGCATAATCCTCCATACACCACGGCCCGGCAAAAGCACCGTGGATCAGAACAATCTCTTTCGTCATGAAAATCTCCCTCACCTCCGACCAGTATGAGAGGTGAGGGATGGGTTCGGCAAGCCTGTCAGTGTGCTGCGTTGAAGAGCGTTGTCAGGTTTTCTTCGGTCAATTCGATCGGATTCCCTCCGCATGAGGGGTCGATGATTGCGCCCTGGACCAGTTCGGGGATGGCGGCTTTGGTGACGCCGAGGTCGGAGAGATTG